>JBJMLK010000025.1:0-21693 GCA_045805345.1 Thermoleophilaceae bacterium | reverse complement strand
CTCGGCGCGCGACTTGACGGTGCCCTTCCCGGACAGCTCGGAGATCAGGAAGGTGCGGTCGGCGCCCACCGTGGCGGGGTCCACGTGCTCGAACGTCCGCTCCTCGCGCATCACGGCCGCCACGTGCATCCCGCCCTTGTGCGCGAACGCGTTGCGGCCCACGTAGGGCTGGTTGGGGTTCGGCGTGACGTTGCAGATCTCGTCCACGAGGTGCGCGGTCTCCGTCAGGCCGGCCAGCAGCTCGGGCTCGACGCACTCGTAGCCGAGCTTGAGCTGGAGGTCGGGCACGATCGTGGTGAGGTTGGCGTTGCCGCAGCGCTCGCCGTAGCCGTTCACCGTGCCCTGCACCTGGCGCGCGCCGGCGTCGACGGCCACGATCGAGTTCGCCACCCCGCAGCCCGAGTCGTCGTGCGTGTGGATGCCGATCGTGGCGTGCTCCCCCAGCTCCATCGCCACCGCGTGGACGGCGTGCGAGAGCTGGTCGGGGAGGGTCGCGCCGTTGGTGTCGCAGAGCACGATGGCCTCGGCGCCCGCCTCGACGGCCGCGCGCAGGCAGCGCAGCGCGTACTCGCGGTCGTCGCGGAACGCGTCGAAGAAGTGCTCGGCGTCGTAGAACGGGCGCTTGCCCTGGTCGCGCAGGAAGCCGATCGAGTCGGCGATCATCGCCAGGTTCTCGTCCGCGCCGACCTTGGTGACCTTGTCGAGGTGCAGCCGCCACGTCTTGCCGACGAGCGTGCAGACCGGCGCCGCCGAGTCGGCGAGCTCACGCAGCGCGGGGTCGTCGGACGCCGTGCTGTCGCGCCGCCTCGTCATCCCGAACGCCGCCAGCTCCGCGTGGTGGAACGACTCCCGCGCGAGCAGGCCGAACAGCTCGCTGTCCTTGGGGTTCGAGCCGAGGAACCCGGCCTCGATGAAGTGCACGCCGAGCCCGTCGATCGCGTGCGCCACGCGCAGCTTCTCGCCGGTCGAGAGCGACATGCCCTCCCCCTGCATCCCGTCGCGCAGGGTCGTGTCGTAGATCTGTACCGCGGTCACGCCTTGGACGGTACGCGCACGTGGTCCAGCCACTCGCGGTACCGCTCGACCCGGCCGTGCAGCGCGTCGTCGAAGACGCGCTGGATCTGCTGCGTGATCTCGCCGGGCGGGCCGATCTCGATGTCGTCGATCTCGCGCAGCGGCGTGAGCTCGGCGGCCGTGCCGGTGAGGAAGACCTCATCGGCCAGCGGCAGCTCCGCACGCGCGACGTCGCGCTCGACCACCTTGTAGCCGAGGTCGGTGGCGATCTCGATCACCGACTTGCGGTTGATGCCGTCGAGGATGCTGGCGGTGTGGCCGGGCGTGGCGATCACGCCGTCGCGCACCACGAACACGTTCTCGCCGGTGCCCTCGCAGACCGTGCCCTTGTGGTCGAGCAGGATCGCCTCGTCGTAGCCGGACTTGGTGGCCTCGACCTTGGCGAGCACCGAGTTGAGGTACTGGCCGCTGGCCTTGGAGTGCGGGATAAGCGACTCGGGCGAGATGCGCCGGTACGACGACGTCTTCGCGCGCACGCCGTTGGCCTTGCCCTCCTCGCCGAGGTAGGCGCCCCACTCCCAGACGGCGATGTACACCTCGACCGGGTTGGCCAGCGGGTTGAGGCCCATCTCGCCGAACCCGCGCACGACGAGCGGGCGGATGTAGCAGCTCTTGAGCCCGTTGCGGGCGATCAGCTCGTGGGTCGCGTCGCGCAGCTCGTCGAGCGAGAACGGGAGGTCCATGTAGTACAGGCGGGCCGACTTCTCGAGCCGCTCCAGGTGCTCGCGGTGGCGGAAGATCGCCGGGCCCTGCTCGGTCTCGTAGGCGCGGATGCCCTCGAAGACCCCGGTGCCGTAGTGGAGCGCGTGCGTGAGTACGTGCACCTTGGCGTCCTCCCAGGGAACCAGCTCTCCGTTGGCCCAGATGAGGTCGGCGGTGTTCACGTACGCCCCTTCGGTTAGAGGTTTGCGAGGACGGCCCGGGTGGCCTCCTCGGTGGTTGCTTCGCCGCCGAGGTCGGGAGTCCTCAACCCCGCCTCCAGCGCGCGATCCAGAGCCGATTCTATTGCCGTCGCCTCTTCGTCGCGACCGAGTCCGTAGCGGAGCATCATCGCGACCGAGCCGAACATCGCCAGCGGGTTGGCCCGACCGGTGCCCGCGATGTCGGGCGCGGAGCCGTGCACGGGCTCGAACAGGCCCGGGCCGCCGGCCCCGACGGAGGCGCTCGGCAGCATCCCGATCGAGCCGGTGAGCATCGCCGCCTCGTCGCTCAGGATGTCGCCGAACATGTTCTCGGTGAGGATCACGTCGAACTCGGCGGGGCGGGAGACGAGCTGCATCGCGGCGTTGTCCACCAGCAGGTGCTCCAGCTCCGTGTCCGGGTGCCCCTCGGCGACCCGGCCGACCACCTCGCGCCACAGACGCGAGGTCTCGAGCACGTTCGCCTTGTCGACGCTGGTCACGCGGCGGCGGGCGAAGCGGAACGCGACCTCCGCGATGCGCTCGATCTCGCCCTCGTCGTAGACGCAGGTGTCGAAGGCGGTGCCGTTCCGGCGCCCGCGGTCGCCGAAGTAGATGCCGCCGGTCAGCTCGCGGACCACCAGCAGGTCGGTGCCCTCGATCCGCTCGCGGCGAAGCGGGCTGGCGTCGAGCAGGGCGGAGCTCGGCCGGACGGGGCGCAGGTTGGCGAACAGCCCGAGCCCCTTGCGGAGCGCGAGCAGCCCCTGCTCGGGGCGCGGCGCGTCGGGGTCGGTGGTGTCCCACTTGGGACCGCCCACGGCGGCCAGCAGCACGGCGTCCGCCCTGCGGCAGGCGTCGAGCACCTCGGGGGTCAGAGCCGTGCCGTGGGCGTCGATCGACGCGCCGCCGGCCAGCTGCTCGTCGACCTCGAAGGCACCGACGCGGTCCAGCAGCTCCCGCGCCGCCGCCATGATCTCGGGGCCGATCCCGTCGCCCGGGAGGGCGACGATGCGGTAGGGCGGTGGGGTCACGCGGCCAGCCTAGTGACCTGAGCCAGGTCGCTGGACCAGGACGATCGCCGGGCGGTCGAGTCCCAGGCGCATCCCGTCGAGCAGCCTCGGGCCCACCGGCAGGGGCGCCTGTGAGCGGTAGCGGATCAGGTCCCAGCTCGCCGTCGTGCGGCGCTCGGTGATCCGGAAGCCGGGCGGCGGGCGCGGCGTGCCGAAGTCCGGCGGTCGCGCATTGGCCACCACGTCGATCTCGGCCGCGCGGGTGCCGTGAACGCCGATCCGCGTCAGCGCGCCGGCGTACAGGCGCAGCGGCGTCTGGCCGACCGGCGGCTGGACGACGACCGCACGCGTGCCGCGGGCGGGGCCCATCGCGTGGGCCAGGCCGCGCCAGTCGTCGCGCTGGAGGCTCGCGTTCAGCGACACCTGGAGCACGAGCGCCACGCCCGCGAGCGCCACGGCGCCGGTGAGCAGGGACCCGACGCGGACCGACGCGAATCCGCCCGCGACGGCGATGAGCACCGGCACGAACGCCCCGATCAGGTTGCGGGGGAAGAAGTAGTCGAGCCCGGCGAGCTTGAACACGAGCGCGCCGGCCACCGCCGCGGCGGCGAGGCCGAGCAGCAGCGGGCCGTTCGGGCGGGCGCTCCGGCGCAGCGCCAGCGCGGCCCCGGCGGCGAGCGCGAGTCCGACGGCGATCCCGATCGCCGGGGTCGGCGTCCCCAGCTCCCCGGTCGCGAGCTTCTTCGGCAGCGACCACAGACGCTCGCCGAGCGGGATGTCGGCGATGAACAGCGTGTGCCCGGCGTCGCGCTGCTCGATCCCCAGCGGGAGCAGCAGGACGGCCGCCGCGACGGGGATCGCCACGCCGATCCAGGCCGCCCGCGACCGCCCTCGCCACAGGAGCCACGCGGCCATCGGAACGACGAGGAACGCCGCGAAGTAGTGGGTGGCCAGAGCGAGGCCCGACGCGATACCCCACCCGACCGGGCGGCGGTCGAGCAGGCATGCGAGCGCGACCGTGCACAGCAGCACCAGCAGCGCGTAGGCCCGCGCCTCCTGCGAATACCAGACGAAGTACGGGTTGACCGCGAACAGCGCGGCCGCGATCAGGCCCGCACGCTGGGAGTCGAACGCCGCGCGCGCCGCCGCGTAGGCGGCCGGCACCGTCGCGACGCCGAACAGCGCCGACAGGGAGCGCAGCCCCGCCTCGTGCCAGCCGAAGACGCGCTCCCAGAGCCACGCCAGCGCGTAGTAGAGAGGCGGAGTGGACTCCGTGTGGCGCACGCCGTCGACCATCGCGCCGAGGTCGCCGCGCACGATCCGCGCCGTGAAGGCCTCGTCTAGCCAGTAGCTCTGATGGCCGATCCGCCAGAGGCGGAGCGCCGCTGCCAGTACGACGATGCCGAGGAGGACCTGCGCTGGGCGAAGCCCTCGGCTACGCACGCCGCGCCGCGATGTTCAGCCGCACGTAGTCGAGCACCGGCTCCGGCCCGATGCGCTCGGCCACCGCGTCGACGTACGGCCCCCGCAGCTCCTCGGGCAGGCGGTCGGTGTGATTGCCCAGGCACACGGTGCGGATGAACGCAGCCGGCTCGGACGGCGTGACCGGCCATGGCTGCAGCGACGTCTCGACGTCCACGAACCCGGCCGCGCGCAGCCGCTCCGCCGTCGCGGCGTCGTCCTGGAAGTTCCACGGCCCGCGCCAGCCGGCCAGGTGCTCGGCGAACGGCGGCTGCACCCCCACCTCGTCGGCCAGCGCGTGGAAGCGTGCGATGTTCCCCGCGCCGCCGCACTGGGCGATCAGCCTGCCGCCGGGCCGGAGCGCCGCGTGCATGCGCTCGAACAGCCGGTCGTGGTCGGGCACCCAGTGGAAGACCGCGTTCGAGAACACGGCGTCGACCGGCTCGTCCAGCTCGAGCTCGGCGAGGTCGGACTGGAAGACCGTCGCGCGCTCGCCGAGCGCCACCCGCGCCGCCGCGACCATCGACGGCGACGCGTCTACCGCCACCACCCGCCCGCGCGGCAGGCGCTCGAGCAGCAGCTGCGTGACCCGCCCGGTGCCGCAGCCCGCGTCGAGCACGGTCTCGTCGCCGCGCAGCGGCAGCCGGTCGAGCACCCGCATGGCCCACTCGACCTGCGGGTTCGAGACGCGCTCGTAGGTGGACGCGTCCCAGTCGCGGGCGGTCACAGCGCGGTGGTGACCGGCCCCGGCCGCTCGCGCTCGCGCTCGTAGCGATCGATCGCGTCGACCTGCTGGAGCGTGGCGCCGATGTCGTCGAGGCCGTTCAGCAGCCGGTGCCGGATGTCGGCGCCGATCTCGAACGCCACCTCGCGCCCGCCGAACGCCACCACCTGGGCGTCGAGGTCCACCCGCCCCTCCCCGGCCTCGCCCAGCGCCCGGACCTCGTCCGCCGGCAGCACCACCGGAAGCAGGCCGACCTTGGTGCAGTTCGAGTAGAAGATGTCGGCGAACGACGGCGCGACGATCGCCCTGAAGCCGTAGTCCTCGAGCGCCCACGGGGCGTGCTCGCGCGAGGACCCGCAGCCGAAGTTGGCCCCCGTCGCGAGGATCGGGTTGCGCGGCAGCTGCCAGCCCGGCTCCTTCGCCCAGTCGTAGAAGAGGAACTCGCCGAAGCCGGTGCGCTCCACCCGCTTGAGGAACTGCTTGGGGATGATCTGGTCGGTGTCGACGTCGGCCCGGTCGAGCACCGTCACGCCGCCTTCGATCACTCGGATGGGGTCCATGGGACGGCTAGCTCCATTCCCTGATGTCGACGAAGCGGCCCTCGATCGCCGCGGCGGCCGCCATCTCCGGGCTCACGAGGTGGGTGCGCCCGCCGCGGCCCTGGCGCCCCTCGAAGTTGCGGTTGGACGTCGAGGCGCAGCGCTCGCCGGGCGACAGGACGTCGGGGTTCATCCCGAGGCACATCGAGCAGCCGGCCGAGCGCCAGTCGAACCCGGCGGAGCGGAACACCTCGTCCAGTCCCTCGGCCTCGGCCTGTGCCTTCACCTGCTGCGAGCCCGGCACGACCATCGCGTTCACGTGGCCGCTCACGCGCCGCCCCTCGACCACCCGCGCGGCGGCCCGCAGGTCGCCGATCCGCGAGTTCGTGCAGGATCCGATGAACACGCGGTCGAGGGCGATCGACTGGATCGGCGTGCCGGGCGCGAGGTCCATGTACTTGAGCGCGCGCTGCTCGCCCTCGCTCGACGGCTCGGGCACGGCTCCGGTGACCGGGGCCACCATCTCGGGCGTCGTGCCCCACGTGACCTGCGGCGAGATCGCCGACGCGTCGACGCGGACCTCGCGGTCGAACTCCGCGCCGTCCTCCGTGCGGAGTGCGTCCCACTCCTCGACCGGCAGCGGATCGGGCGCGGCGTCGCGGCCCTCGAGCCACTCGTAGGTGGTCTGGTCGGGGGCGATCATCCCCGCCCGGCCGCCGCCCTCGATCGTCATGTTGCAGATCGTCATGCGGCCCTCCATCGACAGCCGCTCGATCGGCTCGCCCGCGTACTCGATCGCGTAGCCCACGCCGCCGGCCACGCCCAACTGGCCGATCGTGGCGAGGATCAGGTCCTTGGGCGTGACGCCGAAGCCGAGCTCGCCGGAGTAGAGGATCCGCATCGACTTCGGCTTCGGCTGCACCAGGGTCTGCGTGGCGAGCACGTGCTCGACCTCGCTGGTGCCGATCCCGAAGGCGAGCGCGCCGAATGCGCCGTGCGTGGCGGTGTGCGAGTCGCCGCAGACGACGGTCATGCCCGGCTGCGTGGCGCCCAGCTCGGGACCGATCACATGCACGATCCCCTGGCGCTCCGAGCCGATCGAGTAGAGCGGGATGCCGAACTCCGCGCAGTTGCGCTCGAGCGTCTCGACCTGCACGCGCGACAGGTGGTCAGCGATCTGCGCAGCGACCGTCGAGCCGTCGGTCGGCACGTTGTGGTCGGCCGTGGCGAGCGTGCGGTCGGGGCGCCGCACCGGGCGACCGGCCAGGCGCAGGCCGTCGAACGCCTGGGGCGAGGTGACCTCGTGGACCATGTGGAGGTCGATGTAGATCAGCCCCCGCGCCACCTCGTGGGCCGCCCAGATCTTGTCGAACAGCGTGCGCGCGGCCGGTCCGTCGGTCATGTCAGCTCCTCCTGAGCCCGGCGCTGACGACCGCCATGAAGCGGGCCTCGCCGGGGCCCGGGTTCTCGAAGTGGTGCGGCAGGTCGGCGTCAAAGGTGACCGCGTCGCCGTCCTCGAGGTCGTGGGCGCACCCGTCGCAGACGAGCCGCAGGCTGCCGGCGGTCACGACCGCGGTCTCGCGGCTGCCGGCCTCGTGGATCGGCGGGTCGCCGGGGCCGCCGGTGGCCGAGCCGGGCGCCAGCACGTGCAAGGAGACCTCGGCGCGCTGGCCCGGCAGCGGCGGGGTCAGTACCTCGTAGGCGTGCCCGCGCGAGCGAGCCCCGCCCGGGCGACGCTCGGCGCGGCGGACCATGGTCACGCCGTCGCCCTCGTCGAGGCGCAGCAGCTGCGACAACGACAGCTCCAGGCCGCCCGCGATCCGGCTCGCCACGGCCAGCGTCGGGCTCGTCCCGCCGCGCTCAACCTGCGAGAGCATCGGCGCCGAGACGCCGCTGCGGTCGGCGAGGTCGCGCAGCGAGAGGTCCATCGCCTCGCGCAGAGCGCGCACGCGTGGGCCTATCGCAAGGGGCTCGGGCGGAGCGATCGTGGCCATCGACGGCCGTATGTTATCACGTACGTTTGTATGCGCCTAGCGCGGGGGCGCCCCCCGCGATCCGGCTCACGGGGCGGCGAGCGTCAGCGACACCCTCCACTTGCCGCGCTCCTTCCGGAGCGTGGCGAGGCTCTGCCCCGAGCTGGCCACGAGCTTCACGCTCGCGTTGCTGCCGTCGATCCGGACGTTCCTGATCTGGGCGCCGCGCATCGCCGCGATGGCCTTGGGGCCGGCCGCGTTGCGGACCGCCACCGTCGCTTTCGCGCAGTCGTCGGTCTTCGCGAGCGCCCGCACGGCCTTCACGAACTTCGCGCGGGTGTCGGGGGTCATGAGCGCGCACATCCCCGGTCCGTCGCCCCGCACGAAGGCGTTCACATAGGCACGGAGAGCGGACTTGACGGGCCCCGTCTCGTCGGGCGCCCCGCTCCCGCAGCCGGCGAGCGCCACCGCTACCGCGGCCGCGACGATCACGGCCGCGCGCCTCACAGGGCCGCCTCCAGCAGCTCGCGGAGCTCTGTCTCGCCGGGCGGGTCGGGCGTGTTGGCCAGGTCGGGGCGGGCCAGGATCGCCGCGACGACCTCCCCCACCTGGTCGGGCCGGACCCCGAGATCGGAGAGCCGCGTGGCGCCGGACCGCGCGGCCAGCTCCGCCACGCGCTTCGGGACGTGCTCCGCCACTCGCTCCGGATCCGCGTGCGCAGCGTTCTGCACGACGAGTGCCGCGGCGATGTCGGCCAGCGCCTGGGGAGCGCGCGGCACCATCGCCCGGAGCGTATGCGGGAGCAGGACCGCGTAGGCGCGCGCGTGCGGCGCGCCCGTCACCCGAACGAGCGTCTGGCCGACCACGTGGTGGAGCGCGAACCCCGCGCTCCCCACCGCGTATCCGGCGCAGATCGCGCCGATCGCGAGGCGGTGCTCGGGGTCGCGGTCCGGCCACTCGAGGCCGCGCCAGAGCTGCCCGATCGCGTACATCGCCGCCTGGTAGACGAGCGGGTTGGCCATCGGCCCGTACATCGACTCCGCCGCGTGCGCGAACGCGTTCATCGCGCTCGCCGCCCGCGCCTGCTCCGGCTGCGACGACATCAGCTTCGGGTCCGCGATCACCAGCGACGGGCGAACCAGGCGCCAGCTCTCCACTCCCGCGGGCATCCGGTGGATGGCCGTCATCGGCGCGCCGGAAAGCGTCGTGGGCACGGCCGCGCAGGGCAGCTCGTCGGCGCCCGCTATCGCCTTCGCGGCGTCGATCACGCGGCCGCCGCCGAGCGCGACGAGCGGCCGCCCACCCACGTCGGCGCGCACCGCCGCGGCCGCCTCCGGGACCGGGCCGTCCGGGACGTGGAGCACGCACGCCGCGGCGGCCACGAGCGCGGGCGCCTGCTGCTCCGCGCGCTCGGTCGTGAGCAGCGCGAAGCCCTCGAGGCCGCGGCTCGCGGCCAGCTCGGCCGCCTCGTGGGCGGCGCCGGGCGAGTAGCGCACGAGTCGCTCGCCGTCGACCCAGCGCCAGTCCCGGTCCTGTATCACGCTCGCACGGGCGTCTCGGCGGCGAAGCTCTCGGCGGCGGCCAGGTCGTAGTCGCCGTGGTCGGTGCCGAGCCCCTGGGCGACCAGTGCCGCGGTGGCGCAGCCGAGCTCGGCCGCGCCGCGGCGGTCGCGGCCCAGCGCGAGGCCGCGCAGGAAGCCGGCCGAGAAGGCGTCGCCGCAGCCGGTCGTGTCGACCACGTCGACCTGGAAGGCCGGCACCGCGTCCTCGCTGTCGCCGTCGACGATCAGCACGCCCTCTCCCCCGCGCGTGGCGATCACGCAGCCCGCGCCCCGCTCGACGAGCGCAAGGCAGCCCGCCGCCAGGTCGGACTCACCCGTGAACCCGAGCACCTGCTCGTCGTTTGGGAGCAGGTAGTCGAGGTGTGGCAGGATCGGCGCGATCCACTCGAACACGCCCATGTCGCCGGGCGCGAGGATGTCCGCGGAGGTCACCGCGCCGCCGTCGCGGGCCCGCGACAGGATCCCTGCGGCGGCCTCACCGCCCATGAACTCGGGGCCGCCGAGGTGCAGGTGCGTGGCGTCGGCGATCGCGTCCCAGGGGGCGTCGTCCGGGCCGTAGGTGGCGTTGGCGCCCACCACGTGGAAGGCGGGGCGCTCGCCGGTCGGGCGGATCGGCAGCACGCTCGCCGAGGTCTGGACGTCGTCGCGGCGCAGCAGCAGCGAGGTGTCGACGCCGTCGCGCTCCAGCAGCCCGACCAGCATGTCGCCCACGGCGTCGGTGCCGATCGCACCCGCGCTCCGCACCTCGGCGCCGAGCTTCGCGAGCACCAGCGCCGCGCCGCCCGCCGACCCCGCGGCCGTGATGCGGATCTGCTCCACGAGCGTTCCGCCCTGCCCCTCCGGGATCTCCTCGACCGGCCGCACTAGCACGTCGAGCACGTGCACCCCCATCGCGATCGCCCGCATCTCGTCGCTCACTCGTCCTCCTCGATCGATCTCGTCGTCCCGTAGCGGCGCGCGACCGCGGCCTCGACCACGTCCCGCTGCTGGCCCTCGTCGAGGGCGCGCGGCGCGCCGATCTGAGCCGCGCGCCAGTACACCGTGCACGCCCACTCGAGCAACAGCGAGAGCTCGACTGCCTTCTCGAGGTCGGCGCCGTGCGTGATCGCCCCGTGGTTGGCCATCAGCGCGCCGGTCTTGCCCTCGAGCGCATCGAGCACGCCGGCCGCCAGCTCGGGCGTGCCGAAGGTCGCGTACGGCGCCACCGGCACGGCGCCGCCGAGCATCAGCATCCCGTAGTGGACGCACGGCAGCTCTCCGTCGAGCACGCACGACAGCGCGGTGGCCATCGGTGCGTGCGTGTGGACGACCGCGCCGGCGTCGTAGCGGCGGTAGACGCCCAGGTGGAGGTCGAGCTCCGAGGTCGGCTGGAGGTCGCCGGCCACCACCTCGCCGTCGAGGTCGACCACGGTCACCTGATCGGGCGTGGCGTCGGCGAGCACGGCCCCCGTGGCGCTGATCGCCACGCGATCGCCGGCGCGCGCGCTCACGTTCCCCGCGGTCCCCACCACGAGCCCCTCCGCCGCCAGCCGGCGACACGCCGTGGCGACCTGCTCCCGCTCCGCTTCGAGAGTCATCGGGCGCCGAGGGTACCCTGCGCGGTGAGGCTGATGCTGTGAGCGAGCCCGTGCCGCACGACGGTTACCTCGGCCCCGACTCGGTGGCGTGGCGCGTCGTCGGCCATCCGGTGTCGCTGGTCGGCGGGCTGAGGGCGCTGATCGTGCAGTCGCTGCACCCGCTCGCGATGGCCGGAGTGGCGCAGCACAGCGACTACCGGTACCGCTCGCTCGACCGCCTGCAGCGCACCGCGTACTACGTGACCGCGACGGTGTTCGGCGACCGCGCCACCGCCGACGCCGCGGCGGCGCGCGTGCGGCGGATCCACAAGCGCGTGCGCGGCACCGACCCGGTCACCGGCGGCCCCTACAGCGCGGACGACCCCGAGACGCAGCTCTGGGTGCACTGCGTGGAGTGGCACTCGTTCCTCGCCGCGTATCGCGCGTACGGCGGGCGGCTGACGGCGGCCGAGCAGGACCGCTACCACGCCGAGGGCGCGGTGGTGGCGCCGCTCGTGGGCGTGCCGGAGTCGATGGTGCCGCGCAGCACGGCCGAGCAGCGCGAGTACTTCGCCTCGGTGCGGCGGCGCCTGTGCATCTCCGAGCCCGCGCGCGAGGCGATCTCGTTCGTGCTCAACCCGCCGCTCACCCGCGACCTGCTGCCATTCCAGATCCCGCTCCGGCTGGTGGCCCGCGCGGCGCTGGCCACGGTCCCGCGCGACCTCCGCCGCCTCGCGGGGATCGACCAGCCGCGCGCCCTGGACGCCGCGACCCGCGCAGCCGTCCGGCCCGCCGCGGCGCTGCTCAAGCTGCCGCTGCTGCGCGACGCGCCGTCGCTCGTGCTCGGGCGGGAGACGCGCGCGGTTGCACTGGCCGCGCGGCCGCATGTGGACCGGGCCGCCTAGCGGCGTTCCGCGCCACTCGGCTCGTCGCCCCGGCGCGGTCTGTTCAGGCTGGATAGGGCAGCGTCGAAACGAGGGTCCATTTATATGGGCTATAGCCACTAGTAATGGACCCTCGTCGCCCGGGGCACCCCTAAAAGCCGCTGTTTGCGTTAGTACAACCGCACGATTGGCGGAGACCACCGAGCCGCTAACGTGGCCGTGGGACTCGCAGTGAACCTCGACCGACCGATCACCAGGCGCCGCCTCGTCGGCGCCGCCGGCGCCGGCGCGCTCCTCGCGGGCGTTCCCGCCGGTGCGCTCGCCAAGCGGCGCGTGCGTCACGCCGACGTCGTGGTCGCCGGCGCGGGGTATGCGGGTCTGACCGCCGCGCGCGAGCTGGTGAGGCGCGGCCACTCGGTGGTGGTGCTCGAGGCGCGCGAGCGGGTGGGCGGGCGCGTGGTCAACAAGGAGCTCGGCGGTGGGGTGTTCACCGAGCGCGGCGGCACGTTCATCGGTCCGACGCAGACGCGCATCAAGGCGCTGGCCGACGAGGTGGGCGTCGGCACGTTCCCGATGTACGACGAGGGCAACGACGTGTGGATGGCGGACGGCCATCGCTTCGAGTGGAGCGACACCGGGCCCACCGGCACGGCGCCGCCCGATCCGAGGGTGATCGGAGACGCGGCCCAGGTGATCTACAAGCTCGACCAGCTGTCGAAGCAGGTTCCGGTGCACGCGCCCTGGACAGCGGCGAAGGCGGACGAGTGGGACCGCAAGACGCTGCGCGACTTCGTGCTGGCCAACAGCAGCGGCAACCCGCGCTTCCGCAAGCTCGTGAACGTCGCGCTGCGCGCGCAGATGGGCGCCGAGATGCGCGAGGTGTCGCTCCTCTTCACGCTCCTGTTCATCGCCCAGTCGGGCGACGCCGGCCACCCGGGCAGCTTCGAGCGCAACTTCAACACGCGCGGCGGCGCCCAGCAGGACCGCTTCCACGGCGGCTCGGCCCAGGTCGGCCTGCGGGTGGCGAAGCAGCTGGGCGACCGCATCGTGCTCGGCTCGCCGGTCCGCCGGCTCGAGCAGAGCTCAGCCGGCGTTCGAGTGGAGTCCGACCGCGCGATCGTGCACGCCAAGCAGGTGGTGATCGCGATGTCCCCGACGATGGTGCGCCGGATCGACTTCTCGCCCGGGCTGCCCGAGCAGCGGCGCGGTCTGAACGAGGCGATGCGCAACGGCACGCTCACGAAGGTCTCGATCGTCTACGACCGCCCGTTCTGGCGCGACGACGGCCTCAGCGGCACCGCGCTGTCGGCCAACGGGCCGGTGGGCGTGTTCTTCGAGGACTCGCCCGAGGACGCCAGCAAGGGCATCGTGATCGGCTTCGTGGGCGGCGACAAGAACCGCAAGTACCGCACGCTGCGCCGCGCCGAGCGCCGCGCGCGCGTGGTGGCCGAGCTCGAGACGATCTTCGGCCCGCGGGCCGCGAAGGTCGAGCGGATCGTGGAGTCCGACTGGCGCGGCGAGAGGTGGAGCCGCGGCTGCCCGATCGCGCTGGGCACGCCGCACGCCCTGACCCGCTTCGGCCCCGCCCTGCGCCGGCCGGTCGGCCGCGTCCACTGGGCCGGCACCGAGACCGCCGACTACTGGGCCGGCTACATGGACGGCGCCGTACGGTCGGGCGAGCGCGTCGCGCGCGAGATCGACGCTCTGCTCTAGGCGCGCCTAGCGCGGTGCGAGCACGACCATCGGGATCGCCCGGTCGGTGCGCTCCTGGTACGAGGCGTAGTCGCTCCACGCGTCCACGGCCTTGGGCCACAGCCGCTTGCGCTCGGCGGCCGTGGCCACGCGGGCCGTGACGTCCAGCTTGCGCGTTCCCACCTGGATCCTCGTGTCCGGGTTCGCGCGCAGGTTGTGGTACCAGGCCGGGTGACGCGGGTGCCCACCCTTCGAGGCCACGACCACGAACGAGTCGCCGTCCTCCACGTAGACGAGCGGAGTCGTTCGCTTCGTCCCGCTCTTCGCCCCCACGTGGTCGAGCAGCAGCATCTTCGGCACGAACGGGATGCGATGGCCGATCAGGCCGCCGCTGAGGCGGTAGACCGTCTTGTGCAGCCCGAAGGCGGCGTCGAGCACGGCCCACGCCGGCCGCGAGTCGCGGACGCTCACGGAGTGGGCGTCTCGATCGCGCCGGCCGCGCGCAGGTGGTGCTCGGCCTCCGCGGCCGCCGACTCCGAGAGCGCGTTGGCCAGCGCGCGCAGATACGCGCGCCCGGACGCCTCGAGGATGTCGGTGGACACGCCCTGGCCCGACGCGAGGAACCCGCCCAGCTCGAGCAGCACGGTGACCTCGCCGAGCGCGTCGCGCCCGCCGGTCACCGCGCTCACGTGGTACTCCTTGAGCTTCGCCTCGTGCCCGGTGGCGGCGTTGATCGCGCTGAAGAACGCGTCGACCGGGCCGTCGCCGGTGAAGTTGCCCTCGGACACCTCGCCGCCGGGGAGTCGGATCGCCACCCGCGCGAGTGGCGCGCGGCCGGACGACGCCTCGATGTCGAACGACTCGAGCGCGAACGACTCGGGCGACTGGCGCATCTCGTCGGAGACGATCGCCTCGAGGTCGAGCGCCGTGATCGCCTTCTTCTTGTCGGCCAGCTCCTTGAAGCGGCGGAAGGCCGTGTTGAGCGCCGGCCCCTCGACCTCGAAGCCCAGCTCCTCCAGGGCCTTGCGCAGCGCGTGCCGTCCCGAGTGCTTGCCCAGGACTATCGAGTTGGTCTCGAGTCCGATCGTGGTCGCGTCCATGATCTCGTAGGTCGTGCGCTCCTTCAGGACGCCGTCCTGGTGGATGCCCGCCTCGTGCGCGAACGCGTTGCGCCCGACGATCGCCTTGTTCGGCTGGACGTTGTAGCCGGTGAGGCGCGACACGAGCCGGCTCGTGCGCGCGATCTCGCGCGTGTTGGCGCCGGTCCAGAGCCCGACGCTCGACTCGCGCGTGTGGAGCAGCATCACGATCTCCTCGAGCGACGCGTTCCCGGCGCGTTCGCCGATCCCGTTGATCGCGCACTCCACCTGGCGGCAGCCGGCCTTCAGCCCGGCGAACGAGTTCGCCACCGCCAGTCCAAGGTCGTTGTGGCAGTGCACCGACACGACCACATTGCGCAGGTCGGGCACGAGGCGGTACAGCTCCTCGAACATCGCCGCGTACTCGTCGGGCATCGTGTAGCCGACCGTGTCCGGGACGTTGATCGTGGTGGCGCCCTCGTCGATCGCGATCTGGATCACCTCGGCCATGAACTCGACGTCCGAGCGCGAGCCGTCCTCGGGCGAGAACTCGACGTCGTCGGTGTAGGACCTGGCGTGGGCCACCGCTGCGCGCGCCTGCCCCTTCACGTCCTCGCGCGTGGTCTGGAGCTTGCGCTCGATGTGGATGTCGCTGGTGGCGATGAACGTGTGGATGCGCGGGCGCTCGGAGTCCTTGATCGCGTTCCAGGCGGCGTCGATGTCCTGGAAGCCGGTGCGGGCGAGGCCGCAGATCACGGGGCCGTGCACCTCGCGGGCGATCGCCTGGACGGAGTCGAAGTCGCCGGGCGAGGTGATCGGGAAGCCCGCCTCGATCACGTCCACGCCAAGCCGCGCGAGCTGGTGCGCCACCTCGAGCTTCTCGGCGCGGTTGAGCGAGATACCGGG
This sequence comes from Thermoleophilaceae bacterium, assembly GCA_045805345.1. GTDB lineage: Bacteria > Actinomycetota > Thermoleophilia > Solirubrobacterales > Thermoleophilaceae > AC-37. Next base: position 6,335 of record JBJMLK010000025.1, on the reverse strand, counting down.
CGACTGCTCGCCGTCGCGCAGCGTCGTGTCGAAGATCCGTACCCGATCCTCCTCGCGCCTCTGCTGCGTCGTCGTGTCCGTCATGTCGTTCCTTTCAGTGCTCCGCTTCTGTCTCCTCTGGCTGGTCTTGCGGCTACGCGGCCGCCACGCGCTATTCCCCCCGAGGGGGGAGGAGGAGAAGTCGAAGCGAGAGCTGGAACGTCATCTGTGCAAGCACTCTACAGGCTCACCGCGCGGCCATCGAGGAACCCGTCGCTCGCGACGAGCTCGTCGACCACCGCCGGCGGCACCGGCCGGTCCGCGGTCACGACCATCACGGCCTCCCCGGTGCCCGGCTCGTCGTCGTGCTCGAGGCCGACCGCGGCCGAGATCACGTTCACGCCGGCCTCGCCGAGCGCCGTGCCCACGCGGCCCAGCATGCCGGGCTGGTCGCTGTAGCGGAACACGGCCATGTGCGGCTCGAGCTGGACGTTGAAGCGCGAGCCCCATGCCTCGAGCAGGTGCGGCCGGTTCCTGCGGCCGAGCGTCGTGCCGACCACGCGCGCCGACTCGTCGCCGCTGCGCACCGTCACGCGCACGAGGTCGGTGAAGTCGCGCGCGCTCGCGCGGTTGGTCTCGGCCACCGAGATGCCGCGCTCGTCGGCGATCGCCGGCGCGTTCACGTCGTTGACCTGCTCCTCGACGTGCCCGCGCAGGATCCCCTTGAGCACCTGGACCGTGAGCAGGCGCGTGTCGCGCTCGGCGATCCGGCCGAGGTACTCGACGTCGACGCCGTCGATCGACGCGCCGGGCGCGAGCGCAGCGCCGAGCCGGCCGAGCGCGTCCCCCAGCGAAACGAACGGACGCAGCTCCTCGAGGTCCTCGGGACGGATGGCCGGGACGTTCACGGCGCTCGTGACCACGCCGCCGCCCAGCGCCGCGACCACCTGCTCGGCCGCCTGGAAGCCGGCGCGGTCGGTGGCCTCGGCGGTCGACGCGCCGAGGTGCGGCGTGACGATCACGTTGGGGTAGCCGAACAGCGGATGGTCGGTGACGGGCTCCTCGCGGAACACGTCGAGCGCCGCGCCGGCGACCTTGCCGGAGTCGATCGCGGCCTTCAGGTCGTCGTCCACCAGGAGCGGGCCGCGCGCGACGTTGAGCACCCGGACGCCGTCCTTCATCTTCGCGAACGCGCCGGCGTCGAGCCAGTTCTCGGTGTCGGGAGTCTTCGGCAGGTGGATCGTGATGAAGTCGGCGGCCGCGTAGAGCTCGTCCGACGTCGCGGCGCGCTCCGCGCCGAGCTCGCGAAAGCGCTCCTCGCCGACGAACAGGTCGAAGGCGATCACCCGCATGCCGAATCCCTGCGCGCGCTGCGCGACCAGCTGGCCGATCCGGCCGAAGCCGAGGATCCCGAGCGTCTTCTCGTACAGCTCGACCCCGCTGAAGCTGGAGCGCTCCCACTTGCCGGAGGTGAGCGACGCGTGCGCCTGCGGGACGTTGCGCGCCAGCGCCAGCAGCAGCGCCATCGTGTGCTCCGCGGCGGTTATGACGTTCGACTGCGGCGCGTTGGCCACGACGATGCCGCGCTTGGTGGCGGCGTCGACGTCCACGTTGTCCACCCCCACCCCCGCGCGGCCGACCGCGCGCAGGCGCGTGGCCTTCGCGATCAGCCCGGCGTCGAGCTTGGTGGCCGAGCGGATCAGCATCCCGTCGAACTCGCCGATCCGCCGCTCGAGCTCGTCGCCGTCCCAGTCGACCCCGAGCTCCACCTCGAACCCGGACTGGCGCAACAGCTCGAGGCCGGAGTCCCCGATCTTCTCCTTGACGAGGACCCGCGGGCGGTCGTTCACGCGGGCGCGGCGGCCGGCACCCCGGCCTCCAGGAAGACCGCCTGAGCGGCGCCGACGCCGGCGCCGAGCTCGACGTCGTGGCCCAGCTCGCGCAGCGCCATCTCGAACGCGGAGAACGTGGTGAGGATGTCGAACGCGCCGAAGTAGCCGCAGTGCGCGATCCGCGCGATCTGGCCCTTGAGCTTGCCCTGGCCGCCGGCGATCGTCACGCCGAACCGGTCGCGCATCAGCTTGGGCACCTTAGCGCCGTCGATTCCCTCCGGCAGCCTGATCGCGGTGACGACGTTGGCGTTCTCGTCCTCGGGGCCGAAGAGGTCGAGCTCGAGCGCGCGTGCCGCTGCGCGCGCGGCGCGGCCGAGCAGCCGGTGGCGGTCGAAGACCTGCTCGAGACCCTCCTCCACGATCATCCCGAGCGCCACGTCGAGCCCCATGAACAGCGTGACCGCGGGCGTGAACGGGCTGTCAGGCGGATCCTTGCGCTGGCCCTTGGCGGTCGCGCCCCAGTCGAAGTACATACGGCGCCCCGGCGACTCCTCCGCGCGCGCGAGCGCGGCGTCGTTGACACCGGCGAACGCCAGGCCGGGCGGGCACATGAGCGCCTTCTGCGAGCCCGACACGACGACGTCGACGCCCCACTCGTCCTGGGCGATCGGCACCGCCCCGAGGCCCGACACGGCATCGACGGCGATCAGCGCACCGGCGGCGTGCGCGACCTCGGTGAGCGCCTGGATGTCGTTGACGACGCCCGTCGAGGTCTCCGACAGCGTGGTGAACACGACCTCGACGCCGTCGTTCTCGGCGAGCACCCGCTCGAGGTCGGCGGGCTCGACCTTGTTGCCCCAGCCGGCGTCGTGGTGGATCACCTCGGCGCCGAACGCGCCGGCCAGCTCGGCCCAGCGCTCGCCGAACTTGCCGCAGGAGGCGACGAGCGCGGGCTCGCCGGGGCGGGTGAGATTGGCGACGGCCGACTCCATGGCGCCCGAGCCCGAGGCCGCGAACACGAGCACGTCGCCGCGCGTCTGGAAGACGTCCTTGAGCCGCTCGAGGCAGCGCGCGTAGACCTCCACGAAGGCCGGCGCGCGGTGGTAGAGCACCGGCTGCGCCATCGCCTGCGAGACCGCCGGCGGGATCGGCGTCGGGCCGGCTGTCATGAGGTATTCCTTGATGAACGGGTCGGCCATGGCTTCGCGGGCCAAGATAGCGGAGCGGGCGGAGCGCTCCGCGGCCATAGAGGCAGGGTCGGCGGCCCTCAGCGCGAGGGCCGCCGATACACCGCGGTCAGCCGTTGGGGAACGACTCGTAATACGCGCCGGGCCGGACCGCCTGGTCGATGATCGCCCAGACCCACGCGACGATGCCCCAGATGCCGAGGGTCACGACGGCGAGGCAGAGGTTGAGCCAGAACTTCCATGAATCACGCTGGTACGTGTAGAGCCACGAGAACAGGCCGAAGAGAACCGCGAGTACAACCGCCGTGCTCTTCTCCTTGGGGTTCGCGGGCCGGAGCGGAGCGGCGTGGACGTTGGTTGGAACTCCGCACTGGACGCAGATGGCGGCTTGAGGGTTCACGAGCGCTCCGCATCCGCGGCAGTAGACCGTTCCGTACATCGCGGGCGGCGGAGCCGGAGGCGTCGGCTGCCAAACGGCCGGGGGCTGGGCAACCGGCGCCGCCGCTGGAGGCGGGAATTCCGGCGCCGCCGCCGCCGGGGGCGGCATCGCCATTGCCGGTGATGTGCTCGAAGGGGGCGTCGGAGGCGCCCATTGTTGCCGCTCAGCCATGCGTGATCCTCCCTGATGGGAGCCGGCCGCTCCACCTGCGAGTCCCACGACCGGCAAGAGATTTGCGGGCCCCTGCGCCGCGAAGCGCCTCCCTGCCCCTGTGCCTGGCGATCCGTCGCCAGCAACTCGACCCTAACTCAGAAGTGCCAAATTCGCCACTCCCGATCGGGGATTTTCGAGCGCCGCGCCCGGGCGGCGTTTCAGTCGGTCGCGACCATCACGATCACGACCGCGATCGCGATCAGCAGCGAGCCGATCCCGACGGTCAGTCCGACCGTGGCCTCGATCCGGCCCTTCCGGGTCTCACCGGCCTTCACGCGGCGGTAGGCGATGGCCGACAGGATCGTTCCCGCGATGGCCACGGGAATCCCGAAGATCGCGAGCCCGTAGAACACGAGCCCCGACGCCGCGACCGAGAAGCCGAGCCCCGGCGCCGCCGGCGAGTTGCCGGGGTCGGCCCACGGCTCCGGCCCGCCCTGAGCGTTCGGATCGAGGTCGATCGCCTTCGGCGAGACCCGCCACCCGGGGGGCGCATCCGAGGGCGGGGCCCCGGACGGGGGGCCGGGGGGTACGGGGGGCAGCCACTGGCTCCCACCGCTCCCAGACGGTTGTTCCCGCGGATCTTCCGTCACGTCACCTGGACTCTACGGGTCGAGCCAGAGAACGGCGGCGAAAACCGAGCAGTCCAAGGACGCAGGGGTCGGCCAGCGCGGCTAGCACGGCCGACCCCGAGGACACCGGAATGCGACGGTTTGCAGACGCCGTGGAGCTAATCCAAGCTGAACGGCGGGTATTCCTCCGTCATCCAAAAGTACCCGTACGCATTCGCGCGCGTCCGCCAGCGCATGATCCCGACCGTGAAGTCGAACATGCTCCGCGGCCACTTCCGCGTGAACAGGATCGAGAAGAACGCGATCACGATGATGATGTACTCGGCGATGAACAGGAACCCGACCACGATGAAGTGCGGGATCGCGAGGATGTACTGGAACAGCACCCGCCAGCGCGCGATCTTGCCGTTCGGCGGGTAGTCGATCCGCGTGCGGGCGGGGTAGTCCGGCTCGTCGTCGAGCGAGAACGGCGGGTAGTCCTCGGTGAACCAGTACTGGAACGCGTTCACCCTGTTCGTCCACCTGAGCGCCCCGGCGAGGAAGTTGAACATCCCCTCCGGATACTTGCCGGTGATCAGGATCGCGAACCAGGTGGCGATCCAGACGAAGAACACACCGATGTACACGAACAGCAGCACGATGAAGTGCGGGATCAGCAGGAGGCCCTGGAACAGCGCGCGCCAGCGTGAGATGCCGGCCTCCGGGTAGTCCGCCTGGAAGTCGACCGGGTAGTCGGATCCTCCGTACTGCACCGGCTGGTAGGACGGCGGGGCCGCGGGGGGCGCCTCGGTGGGGGCCTGCGGCGGCGCGTAGCCACCGCCCGGCGGCGGGGGCGGCGGACCGCCGGCGCCCGGGTCGGGCGCGCCTGGCGGGGGCGGCGGAGGACCACCGGGGCCCGACGGCGGTACGCCGCCCGGTCCCTCGGGCGGCTGCTCGGGTGAGCCGCCGCTGACGCCCGCGAGCGCGGGCGAGCCGGACTCGACCTCGTCGGCCAACTCGGCCGGCGCATACGCGGTCGCGGAGCCGCTCGACGCGAGCGCCACCTCGAGCACGGTCGTGCCGATGCGCAGCCGGTCGCCGGGCACCACGACCCGGGCGCCGACGAGCTTCTCGCCGTTCACGAACGTGCCATTGGTCGATCCCAGATCTTCGACGTTGATGCTCTGGCCCTCGGGGATCAGCGAGGCGTGGCGGCGCGAGGCCTCCGGGTCGCGGACGACCAGCGCAGCACTACCGGGGTCGCGGCCGATGACGGCGGCGCCCTCGACGTCGAGCTCCTGCCCGGCGTCAGGTCCTTCGATTATCTGAAGCTTGATCTCTGCCATGGGGCGGCACCCTACCGCGGGCCCCGGCCGTTTTGCTTAGAACTCGGTCTCGATCCAGTCCATCATCGACCGCAGCTCCCGGCCCTCGCGCTCGATCTGGTGGTTCTTCTGCTCCTCGCGCATGCGCTGGAAGTTCTCCTGACCCGCCTTGTTCTCGGCGATCCACTCGCGGGCGAAGTCGCCGGACTGGATCTCGCCGAGGATGTCGCGCATCGCCTGGCGCGTGGGCTCGCCGACGATCCGCTTGCCGCGCGTCAGGTCGCCGTACTCGGCGGTGTTCGAGACCGAGTAGCGCATCCCCGTGATGCCCTTCTCGTACATGAGGTCGACGATCAGCTTGAGCTCGTGCAGGCACTCGAAGTAGGCGAGCCGCGGGTCGTAGCCGGCCTCGACGAGCGTCTCGTACCCCGCGCGCACGAGCTCGGACACGCCGCCGCACAGCACCGCCTGCTCGCCGAACAGGTCGGTCTCGGTCTCGTCCTTGAAGGTCGTCTCGATCACGCCGGCGCGGGTGCAGCCGATGCCCTTGGCGTACGCGAGCACCAGGTCGCGCGCGCCGCCCGTGGCGTCCCGGTGTATCGCCATGAGGCCGGGCACGCCGTTGCCCTCCTTGTACTGGCGGCGGACCAGGTGACCCGGGCTCTTGGGCGCGACCATGCCGACGTCGACCTCCGGGCCGGGGTCGATCTGCCCGAAGTGGATCGAGAACCCGTGCGCGAACATGAGCAGGTTGCCGGGCGCGATGCCGTCGGATATCTCGCTCTCCCAGACCTCGGCCTGCTTCTCGTCGG
>JBJMLK010000024.1:0-15238 GCA_045805345.1 Thermoleophilaceae bacterium | reverse complement strand
GCGGCGCGACGTGGACGCGCGTGGCCGACGTGCGAACCGCGGTGGGGGCGGTCACGTTCCCCTCGCGCCGGGTGGGCTACGCCATCGGCGGAGGCGTCCTCAGGACCGAGGACGGTGGCAGGACCTGGACCAAGCGCCCGGCACCGCTGCGGTTCGGCAACTCGGTCGCCTGCAGCGACGAGCTGCACTGCGTGGCCTCGCGGGCATCCACCGACCGGATCTTCTGGACAGACGATGGGTTCGCGACGCTCCACCGCGCGGCCGAGGCCGACTCCGCCGACGCGCTCGCGTACTCCTCGGCGGAGCGCGTCGTGGGGGTCGGCTACCGCAGGACGGTGGTGTCCGACGACGGCGGGCGGAGCTTCGACCGGCTGGGCGTGAGGTACCCGTACGGGTTCGGCAACACGGTCAAGGCGGCCACGCCGCTGCGCGCCTTCAGCGCCTGGGACGGTGTCGAGCTCACCGATGACGGCGGGCCCACGTGGCGCCACTTCGCGTCTCCCGTGAGCGTGGGGATCCTGAGCGCCGCCTGGTTCTTCCGCGACCGCTCCGGCTACGCGGCCGCGGGCCGGCGCCTGTGGGCGACGCGCGACGGCGGCGTTACGTGGTCGCGACGGCCGCGCCTGCCGGTCCACGCAAGGGACCTCTGGTCGTCGGCGGACGGGCACGTCCTGATCGCGGCCGGCCACCGGCTCGCGCGCTCGACCGACGGCGGGCGCAGCTTCCGCCCGGTGCGCGGGACGCTGCTCAGGTTCCGGCACGCCTCCTGGCGATTCCAGCAGCGCCCGAACGACGCCCTGGTCACGTACGGGCGCTCGTCGATCGTCGCCTCGGACGACGAGGGCGCCCACTGGCGGAAGATCCCGGGGCCGGATCGGCGCCGCACGCTGAAGCGGGTCGACTTCCCGACTCCGACCGTCGGCTACGCCACCACAGGCGACGGCAGGCTCTGGCGCACGCGCAGCGCAGGCCGCCGCTGGCGGGAGGTCGTGAGCCTTGGGGCCGATCCGCGGCTGTCGCTGCTGTCGTTCGGCGATGCCGACCACGGCTGGGCGGTCCCGCGCGACTTCGGCGACGTCGCGCTCGGCTGGATGATGCGAACCGACGACGGCGGGCGGACATGGCACCCGCAGGCGGTAGCCGAGGACCGGATCGTGACGGGCGATCTGGTGGCGACCGGGCCGTTCGGCGGCATCGTCGAGTCGCTCGACGGTCCCGATCGCTTCTTCACGCACTCGGGCGGCGACCGCCCCAACCCCTCCTCGCTGACACTCACTGCAGCGCGCTCGCGCGTCCCCCGCGGGGGGCGGGTGCGCCTCAGCGGCGTGCTGCGACCCGCGCGCCGCGAGGCCGAGATCTGGATCTCCGAGCGCGGCGCGCGCGGTGCGCACTGGACCCGTGTCGTGACCCGCACCGCCGCGGGCGGCGCCTTCCACGTGGACGTGCCGGTCGAACGCCCCACGTACTTCGTCGCTCAGTGGGTCGGCTACGGCAGCACGGCCGGCGCCGGCTCGCCCGCCGTGCTCGTGCGCACCACCGGCGGCTGATCAGCCGCTGCAGGGACGAACCTGGATGTCCTTCCTCGAGTAGCCGTCGGGCCGCCTGTCGGTGAAGACGTACTTGAAGCGCGTGAACTCGCGCTTGCCCTTCGCCCGCTGGCAGATGGGTCCTGATCTTGGGTTCTGTCCTGACTTAGTCCCGGAAACCGGGATCAGGGCAGGACGAAACGCCGGAAGTACCCCTTACCCAGCCCGGTCGGCCGGTCCGACGCCGCGGCCGAGGGACCCGGGCGGCGCGTTGCCTTGCCTCCCGAATCGCGAGCAAGATACCCTTCCGCCGCTCGTGGGGGAACTCAACCTCATCCTGCTCGGGCCGCCGGGAGCCGGCAAGGGAACGCAGGCGGCGCGGCTCGTCGACGACTTCAACCTGCCGTACTACGCGACGGGCGACATCCTGCGCTCCGCCGTGACCGAGGGCTCCGAGCTGGGCAAGGAGGCCAAGCGCTACATGGACGCCGGCGACCTCGTGCCCGACGACCTGATCTGCAAGGTGATCATGGAGCGCGTGGACGCGCCCGAGGCGGAGGACGGCTTCCTGCTCGACGGCTTCCCGCGCACCACGGGACAGGCCGACACGCTCGAGAACGCGCTCGAGGGGCGCGGCCGCCGCCTGACCGCCGCGCTGTCGATCGAGGCGCCGGACGAGGAGGTCATCCGGCGGCTGTCGGGCCGGCGGATCTGCGTGGAGAACCAGCACCTCTACCACGTGGAGTTCGACCCGCCGAAGCGCGAGGGCGTCTGCGACCAGGACGGCTCGCGGCTGATCCAGCGCGACGACGACAAGCCCGAGACGGTGAAGAAGCGCCTGTCGGTCTACCACGAGCAGACCAAGCCGCTCGAGCAGCACTACGACGGCATGGGGATACTCCGCCGCTTCGACGGCACGCAGCCGCCGGGCGAGGTCCACGACCACATCCGCGCGGCCGTGGCCACGCTGCGCATGGAGGAAGAGCTGTAGGCGACGGCCGCTTCCGCGACCCGGGCATCGCCGACGAGGAGCGCACCGGCTACCGCGGGTCGATCGACGGCGAGCTCGCGGGCGAGGGCAGCGTCACGATCCGGGCGCACGAGGGCGGCTACCGGATGGAGCTCGGGGCGCTGGTACGCGAGCAGGCCGCGTACGAGCTGGAGTTCGAGGTCATCAGGCGGCGCGGCCAGCTGCTCGCAGAGCACTACCGCCTCGAGACAGCGCACGGCGAGCGCCCCGTGGCCGTCGAGGAGGGCTGGTTCCGCGACGTCGCGGTCCTCGGCTGGGGCGGGGCGATCGAGCGCTACCCGAGCGACGTGGCCCCGCTCGTGGGCTGTGCGCTGATGCTGCGCGGGCTCGACTTCGAGCGCGGCGCCGAGCGGTCGGTCTCGATCTGGCTCGCCAACAGCGTGCACTGGGAGGTGGCGCTGAAGGTGGAGCGGCGCGAACGCGTGGAGGTGCCCGCCGGGGCATTCGAGGCCTGGCGCGTGCGGGCGCGACCGAGCTTCCACGCGATCGGCGGCGCGCTCGACCGGATCGTCGGGCTCCTGCTGCCGCCCTTCATCGTCCACTTCGACGCCGAGCCGCCACACCGGTTCCTGCGCTTCGCGTTTCCCACCGGGCCATTCCCGTGGAACCCGCGGGCCGTGATCGAGGCGACCGGGCTCTAGCGCTTCGCGTGCGGGCGCTCGTCGGTACGCTGAAAGCCCGTGATCATTCGCAAGACCCCCGACGAGATCGAGAAGATGGCCGACGCCGGGCGGGTGCTCGCGCGCTGCCTCAACATGCTCCGCGCCAAGGTGCGGCCGGGCGTGACGACCGAGGAGCTCGACACCGCCGCGGAGCGCTTCATCCGCTCGCAGGGCGGGGAGCCGGCCTTCAAGGGCTATCGCGGCTTCCCCGGATCGATCTGCGCGTCGCCCAACTCGATGGTCGTGCACGGCATCCCGGGCGGTTACGCGCTCAGCCGCGGCGACATCCTGTCGATCGACGTCGGCGTGATCCTCGACGGCTGGGTGGCCGACGCGGCGATCACGGTGCCGGTGGGCAACGTGACCCCGGTCGCCACCCGGCTGCTGGCCACCACGCGCGCGGCCCTCTTCGACGCCGTCGAGCAGTGCCGCGCCGGCAACCGCCTCGGCGACATCTCGCACGCGGTGCAGCAGCGAGTCGAGCGGGACGGGTTCTCGGTGATCCGGGCGCTGGTGGGCCACGGGATCGGCCGCAACATGCACGAGGATCCGCAGCTCCCGAACTTCGGCGAGCCCGGCACCGGGCCGGAGCTGGCGGAGGGCATGGTCCTGGCCGTCGAGCCGATGGTCAACGCCGGCGCCCACCCCATTCGCGTGGCCGAGGACCAGTGGTCGGTCTACTCGCAGGACGGCTCGCTGGCGGCCCATTTCGAGCACACCGTGGCGATCACGGCCGATGGCCCGCGTATCCTCACCCCCTGGCACCTCGAGGAGGCCGAGAAGGCCCCTCGCGCCGCCGCTTCGGCCGCCCAGCCGGCCTGACTCCGGCTGCTATCTTTTCTCGGCTGGTGGCGCATAGCCGACTCCTGGGCTTTGCGCCGATTCTCACGTATATAAAGGTGATTCGCGGAGCGTGAAGGTCCGAGCGTCGGTCAAGCCCATGTGCGAGAAGTGCAAGATCATCCGCCGTCATGGCGCGGTTCTCGTGATCTGTCAGAACCCGCGGCACAAGCAGCGTCAGGGGTAGCGAACGAATGGCACGAATCGCAGGCATCAACATCCCGCTCAACAAGCGCGTCGAGGTCGGCCTGACCTACATCTACGGCATCGGCCAGGCGCAGTCGAGGCTCGCCCTCCAGAAGTCGGGGGTCGACCCGAACACCTACGTGAAGGACCTCACCGACGACGAGGTCCGCAAGCTCCGCGACGTGATCGACAACGAGCTGACGGTGGAGGGCGACCTGCGCCGCGAGCGCTCCCAGAACGTCAAGCGGCTGATGGAGATCGGCGCCTACCGTGGCCTGCGCCACCGCCGCGGACTGCCCGTGAACGGCCAGCGGACCAAGACCAACGGCCGCACGCGCAAGGGCCCGCGCAGGATGCAGGTGGCCGGCAAGAAGAAGGTGACCAAGAAGTAGATGGCTCAGCAGAGGGGCGGCAGGGGCCGCGGACGCCGTAAGCCGAGGAAGAACATCCCGTTCGGCCAGGCGCACATCAAGACAAGCTTCAACAACACGATCGTCTCGCTCACCGACCGCGAGGGCAACGTGATCGCGTGGGAGTCCGCCGGCGGCGCCGGCTTCAAGGGCTCGCGCAAGTCGACCCCGTTCGCCGCGCAGGTGACCGCCGACTCCGCCGCCCGCAAGGGCATGGAGCAGGGGCTCGAGAAGGTCGAGGTCTTCGTCAAGGGGCCGGGCTCGGGACGCGAGACCGCAATCCGCTCGCTCCAGGCGGCCGGGCTCGAGGTGACCGGGATCCGCGACGTGACGCCGCAGGCCCACAACGGCTGCCGGCCGCGGAAGCGGAGGCGCGTGTAGATGGCCTCCTTCCGACCCCCGCACACGCGGATGAGCCTGCAAACCGTCGCTGGGCCTGCGTCCTCAGTCGAGGCCATGCATTCATGCATGGCTCTCTCCCTGCGTCCTTGTCCAGCTCGGTTTTCGGCCCCCCGCACGCACGCGGGCCGAAAGGAGCCCATCTGATGGCCCGCGATCGTGGAGCACAGTGCAAGCAGTGCCGCCGGGAGGGCGTGAAGCTCTTCCTGAAGGGCGAGCGCTGCCTGACGGACAAGTGCGGGGTCGAGCGCCGCTCGTACCCGCCGGGCGAGCACGGCCGCGGCCGTGCGAAGCAGTCCGAGTACCGCTTGCAGCTGAGGGAGAAGCAGAAGGCGCGTCGCTACTACGGCGTGCTGGAGAAGCAGTTCCGGAGCTACTACGACAAGGCCAGCCGGCAGCCGGGCGTCACCGGCGAGAACCTGCTGCGCCTGCTGGAGTCGCGCTTCGACAACGTGCTGGTCAGGCTCGGCTTCGCGGCCTCGCGTCGCCAGGCCCGCCAGCTGATCCTCCACGGACACTGGACGATCAACGGAAGGCGCGTGAACGTGCCCTCCTACCAGGTCCGGCCCGATGACGTGATCGCCATCAAGGCCGGATCGGGCGCCTCGCAGACGATCCGGGACGCCACCGACCTCACGTCGGCCGTCCCGGCCTGGCTGCAGGCAGATCACGACGGACTCACAGCGAAGGTGCTGCGCCACCCCGAGCGTGCGGAGATCGACACGCCGGTGCAGGAGCAGCTCATCGTCGAGCTCTACTCGAAGTAACGCCCCGGCCCCGGACCGGCCAACGGCCGTCTCAGGCGGGGCACCCGACACGAAGGAATTTCATCTGATGCTCGAGTTCCAGATCCCCCAGATTTCGGCCGAGAAGGTCGAGGACAACCGCGGCAACTTCACGATCGAGCCGCTCGACCGCGGCTTCGGCTACACGTTCGGAAACTCGCTGCGGCGCGTGCTCCTTTCGTCCCTCGCCGGCGCGGCGGTCACCAGCGTCCGCATCGAGGGCGTGGCCCACGAGTTCTCGACGATCGCGGGCGTGAAGGAGGACGTGACCGACATCGTCCTCAACCTCAAGGAGATCGTCTGCCGGATGCACTCCGAGGCGAGCGAGATCGAGGTGCCGCTCGTGGCGAGCGGGCCCGGCGAGGTGACCGCCGGCGACATCGACCTGCCGTCGGGCGTCGAGCTGCTCAACCCGGACGCGCATATCGCGACGCTCGAGAAGAAGACCAAGCTCGAGATGTACCTGACGATCGGCCGCGGCCGCGGCTACTCGCCGGCCGAGGAGAACAAGACGCCCGACCAGCCGATCGGCGTCATCCCGATCGACTCGATCTTCTCGCCCGTCAAGCGGGTGGCGTACCAGGTCGAGTCCGCTCGCGTCGGCCAGCGCACCGACTACGACAAGCTCACGCTCGACATCGAGACCGACGGCTCGGTGGCGCCGCAGGCGGCGCTGCGCGAGGCCGCCGAGATCCTCATCAAGTCGCTGGCGATCTTCACCGACGCCGACCGGCTCGAGGAGCTGCGCGCGGACGGCGAGGCGATGATCGGCGCCGCCGGCGAGCCCGCCGCGATCGGCGGCGCGCGCCAGAGCCGCTCGCCCGACGGGATGGACGACATCCTGATCGAGGAGCTCGAGCTGGGCGTGCGCTCGTACAACTGCCTCAAGCGGGCGGGCGTGCAGACGGTCGGCGACCTGCTGCAGAAGTCGGAGTCCGAGCTGAACGCGATCCCGAACTTCGGTCGCAAGTCGATCGAGGAGGTCATCGAGACGCTGAAGGCGCGTGGGCTGGAGCTGCGCGCGGCCTGATGCGCCACCAGAAGGACAGGGGCAAGCTGTCCCGCAGCGCCTCGCACCGCAAGGCGCTGTTCATGAACCTCGCGCGCGAGGTGATCGACCACGAGCGGATCGAGACGACGGAGGCGAAGGCCAAGGCCGTGAAGCCGGAGGTCGAGCGCCTGATCACGCTCGCCAAGCGCGGTGACCTGCACGCGCGGCGGCAGGCGCTGTCGGCGCTCGGGCAGGACAAGTTCGTGGTCTACAAGCTGTTCGAGGAGCTGGCCCCGCGCTACGCGGAGCGGCCCGGCGGCTACACCCGGATCCTCAAGCTCGGCCCGCGCAAGTCGGACGCGACCGAGATGGTCTACCTAGAGCTGGTGTAGAGGGTGGACCTCGCGGCGCTCAAGCAGCGGTCGCGGGAGTCGTGGGACGCGGCGAACTACGACCCGCTCGGCGAGCGGCTCCTGCCCGCCGCGCGCGAGCTCGTCGACGGCTGCGCGGTCTCAGCCGGACAGGAGGTGCTCGACGTCGCGGCCGGGAACGGCAACTTCGCGGCGCTGGCGGCGGCCGAGGGCGCCCGGGTGGTCGCCTCCGACTTCTCGTCCGGCCAGGTCGAACGCGGCCGGGCGCGCACCGAGCGCGACGGCGTCGACGTGGAGTGGGTCGTGGCGGACGTGGAGGAGCTGCCGTTCGAGGACGCGAGCTTCGACTGCGTCGGGTCGGTCTTCGGGGCGATGTTCGGGCCGCGGCCCGAGCTGGTCGCCTCCGAGTTGTTCCGGGTCGTGCGGCCCGGCGGCACCGTCGGCATGGCGAACTGGCCGAACCGCGGCTTCCAGAACGAGTTCTTCTCGATCCTCGAGCGCTACACGCCGTCGCCGGCGGAGGGTCTCCCCAATCCGCGCGACTGGGGCGACGAAGAGGTCGCGCGCGAGCGCCTCGGCGGGCTGGCGGGCACGATTTCGATCGAGACGCGGTCGCTGCCGTGGGTGTTCGCGTCGTTCCGGGAGATGGCGGAGTTCTTCCAAAGCACGGCGCCCCGAGCGGCCGCCGTGCCGGAGGAGAACCGGGAGGCGGTCATGCGCGAGATCGGGGCCAGCGTCGAGCGCTGGAACTCCGCCGACGACGGCTCGATCCGGATCGGGGCCGAGTACACGCTGGTAGTCGCGCGCAAGCGCGGGTAGTCCTGGCCGCGGCCCGGCTGCTCATCGAGTACGACGGCGGCCGCTTCGCCGGCTGGGCGCGGCAGCCCGGGCACCGGACCGTGCAGGGGGTGCTGGAGGAGGCGCTCGGGCGGGTGCGGCGGGCGCCCACGTCGCTGGTCGTCGCGGGACGGACTGACACGGGAGTCCACGCCCGCGGGCAGGTCGGGAGCCACGACGGTGAGCCGGCGCCTCCCTCGGCCATCAACGGCGTGCTTCCACCGGACCTCCGCGTCGTCGAGAGCAGCGCTGCACCGGACGGGTTCGATGCGCGGCGGGACGCGGTCTCGCGGGTCTATCGCTACCGGCTGCTCACCCGCGAGGCGCCGTCGCCCTTCGAGGAGGGACGCGCTCTTCATTGGCCGCGGCCCCTGGAGGTGGGGGCTCTGGAGGAGTGTGCCCGGCTTGTGGTCGGCGTCCACGACTTCACCGCATTCACGCCCACGCAGACCGACCACGTGCGGTTCGAGCGCTCGGTATCGCGCTCCGAGTGGGTTCGGGAGTCCGACGACGTGCTGGCCTACTGGATCGAGGCGGACTCGTTCATGCGCCACATGGTGCGGATCCTGGTCGGCACGATGCTCGCGGTGGCGGGCGGGCGGATGCGAGTCGAGGAGCTCGAGCAACTGCTGGGCGGCCGGCCGCGCTCGGAGGCCGGCGACACCGCGCAGCCGCACGGCCTGTACCTGGAGCACGTGCGCTACTGATCGAGGAACGCGGCCAGCTCCCGTGCCACCCGCTCCGGCCGCAGCATCACGTCGCGCCAGGTGAAGCGCATCACCTCGTAGCCGAGCAGCCTGAGGCGGCGGTCGCGGGCGCGGTCGGACTCGAACGCGTGGCGGGTGCCGTGCGTCTCGTAGCCGTCGACCTCGGCGATGCGCTTCGTCTTCGGCCACAGGAAGTCGGGGCTCGCGCCGCCGCCCTCGGGGAACGGGATCCAGCCGTTGACGATCGGGCGCTCGGCGCCGATCGCCGCGGCGATGGCGAACATCGCCTCCTCCACCTCGTTCTTCGTCGGCGTCGTGCCAGGACGAAAATCGGCTATTACGGCGAGCAGCCGCCTAGCTCCGCGCCTGCCGGGGTTTCGCTCGATCGCCTCGTCGATCGCGGCTTGGTCGTAGGCGCGGTTGATCTCCGCCTGCTCGCAGGCGCGCTCGAGCTGGCGGTGGCTCGCGAGGTCGGCGTAGTCGAGCAGCGTTCGGGCGAGCGAGGTGCAGGGGATCCGGTCGATCGTGGCCACCTCGTCTGGGCGCAGGCGGCGCGTCCGGTGGATCAGGACCCCCGGCACCGTTCGGCTGCCCCGGCCCGGCACGGTCACCTCGAGCGCAGAGCTGTTGACGATCGCGTGCAGCGCCCCGGCCATCCGGTGCGAGGCGACGGCGGTCGGCCCGCAGGCGAGCACCGCGGCCATCCGCCGGCCCTGGATCGAGAGCACCGGATGACCAACCGCGAATACGCCACGGTGCACGCTGTGCAGTGCACCGCGAGCCACCCGATCGCGTACACCGCTCGCGCCGAGCCCCAACCTCCTTAATTGCCGGAGAGCGACGACGCCGTGCTGGCGCTCGGCGAGCAGCGCAATCGCCGCGTCCAAGGGGGGTGGCACGGATTCCGTCGGATATAGCGACGCTTTTCGTGCCACCCCTCGATGGTCGCCGAGGGCGCGTTACAGGTGGGTTACAGGCGTGAAAAGGTCGCTACAACCCGGCCCGTATCCTGAGAAGCGTGAAGGTCCTGCTCACCAACGACGACGGCATCCAGGCGCAGGGACTCAACGCGCTGCGGCGGGCGCTCCTCGCGACGCCCGGGGTGGAGCTGTCGGTGATCGCGCCGGACTCGAACCGCAGTGCCACGGCTCGAAGCATCACCACGCGGCGGCCGCTGTCGGTCGAGGAGATCCAGTTCGAGGACGGGTCGACCGGCTTCGCGACCGACGGGACGCCCGTCGACTGCGTGAGGTTCGCGGTGCTCGGGCTGGTCGACCATCCGGAGATGATCGTCTCGGGGATCAACCACGGCACGAACCTCGGCGACGACATCACGTACTCCGGCACCGTCGCCGCCGCGCTCGAGGGCGTGGTGCTGGGCATTCCGGCGATCGCGGCATCGCAGCAGTCGACAGGCGGCGAGCTCGACTTCCGCGCCGGCCACGACTACGACTTCGAGCACTCGGCGGCCTTCGTCGCACGGCTCGTGGAGGAGCTCGAGCGCGTACCGATTCCGCAGGGCACGCTCCTCAACATCAACGTCCCCGCCGGCGCGCCCACCGGCGCGCGCGCGTGCCGCCTCGGTAAGCGGATATACCGCGACCAGCTCAGGCTGACCGGCGAGGAAGGCGGTCGCCGCCGCTACCAGATCTACGGCTGGAAGCCCGGCTTCCACGAGGAGGAGGGCACCGACTTCGAGGCGATCGGCGAGGGCGCGATCGCCGTCACGCCCCTGCACTTCGACCTGACGGACGAGGCCGGCGTCGAGGCCCTCCACGGCTTCGACCTCGACGGGCTCCTGCGTCCCGCCGTGCAAGAGGTTGAGTAGGGCGGGCGCGAAGGGCGCCGCGGTGGCGCCGGAGGAGCGCGCGGCCGAGCTGCGGCGCGTGATCGAGCATCACAACCACCGCTACTACGTGCTCGACGACCCGGACGTCTCGGACGCCGAGTACGACGCGCTGCTGAACGAGCTCCGCGACCTCGAGGCCGAGCACCCCGAGCTGCGGACCCCCGACTCGCCCACCCAGCGCGTGGGCGGCAAGCCGCTCGACAAGTTCGTGCAGGTGCATCACCTGCAGCCGATGCTGTCGCTGGCCAACGCGCGCAACGAGGAGGAGCTGCGCGCCTGGGACGCACGCGTGAAGAACCTGTCCGACCTCGAGCACGTGCGCTACGTGAGCGAGCCGAAGGTCGACGGCCTGGCCATCTCGCTGCTCTACGAGGACGGCGTCCTCACACGCGGCGCCACCCGCGGCGACGGCGAGATCGGCGAGGACGTGACGCAGAACCTGCGCACGATCAAGTCGCTGCCGCTGCGGATCGAGGACGCGCCGCCGCTGGTGGAGGTGCGCGGCGAGGTCTACCTGCCGCGCTCGGCGTTCGCCCGCCTCAACGAGCAGCGCGCCGAGGCCGGCGAGCCGACGTTCGCCAACCCGCGCAACTCGGCGGCGGGCTCGATCCGCCAGCTCGACCCCGCTCTCGCCGCCGCCCGGCCGCTCGCGGTGTGGTGCTACGGCATCGGTAAGACGCAGGGCCTGAGCCACGAGACGCACGCCGAGGAGCTGGAGTGGCTCGGGGCCGCGGGCTTCAAGGTCACCCCGGACTGGAAGCGCCACGACGACCTCGAGGCCCTGGTGGCCGAGTGCCGGCGCTGGGAGGAGGACCGCGAGAAGCTCGACTTCGAGATCGACGGAGTGGTGGTGAAGGTCGACGACCTCGACATCCAGCGCTCGCTCGGCGTCGTGGGGCGCGAGCCGCGCGGCGCGATCGCCTGGAAGTTCGCTCCGATGACCGCGACGACCACGCTCCGGCGCGTGATGTGGAACGTCGGCCGGACCGGCCACATGGTGCCCTTCGCCGACCTCGAGCCCGTCCAGGTCTCGGGCGTGACCGTAAAGCTGGCCACCCTGCACAACGAGGAGGACCTGCGCAAGAAGGACGTGCGCGACGGCGACGAGGTGGTGGTGATGCGCGCTGGCGACGTGATCCCGCAGGTGGTCTCGCCGACGCCGAAGGCCCAGCGGCGGCGCAAGCGCTCGAAGCCGCCGGGGCCGCCGGAGCGCTGCCCCGCCTGCGGCACCGAGACGGTGAAGCCCGAGGACGGCGTCTGGACGATCTGCCCCAACCGCGCCTCCTGCCCCGGCCAGCTCTTCCAGGCGGTCAAGCACTTCGTGTCGAAGGGCGCGATGGACATCGACGGCTTCGGCGAGAAGCAGGCGCAGCGCTTCCTCGCGGACGGGCTGATCCAGAACGTGGCGGACATCTACGAGCTGGAGGAGGAGCGGCTCGTGGGGCTCGAGGGCTTCGGCGAGATCTCCGCACGCAACCTGCTGGCCGCGATCGAGGGCTCGAAGCAGGTTCCGTTCTTCCGCGTGCTCTACGCGCTGGGCGTGCCCGGCATCGGCTACGTGAACGCCCGCGCGCTGGCCGCGCACTTCCGCTCGATCGACGCCCTGATGGCCGCTTCGGCCGAGGAGATCGAGCAGGCCGAGGGCATCGGGCCCGTGCTCGCGTCGACGATCGTCGAGACGCTCGCCGAGGAGCGGACTCGCGACCTGATCGAGCGGCTGCGCGCGCACGGCCTCCAGATGGAGCAGGAGGGACCGCCGCCCGGCAGCGACGGCAAGCTGGCCGGCCTCACCTTCGTCCTGACCGGCACGCTGCCCGAGCTCTCGCGCGAGCGCGCCACCGAGATGATCGAGGCGGCCGGCGGCAAGGTCACCGGCTCGGTGTCGAAGAAGACCAGCTTCGTGGTGGCCGGCGCCGATCCGGGCTCGAAGCTCGCGAAGGCCGAGCAGGTGAAGGTCGAGGTGATCGACCGGGACCGGCTGCTGGAGCTGCTGGAGAACGGGCCGCCGGTCGAGGACGGCGCCGGCTAGCCGTTGTAGTTGGCCATCGAGCGCGCCATCCGGTCCTGGATCGAGTGCGCGTAGTCGTCGCTCGAGACGCCGTTCATCAGGATCGAGAAGATCAGCCGGCTGCCGCCGCGGGCGTCGCAGTAGCCGGACAGCGCGCTCACTCCATACAGCGTCCCGGTCTTCGCGTGGCAGTGGTGGTGGGCGGGGCCGGACTCCATGCGATCCGCGAGCGTGCCGGTCTCGCCTCCGGTGGGGAGTGCCCTGAAGAAGTCGACGAACGTGTCCGCCGCCATCTGGTGCTGCAGGTAGCGCACCAGCTCCTGCGGCGATGCCTTGTTGGACCGCGACAGCCCCGACCCGTCCGACAGGTGCACGTCGGCACCGCGCTCCTCGGCGTAGCGCTCGACCGCCCGCGCCCCCCCGGCGGTCGTACCGTCGCCGAGCCCCTTCGCCAGGAGCTCGGCGAAGAAGTTGTCCGACGGCTGCGCGGTGAGCTCGGCGATCCGCGCCATCGGGAGCGACTTCGACTCCGCGAGCTCGTCGGCCCCGGATGGCGCCTGGCCGCGCTTCGCGCCCTTCCCGATCTTCACGCCGAGGTGCTTCAGGGCGCCCGCCAGCCGGTCGGCGGCGTATGCCGGCGGATTGCGCTGGAAGTAGCCGTTCGACATCAGGCCGTGGTTGTAGACGAGCGCGGTGAGCGGCCCGCCGACCTCGGCCGACGCCGCGTAGCCCTCGGCGGGCCCACTGCGGCGCGAGTCGTAGAGCGACTCGTCGCCCACCACGTGGCCGCGCACGCTGCGCAGCCCGTGGTCGTAGAGCTTCTGGGCGAGCTTCTCGACGGTCGCGCCGCCGCCGCCGTACTCGGCGCGGACGAAGTCGCGGCTGCCGAACGTCACGTCGCCGCCGCCGACGAGATAGAGGTTGCCCTGCAGCTTGCCGCCCCCGTCGAGCTTCGCGCCGCTCACCGCGCGGGTCACCAGGCGGCCGTCCGCTCCGTAGTGGTCGAGGGCGGCACCGACCGTCATCAGCTTGGTGTTCGAGGCCAGGATCCGCGGCGTGCCCTGCTTGCGGGCGAACAGCTTGCGGTGGTCGGAGGCCCGGCGCACGTACACGCTCGCGTGGGGCCCCGCGCTGTCGTACAGCCGTGCGAGCGACTTGCGCAGGCCCGACTCCGGGCTTGCGAGCGCGGGCGCGGGCAGGGCGGCCAGCGAAAAGGCCGCAATTACGGGGAGGGTCCGGCGCAGGCGCAAGACCGGGGCGAGGCTAGCAACGAGGAGTACGCCCAGGCCGGTGCCATACTGGACCCCTGGCCATGGGGACGGTCGTCAAGCTCGAGAAGCCCCGCAAGGGGCAGGCCCAGCGGCCGAAGCCCGCCCGCAAGCGGGGCCGCAGGTCGCGCACCGCGCTCGTCCTGGGCGGCGGCGGGGTCACGGGCGGCGTCTACGAGATCGGCGCGCTGCGCGCACTCGACCTGCTGGCGGTCAACCGGACCGTCAACGAGTTCGACGTCTACGTGGGCACGAGCGCCGGCTCGTTCGTGGCCAGCCTGGCCGCCAACGGCGTGACCCCCGAGGAGATGATGCGGGTGGTCAACCAGCAGGTGCCCACCCCGTTCCGCGACATCAACATGGGCACGGTTCTGCAGCCGAGCTACACGGACCTCGCCAAGAGCCTGGCGCTGATGCCGCTGCGCACGGTCGGGCTCGTGCGCACGCTGCTCGCCAACGTGCGCCAGACCTCGGTGATGGACATCCTGCTCGGCCTGGCCGAGGGCCTGCCGCCGGGTCTCTACGACGGCTCGGGCATCGAGCGCTACCTCGACGAGGTCCTGAGCGACCCGGACCGGACCAACGACTTCCGGCTGCTCGAGAACGAGCTCTACCTGACCGCCACCGATCTCGACACCTGCGAGCGGATCGTGTTCGGCACTCCCGGCTGGGATGACATCTCGATCGGCAGGGCGGCCGCCGCCTCCACCGCGCTGCCGATGGTCTACCGCCCGGTCGACGTCAAGGGCCGCCAGCTGGTCGACGGCGGCCTGCGCTCCACCACCAACGTCGACCTGGCCGTCGAGCACGGCGCCAAGTTCGTGGTGGTCGTGAACCCGCTCGTCCCGTACGTGAACGACTTCCAGAAGCTGATCCCGACGATGCTCGGCAGCCGCGTGCGGCGCGTGGCCGACATGGGCTTCCCGCAGGTGGGCTACCAGGCGTTCAAGCTGCTCGCCCACCAGCGGCTGCACGAGGCCGTGGCGCACTGGCAGGAGAAGTACCCGGGCGTGGACATCATCCTGATCGAGCCCGACCCCAACGACGAGCTGATGTTCGACACCAACATCATGAACTTCGCCCGTCGCGTGGAGATCGCGCGGCACGGCTTCGAGTCGGTCACGCTCCAGCTCGCCAAGGACTACGACCGGCTGCGCACGGTGTGCGCCAAGCACGGGATCGAGATCTCCGCCACCCGCGTGCGCAAGGTCATCAAGCACTTCGACGCGGAGAAGGAGCGCACCCGGGCCTGGCGCCGGATCCTCGAGCAGACGACCGGCGCGCTGCTCAGGCAGTCCGAGGACGCGTAGCCGCTCCTACGGCGCTAATCGCCATCACGCCTCCTTGGCTCGGAAGAACATCCGGTACG
>JBJMLK010000023.1:0-3455 GCA_045805345.1 Thermoleophilaceae bacterium | reverse complement strand
CTTGTTGTTCCCCGAGGTGAGCATCACCTTCAGGCGCCCGCCGCCGATCGGGTGGAGGATCTGAAAGTGGACGACGTTCGGGCCGGTCGACCCGACCTTGTTGCCCTTCAGCTTGATCACCGCGACCTTGCCCTTCGCGGGAACGCGGAACTTGAGGTTGTTGGCGAGCTTCGTGTTCCAGTACGCGGAGTCGACGCCCTCCTGCTCGATCTTGTTGGGCGTCGCCTTGAGCGAGCTGCCGAAGGGGATGTGCGCGGCATGGGCCGCCGCGGCGGGGAGGGCGACCGACGCGAGGGCGGCCAGGACGATTATGCGTTTCATTGATACACCTGGATTTCGTTGATCCGTGCAGTGCCGGCGGGATCCGCGACAAGCACCCAGTAATGCTTCGCGTCCGGCACGCTGAACTTCTCGCTCCGCTCCGCGTTCGTGCTGCTCTTGAAGGTCCAGTCATCACGACTCGACGGCGAGTCCGCGTTCGAGTAGTAGATCTCGAGCGACCACCCCGGGGTCTCGGTCACAACACGGATCGCCTTGTACGTCCCGGGGTTCGGCGTGACCATGATCCCGCGGTCGCTCTTCTTGGTCGACCACGTCGTCTTGGCGTCGTTGTCGATCGTGGCATCCGCGCCGCTCGCGCTGCTCGGCCCGTCGGTCGTGAAGACGCTCGCCTCGGCGGGCTGCTCACCCAGCGGGTCGAGAGTCGGGCCGGCCGGCTTGTGCGGCTTCTTGCTCGGCTCCTTTTGGGGCTTGTGGCTCTTCTTCGCGCCCTCGGTATTCGGCGAAGCCTGGCTGCCTCCGCTGCCCGGACTCGTGGCGCCGGTATCGCCACCACCACCGCCGCCAATCGGCGCGGGCGTGGACGGCAGGCCCGAGGAGTCGGTGCCGTGCGGCGTCTCCGGCGCGATCGCCGGGGGCTTCGATCCGGTGCCGGCGCCGGGCAGGTCGGTGGTCCCGGTGCCGCCGGGTGCGGTGTTCGAGTCGGCGGTGGCCGGCGGGATCGCCTTCTTCGGCGTGAAGACGTGGGCGAGCGGCGCCTTGCTGACGTGCTTGCCGTGCGGCAGTCCCGCCACGGCGGCGCCTACCGCGCTGCCGAGCACGAGCAGTGCCGTGGCCGACCCGACGGCCGCCCGCCGGATGCCGGCGTAGCCGCTGCCCTGGTCCACCATCGCGCCGCACGACAGGCACGCGGCCTGGTCCTCGTGGAGCGGAAGGCCGCACTCCGAGCAGGCGTGCTGGTGGCGCCCGCTGGGATCGGGCGGCAGGTCCATCACACGCGTGCGCGCGTCGGGCGGCGGGGCCGACGGCGGGCCGCTGGGCGGCGGGGCTTTGACTGGCGTCTCGATCATGCTCGGTTGCGTCGTTCCAGCTTAGGCAACAAGACCCTAGCTGTGTTGTTGCGGCCGGACCACCGGTAGATCCGTTGCAGGCGCGTCAGCGTGCCTCGCTAGCGCCCGAGACGATCCGGAATCGGGCATAGGCTCGCTTCGCGGGCGGACGGCTCTTGTCGCGCGGCCTGGCACCGAGGCGGTAGAGCCCCGGCTTCAGCGCCTTGCCGCGCAGCCGGCCGGTGAACCGGAGCGAGTTCGCGCCCTTCGCATCCTGGCGCGAGAAGTGTCCGCGCAGCGGCGCCCAGAAGCGGCAGGTGTCCTGCGCGGGGCTGCACGCGTCGCCGTGCCGCGTCACGCGACGGCTGACCGTGAAGCGCGTCGGGCCCCGCCCGGAGGCGCGGTAGGTGACCTTCGCTCCGCGGACCGTGGCGATTGCGAGCCCCGAGCGGCGCGGCCGGAACCTGAACGGCCTCACTCGAAGGTCGGTGATCCTCCGCGCCGCGAGCGGGGGCCCTGCCAGCGGCGGGCTCCCGGCGTAGATCGCCTCGTGCAGCGTCCCGTTGCTCGGCGCGAGCGCTGCGGCGAATAGCGGGTGCGGCAGCCCGGCCGCGAACGAGGTCGAGATGTAGTCGCCGGTCATGTAGCCCTGTGAGGTCGGAGCCAGCCAGCTCGGGTGCATCGCGGGCGAGAGCTGGACCGGCTTGCTCCACGTGCGGCCGCCGTCCAGCGAGTCCACGAACCCGACGCGCACCTGGCACGTGTCCGGCGTGCACGGCCCGTTCGCGATCGCGTGGTACGCGAGGCCGAGGTGCGCACGCGTGCCGGCCGTTGCCGGGTCGACGCCGATGCCCGGCACGAAGTGCTCGATGCCGCTCCCGACGGAGTCGATCGGGACGCGGTTGACCGACGACCAGTGGACGCCGTCGGCGGACGTCGTCATCACGATGTCGTTGGTGCCGCACGCGCGGAAGCGGCAGTCCTCCCACGTGAGATAGACGCGACCGGCGCCGTCGGTCTCGGCCGACGGCAGCGCGCCCGCGCGCACCCCGCCGGCGGGGGTGTGGTGGTCGACGCCGTCGACGATCACCGACGTGCTCCAGGTGGCACCGCCGTCGGTCGAGTGGAACGCCGCGATGCCGGACTCGTCGATGATCGAGTACGGAACGACGACCTTGCCGCCCGGTTGCACCACGGGCTGGCCGCCGAGTCCGTGCGCGTCGTCGGCCGTCGCCTTCGCGGCGCCCCACGTCAGCCCGCCGTCGGTCGACGTGCTCATCAGGATCCGGCCCTCGTTGCCGTAGTCGTCCCACTGCACGTAGCAGTTGCCGAAGTGCGGGCTGGTCGGCGTGCGGTCGCACGCGATCCAGTTCTTGTCGAAGTCGGAGTTACCCGTCGCGGCGGCGACGGTGACGGGGGCCGTCCAGGTCCTGCCGCCGTCGATCGAGCGGTTCACGGCGATCGAGTTGCCCCGAATCGACGGCGGGTCGTCGAGCGGCGTCGAGGCGATCAGCCAGACCTTGTGCTTCGGGTCGTACGCCACGGCGGCGTCGGTTACACGCGCGGAGGGGCCGCCGCCGGCGAGCGTGATGCCGGGGAGCGCGCCGCGCGTCCACGTGGCGCCGGCGTTGGTCGACGTCGCGAACCCGACGTTGGCGGCGCCGCCGTCCTCGTAGCGGCCGATCTGGAAGGCGCTCACGATCGTCTTGCCGGCGGCGAAGCTGTCGGGCTCGACGGCGGTGGAGTGCAGGCCCGTCACCGGGGTCGTGTACGGGTCGGTCCCGACTACGACCGGGGAGGCGGACGCGGCCGCGGCATGGCCGGCGGCGATTCCCGAGGCGGCGATGGCGGCGATCGCGATGGCGGCGACGCGCGTCGCGAGCGGGGCACGGAGGCGGGGCACGGTTCGAGGCTACCTAGAGCGCGTGCGTGTCCGAGCCGCCCATCCGGTGGACGAACAGCTGCACGCCCGGGCCGATGAGGAGCGCGAAGGCGAGCGTTGCGGGGCCCACGGTGCCGCCGAGCGCGAAGCCGGCGGCGACAACGCTCAGCTCGATACACGCGCGGACAAGCCTCAGCGAACGGCCGGTCCGGCGGTGCAAGCCGGTCATGAGGCCGTCGCGCGGG
>JBJMLK010000022.1:0-8962 GCA_045805345.1 Thermoleophilaceae bacterium | reverse complement strand
CTCCGCCGCGGCATGGACCGCATCGCATCCAACCACGTGATCCCCCGCTAGCCTGACGCGCCGGGTGTCACGCGTCCGCCGCCTCGCCGCCCCCATCCTCGGGACCGTTGCCGGGCTGGCACTCGCGCCGGCCCCGGCCGGAGCTGCCGTGACCATCTCGGCGCACCCATCGCTGCGCCCCGCGTTCGATCGGTCGGTGACCGACTACGTGGTGAGCTGCGAGTCCGGCGCGCCGGTGCGGGTGCACGTGCACGCCTCTGGCGGCGACCGCGTGTCCGTCGGCGGCGGCAAGGCCCACGGCGGCACGTTCGAGCGCAAGCTCTCGCGCGAGCCCGACCGCGCGTTCGCGATCCGCCTGCGCGCCGGCGGGCGCACCACCTCGCACCACGTGCGCTGCCTGCCGTCCGACTTCCCGCGCTGGACGTTCGACGCCCACGGCCCCGCGCAGGCGCAGTGGTACATCATCGACCCGACCGGCGGCAACCCACGCGGCTACATCGCGATCTTCGATACCAACGGAGTGCCCGTCTGGTGGCGGCACGAGGCCACGTACGGCCCGTGGGACGGCAAGCTTCTCCCGGACGGGAACCTCGCGTGGATGCGGTTCTACGACGACCACTTCGGGGTGCGCAACCGCGGCTACGAGGTGCGCCGGCTCGACGGCTCGCTCGTGCGGGAGATCAAGACGGTCGGAAGCCCGACCGACACGCACGACTTCCAGCCGATGCCGAACGGCGATTACCTCGCGATCACGTACCGCCGGCGCTGCTGCGCGAACCTCACGAAGTACGGCGGTCCGGCGCACGCCGAGGTGTTCGACGGGGAGATCCAGGAGCTGACCCCGCGCGGCAAGCTCGTCTGGCGCTGGAACTCGCACGGGCACATCCCCCTGTCCTGGACGACCGGCGATGCCCGGCACGAGACGGGCTGGTGGTACGACCTGATGCGCTACACGCCGAAGCGGCCGCCGGCTGAGAACGCGTACGACCTCGTGCACTTCAACGCGGTTCAGCCCGATGGCGACGGCGTGATCGTCTCGTCGCGGCACACCGATTCGGTGTACCGGATCGACCGTGCGACGGGCCGGATCGACTGGAAGCTCGGCGGTACCTACGTGCCGGGCAAGAGCCTCACGGTGGCCGGCAAGGAGCACCCCGAGCCGCTGTTCGGAGGCCAGCACGACGCGCGCCTGTGGAAGGACGGCACGCTGACCGTGTACGACAACGGCAGCTGGCACGGCCGCCCGCCGGCCGCGGATCGATTCCGGATCGACCCCGTCGCGCACACCGCGACGCTGCTCGAGCGGCTCACGAACCCCGAGATCGTGTACTCGGTGGCCATCGGCAGCGCGCGTAAGCTCACCGGCGGCAACTGGGTTGTGAACTGGGGGAACCGCCCCGTCGCCACCGAGCAGACCCCGGACGGAACGATCGTCCGGAGGTTCACGTTCCTCGACGATTACTGGGCCTACCGGGCGGTGCCGGTCGAGCCGGGGCAGCTCAGCGCCGCGGCGCTTCGCCACGGGATGAACCGCATGGTCGCGCGGCGCGCCAGGGGACGTTGACGATGCGCAGACTGATCCGGGCGGCCGCCGTCGCCGCGGCGGCGGTCACCGCGGCGCCGGCCGGGGCGGCCGTGAGCCTGAGGACGGAGCCGCCGCTGCGCCCCGCGTTCGACAGGAGCGTGAGCGACTACGTGGCGCGCTGCCCGGCGGGCGCGCCCGAGCGCGTGTCCGTGGAGGCCACCGGCGGCGACCGCGTGTCCGTCGGCGGCGGCAAGGGCAAGGGCGGAACGTTCGAGAGGCAGATCACGCGCGAGCCCGACCGCGCCTTCACGATCCGCGTCGATTCCGGCGGCACGACCACCACCCACCACGTGCGCTGCCTGCCGCCCGACTTCCCGCGCTGGACGTTCACCGCGGACGGCACCGCGCAGGCGCAGTGGTACCTCTTCGCGCCCACCGGCGCGCACGCCGCCGGGTACATGGCGTTCTTCGACACCAACGGCGTGCCGGTCTGGTGGTTCCGGCACGGCGACCCGTGGGCGCCCTGGGACGCGAAGCTGCTCGACGACGGGACGGTGGCCTACGCGCGCTTCTTCAACGACCACTTCGGGCTCCGCGGGACGAAGAACGCCTACGAGGTGCGCAAGCTGGATGGGAGCCTCGTGCGCGTCCTGCGAACGCCCGGGACCTCCACCGACACCCACGACCTGCAGCGGCTGCCGAACGGCCACTACCTGCTGATCACCTACGTCCGCCGCGAGGACGCGAACCTCTCGCCGCGCGGCGGGCCGAAGCGGGCGGTGGTGTACGACTGCGACATCGAGGAGCTGACGCCCAGCGGGAAGCTGGTCTGGCTATGGCGGTCGCAGGACCACATCCCGCTGTCGTGGACGACGGGTGACGACCGCGGCGGCTGGTGGGCCGAGAACGGCGGCCGCGACGAGAACGGCGTGCGCACCACCTACGACCTCGTGCACGTGAACTCGGTCGAGCCCGACGGCAACGACGGCCTGATCGTGTCCGCGCGGCACCTCGACGCGGTCTTCAGGATCGACCGCCGCACCGGGCGCATCACCTGGAAGCTCGGCGGCACCCACGTGCCGGGCAAGAGCCTGAAGGTCCTCGGCGCACCGAAGGGCTTCCGCGGCGAGCGGCTGTTCAGCGGCCAGCACGACGCGCGACTGTGGAAGGACGGATCGCTGACCGTGCACGACAACGGGACCGACCGCGCGCGGCCGCCGCGCGCCGACCGCTTCGAGCTCGACCCGGGGGCACGGACCGCGACGCTCGTCGAGCAGGTGACCGACCCCGAGATCCGCGAGTCGTCAGCGGTCGGGAGCGCGCGCAAGCTCGACGGCGGCAACTGGGTGGTGGACTGGGGCAACAACCCGGTGGTGACCGAGCAGACGCCGGGCGGCCAGGTGGTGCGGCGCTTCCTCTTCATGGGCGACAGATGGAGCTATCGCGCGGTGCCGGTGGAGCGCGGCCGGCTGAGCGCCACCACGCTCCGCCGGGCGATGAGCCGGATGGTCGCCGCGCGGCGATCCGCCCGGCGCTGATGCGGCGCGCGGACCGATACCTCCTCGTCCTCGCGGTCCTCGCCGTCAGCGCGGCCGCGGCTCCGGCGGCCACGGCCAAGGTCGAGATCGCCACGAAGCCGAGCCTGCGGCCCGCGTTCAGCTCCAAGGTGTCCGACTACGTGATCCGCTGCGTGTCCGGCAAGCGCGTGGGCGTCGCCGTCCACGCCACCGGCGGCGACCGCGTGAAGGTGGCCCGCACCCGCGAGCGCGGCGGCCGGTTCGAGCGCCGTCTGAAGCGCGCGACCGGCGAGGACTTCACGCTGCGCGTGGAGCGCGGCGGCCGCACGAGGACCCACCACGTGCGCTGCCTGCCGCGCGACTTCCCGAGCTGGCATGTTGAGCGCCACGGGAAGGCGCAGGCGCAGTGGTACGTGATCGACCCCGTGAAGAAGGACCCGCAGGGCTACATCGCGATCTTCGACGCGCGCGGGACGCCCGTCTGGTGGCTCTACTCGCCCTCGTGGGGGCCGTGGGACGGCAAGCTGCTGCCGGACGGGCACCTGGCATGGGCGCGCTGGTGGGTGGACAACTTCGGCGTGCGCGACGCCGCGGCGTACGAGCTGCACCGCCTCGATGGGAGCCTCGTGCGCACGGTGCGCACGGTCGGCAACCCGACCGACACGCACGACATGCAGGAGCTGCCGAACGGCCACTTCCTCGCGCTCACCTACCGGCGCCGCTGCTGCGAGGACCTGCGCGCGCACGGCGGTCCGGAGGACGCCGAGGTCTTCGACGGCGAGATCCAGGAGCTCACGCCCGGCGGCCGGCTCGTGTGGAGCTGGAGCTCGAAGGACCACATACCGCTGTCCTGGACGCGGAAGGAGTGGTGGGATCTCGAACGCAAGACCGTGCCCGTGCAGTCCCCGCTCGAGAACGCGTGGGACCTCGTGCACCTCAACTCGGTCGAGCCCGACGGCGACGGCCTGATCGTCTCCTCGCGGTTCATGGACTCGGTGTTCAGGATCGACCGGGCCACCGGGAAGGTGGACTGGAAGCTCGGCGGCAAGCACGTGCCGGGCAAGAGCCTCAGGGTGGTCGGCGCGCATCCGTCGCCGCTGCTCGGCGGCCAGCACGACGCCCGGCTCTGGAAGGACGGCTCGCTGACCGTGCACGACAACGCGAGCTGGACCGACCACGGGCCGGCCGCCGACCGCTTCGTGATCGACCGGCACAAGCGCACCGCGCGGCTGGTCGAGCGTGTTCAGAACCCCGACGTGACCTACGAGACCGCGATCGGCAGCGCGCGCAAGCTCTCGCGCGGCGACTGGGTGGTCTCGTGGGGGCCGTCTTCGGAGGTGACCGAGCAGCGCGAGTCGGGCGCGATCGTGCGGCGGTTCGTCTTCACGGGCCGCTTCAGCTACCGGGCGTTCCCGATCGAGGCGGGCCGGCTGAGGGCGTCCGAGCTGCGGCGCGGCATGGACCGGATGGCCGAGGGGTCCGGTGGCGGCTAGGCGGCCCTCGACGCTGCGGCGGCTCCTGGTCGCGGCCACGGCCGTCGCGTCGTCGCTCGCGCTGCCCGCCGGCGCGTCGGCGAGCGTCCGGGTCACCTCCGACCCGGGGCTGCGGCCCGGGTTCGACCGTGGCATCGCCGACTACGTGGTGCGCTGCCCGCGCGACGGCTCGATCGTCCTGTCGCTGCACGCGAGCGACGGCGAGAAGGTCGGCGTCGGCCACCGGGCGCCGCGCGGCGGCGACTTCACCGAGACGGTGAGCCGGCGGCCTGGCGGCGGGATCACGATCCACGTGGAGTCGAGCACCCGCCCGGGTGACTACCACGTGCGCTGCCTGCCGCGCGACTTCCGGCGCTTCGACGTGTCGCGCCCCGGCACACCGCAGGCGCGCGGCTACGTGGTCACGCCGAACGGGCGCAGCCAGCACGGCTACGTGGCGATCCTCGACTCGCACGCGACCCCGATCTGGTGGCACCACAGCTCGGACTACGGCCCCTGGGACGCGAAGATCCTCCCCGGCGGCCACATCGCCTGGACGCACTACAAGGGCGGGCCATTCGGCGAGCTCAAGGCGTACGGGTACGAGGAGCGGCGGCTCGACGGCCACCGCGTCCGGCGCATCCGCACGCGCGGCACTCCCACCGACACGCACGACCTCCAGCGGCTGCCGAACGGTCACTACCTGGCGCTGACCTACACCCACCGTGACGGCGTCGACCTGCGCAAGTGGGGAGGCGACCGCCGCTCGCGCGTGTACGAGGGGCAGATCCAGGAGCTCACGCCCGGCGGGCGGCTCGTGTGGCGCTGGAGCTCACACGGCCACATCAAGACCTCGGAGACGCTCTGGTGGGACGTGCTCAACGGCGCCCAGCGAAACAAGCCCGCGGACGAGCGCCACTGGGACCTCGTGCACGTGAACGCCGTCCAGCCGGACGGCGACGCCCTGATCGCGTCGTTCCGTCACGTGAACGCGATCTACAAGATCGACCGTGCGAGCGGGAGGATCGTCTGGAAGCTCGGGGGAACCAAGCGACCCGAGAGCCTCAGGGTCGTGGGCGATCCCTACGGTCAGCGCCCGTTCGGCGGCCAGCACGACGTACGGCTCTCCGACGACGGGACGCTCACCGTCTTCGACAACGAGACGGGCCGAGACCGGCCGCCGCGCGCGGTGCGCTACCGGATCGACGAGGCGGCGCGAACGGCCACGCTCGTGGAGCAGATCGATGCGCCGGTCCCGCTCGAGTCCCAGTTCGGCGGCAGCGCGCGCAAGCTGCCCGGGGGCGACTGGGTGATCTACTGGGGCGGCGACCTGCTGTTCACAGAGCAGCAGGCCGACTCTGGCGCCGAGGTGCTGCGGGTCACCCGCCACGGCAGCCACTGGGGCTATCGCGTCGTGCCGCTCCCGGAGTCGGTCTCGCTGCAGTCGATCCGGCGCGGCATGGACCGGATGGTCGCGGGCACACGGGCGGCCTCGTGGCGCTAGGCGTCCGCGCGGCCGTCGCTGCGGCAGCGGCACTGCTCGTCGCGGTGCCGAGCGCGGCCGCGAGCGTGCGGATCGACGCCACCCCGGGTCTCACGCCGCGCTTCGCCGCGTCGGTCAGCGACTACGTGAGCAGGTGCGGGAAGGGCCATCCGCTGCGGCTGACGGTGGACGCGGGTGGTGACGAGGTGAGCGTGGACGGCCGGAAGCGACGCTCGGGCCGCTTCACCGCGACGGTCGAGCTGCGCAGCGGTCAATCGACCCGGGTCGAGGTCGTCGCCGGCGGCCACCGCCGGCGCCACCACATCCGCTGCCTGCCGAGCCGGTTCCCACGCTGGTCGTTCACGCGCGACGGCAAGCCGGGCGCGCAGTGGTACCTCACCGCGCCCGCGGGCACGAGCGTTCCGCTGCCCGTCACGCACAGCGTGATCGTCTTCGACCGCAATGGCGTGCCGGTGTGGTGGCGGCGCGAGCCCGCCGAGCCGTTCAACAGCACGCTGCTGGCGGACGGGACGCTCGCCTGGACGCGCTGGTACGGCGGGCCGTTCGGCATGCGCGACGAGGGGGCCTGGGAGGTGCACCGGCTCGACGGAACGCCCGTCCGCACGCTGCGCACGGTCGGCTCGCCCACCGACCACCACGACATGGAGCAGCTGCCGAACGGCAACTTCCTGCTCGACACCTACCGCCTGCGGCGCGGCGTCGACCTGTCGCGCTACGGCGGGCACGGCGTGGGCAACGTGAGTGACGGCGAGATCCAGGAGCTCACGCCCGCCGGCCAGCTCGTCTGGAGCTGGAACACGAAGGACCACATCCGCCCGTCGGAGACGGACTGGCCGGCGCCGCTGCGCACGCTGCCCGACGGCGAGAGCGCCTTCGACGTCTTCCACCTCAACTCGGTGCAGCCCGACGGCCAGGGCGGGCTCGTCATCTCCGGGCGCCACGTGAACGCCGTCTACCGGATCGACATGGCCACCGGCAGGGTCACCTGGAAGCTCGGCGGCACGAAGCGCCCGGAGAGCCTGAAGGTGACCGGCGACCCGCGCAGGCCGACGTTCGAGAAGCAGCACGACGCGCGCCTCCTGCCGGACGGCTCGGTCACGGTATTCGACAACCGATCCGACACCGGGCCGCCGCGCGCGGTGCGGTTCCGGGTCGACGCGGCCAAGCGCACCGCCCGATTCGCGGAGGAGGTGACTGACGAGAAGGCGCCCGAGTCGCCCGCCGAGGGCAGCGCGCGGAAACTGCCCGACGGGCACTGGGTGGTCGCGTGGGGCGACACGAAGGTGATGTCGGAGCTCACAGCGTCCGGGCGCCTCGTGTGGCGGCTCAAGTTCCGCGACGACGGCGTCGTGACCTACCGCCTCACGCCGATACCGTTCGGCCGGCTCGGCCCGAGCGAGCTGCGGCGGGCCATGGACCGGATGCACCCCAGAAAGCGGTGAAGCGCGGAGCCTGCCCGCGTGGCGTTCACGATCGCTCGCTGCCGCGCGACCGGTTGCCGCGGCGCGCGGAGCGTCGGGCGGTTCGGCGTGGCCTCGCGCGCCGGGGTCACGCGCAAGCACTTCTCCGGTCGGCTCGCCGCCAAGGCGCTCGCCGACGGGCGCTACCGCGTCACGCTCAGGGCGACCGACGCGGCCGGCAACGCGTCGCGTCGCACGAGGCTCGGGTTCACCGTGCTCCGGCCATGATCGCGCTGCGGCCAGACGCTCGGAAGCCGCGCAGCGCGACAAGGGGCTTCGCCAGCGGCTGATGGGCCGGGGAGGATTCGAACCTCCGACCTACGGATTATGAGTCCGCTGCTCTAACCGCTGAGCTACCGGCCCGCACCGGCATCGTAGAACCGAATCCCGGCGCTCCCGATCGTGGGCGCGGTCTGCGCACATGAGCTTTAACATCCGCCGCTCGACCACTCGAGGGGGGCAGGGGGATGAGAGGACGACTGTGGGCGATCGTTCCGGCGACGATCGCGGTTGCGCTGTTCGGCGCCGCGCCGGCGAGCGCGTTCTGGGCGGAAGGCGGCGGGTACCGCAGCGGCGCGTTCGGCACGGTTGAGGTGCACGGGGTGCCCGGTGAGGCCGCCGACCTGACGGTCCGGCAGTTTGCCGCCTCCCTCACGAATCCCTCAGCGCCCGGCAAGGTGATCGTGCACGACGATGTCGCCTCGGTCACACCCCCACCAGCGGGCCACGGGCAGGGGTGCGCTCAGGTGGACGACCACACGCTGAGCTGCACAGGCGTGGGCCTCGGTGGCGAGCCGATATCCGTCGACTACCTGTGGGTCGGCCTGGGTGACGAGGCCGACCGCGTGAACGTTCCGGCCACGAGCCTCCCGATGTGGGTCTTCGGATCGACCGGCGGCGGCGACGACCGCGTGGTGCTGCGCGACCTCGACGGCTCGTCGGTGTACCTCGGCGACGGCAACGACAGGCTCGTGCTCCGCGGCAGCCAGAGCGGCCCGGTCTTCCCGGAGTCCGTCAACGGCGGGGCGGGCGACGACGTGCTCGACGTTCGCAACGGCAACGACGACGCGCCGCGATGCGACGCCGGGGTCGACGTCCTGTACGCGGACCCGGGCGAGACCGGCACGGACTGCGAGACGCGGGTGGCGCCGCTGTAGCCAGGGTGGCGCTGGCCTGAGCAGAAGAGAGGGCGAACCGGCTGTGCATCGCAGGTCCGCCCTCTCGAACGCGGTATCAGACCCCTTTCGCCTCACACCACGCGATCGGGACCCTAACCGCCCCCCGTTTGGGGGGGCAAGTGACCTGGCGCCGTAGAGCTGTCATCGCTCTGACAGGAAGCCGAGCACGCGCCGCCAGGCGTCCTCGCACGCCTCGGCGTGCTGTTCGAACGACCGGTCGAAGAAGGAATGCGGCGCGCCCGGGTACACCACCAGCTCGTGCTCGACGCCCGCCTCGCCGAGCCCAGCGTCGTAGGCGTCGATCTG
>JBJMLK010000021.1:0-13011 GCA_045805345.1 Thermoleophilaceae bacterium | reverse complement strand
CGGACTGGCGCTGGTCGACAGTGGGCTGCACCGGCCGGCCACGTTCCTTGGCGTGATCTTCGCGGTCGAGGGCGCTGGCGCGATCGCGGGCGGCATCGCGGCGCCCACGCTGCTTCGCCGGGTGGGTGAGACGCGGCTCGCCGGCGGCGGCCTGATGCTCGCCGGGGTCAGCCTCGGGATCATGGCCGAGCCGACCCTGGCGGTGGTGCTGGCCGGCTCGGCGATCGGCGGGGCCGGCTTCTCGGCGTTCCTGATCGGCTACACCACCGTCCTGCAGCGGGCCACGGCTACCGAGCTCCAGGGGCGCGTGTTCACCGCGGCCGAGGCCGCCGCGGGCGTCCCGTACACCACGATGATCGGGCTCGGCGTGCTCGGCATCGGACTCGTCGACTACCGGGTGCTGCTCGCGGCCGGGATGCTCGTGCTGGCTCTCGCGGGCGCCTACCTGTCGCGCGGCGCGGCGGTGCCCGCCCCGGCCGTAGCGCGCGGCGGCGTGTAGCCCCGCTCAGGCCTCGGGCCGGGCGGCGAGGCAGACGACCTTCGTGCACGCCTCCTCGTCCGGATCGGGCACCAGCCCCGTACCCGGCATCTCGCCCCAGAACCCGAGCGGCACGAGCCCCGCCTCGTCGGCCGCGAGCCGGAGCTGCTCGATCGAGTAATGCCGCTGCACGTGCAGCGCCGACGCGGTCACGCCGCCGTCCGCGCCCAGCACCTCGGTCGCGGCCGACACCAGCTCCCCCGGGGGCATGAATCGGCTACCTTCCCCGCGCCAGCGGAACTTCGTTCCGTTCGTCTCGAAGGTGACCTCGTCGGCGAATGCGCGGCGGTAGGCCCCGAGCGAGTTGACGTCGAAGACGACCAGCCCGCGGGGCACGAGGGCCTCCCGGATGCTGCGCATCGCCGCGACCACCTCCGCGAGGGAGAGGAGGTAGTTGATTGAGTCGTCGATGCAGGTGGCGACGTCGAAGGCGCCGCGCCACGGGAGATCGCGCATGTCGGCGACTCGCACCTCACCCCGAGCGCCGAGCTTGGCGCGGGCGTGCTCCACCATCGCCGGAGACAGGTCGCACGCGGTCACGACGTAGCCGCGCTGCAGCATCGGCGCGAAGCTCTTGCCGGTGCCGCAGGCCACGTCGAGGAGCCGGTTGCCGGGGGGATCGTGGCGCCGGATCATCGCCTCGACGTCGGCCATCCACTCGTCGTGTCCGTGGTCGGCGGTGTAGCGGTCGTAGAAAGGAGCGAACGCCTCGTATGCCGCGAGGGCGGCACCACCACGAACATCGGTCAGCATGCCCACATCGACATAGACCCGCTGATAGGTCAGCGTCGTTTCAGCGGGTTATCTTCCCTTAGTGTCTGGCCTAGCTGCGAGACCGCTGATTGAGAGCCCGGATCCGGAGCTCTGGGAGTGGTCTGCGGCTCGTCAGCGCTGTTTGCGCGAGGCGCGGCGCATCCTTGGGAACCGCGACGACGCCGAGGAGGCGGTCCAGGAGGCCTTCATCAGGGCCTGGCGCAAGCGCAGCGCCTGCCGGACGCCCGGCGCCCCGCTGCCGTGGCTGCTCCAGATCACGCGCAACGAGTCGATGCGCCTGGCGGCGCGGCGGAGCCGCCGTCAGGCGAGCGAGATCCCGGAGGCCGAGCCCGAGGCCAAGCCGTCACGGCCGGCCGTCGACGCCGAGCTCGACCAGACGCTCACGAGCGTCGCCACCGCACAGGCGCTCAGCGCGCTCGGCGAGGACGAGCGAAACCTGCTCAGGCTCCGCTACGAGGAGGACCTGACGCAGGGCCAGGTGGCCGCGGCGCTGGGCGTTCCCGAGGGCACCGTCAAGGTGCGGCTCCACCGCGTCAGAGCCCGCTTGCGCGCCGATGCGGCCGATCTGGCCGCGTAACCAATTAGGGTGAAGGTGCGCCAATTGCCCCGATCGCCCGTATTCGTCGCGTGAACGCTACTAATGCACGTTACGATGAGAGAAATTGGAGGATTAGCCCTTGACCGTTCCCGTTGACATAACCGACCCACGCATCGCCAAGGCGTATGCGCATCCGCTGCGAATCCACATCCTCGGGATGCTCGACGATCGAGTGGCCAGCCCGAGCGAGATCGCTACCGAGCTGGACGCGCCGCTGACCCACGTCAGCTACCACGTGCGCCAGCTTGCGCAGCTCGGACTGATCAAGCTCGTGCGCACCACCCCGCGCCGCGGCGCCGTCGAGCACCACTACACGGCCCAGATCCGGCCGAAGATCACCGACTCCGCGTGGGCGGCCACGCCCGACATCGTCAAGAAGAACCTCGTGACGGGCTGGGTCGACCAGATGGTCTCCCACGTGGCCGACGGCGTGAAGAACGGCGGCTTCGACCGCGACAAGTCGCACACGTCGCGGAGCGCCCAGATGCTCGACGAGAAGGGCTGGAACGCGATCGCCCGCGAGCTCGAGAAGACCCTCGAGCGGGTCGAGAAGCTCGGCGCCGAGGCGTCCGAGCGCGTGAAGAAGAACCCGGAGACGGGCTTCCGGGCCACGACGGTGATGATGCACTTCGAGGGTCCGTCCACGTCGGCCGGACTTCCCGAGGATGCCGGGATCCGGCGCCACAAGCGCCGCCGCTCGAAGACCACCGCCTAGCCGGCGCCCGCTGCAAATCCCTTTGCATTCCTTCCGGGAAGGGAGGAATCGTGGTTACGATGCCGACGCCGCGGCCGAGCAACGGCTGCGGTCGACCTTCCCATGATGGACGCAACGCGACGCGGAAACTACGAATCCGGGTCGGACTACGTCCTCGAGTACGGCGAGCTGCGCTTCACTTTCAACGAACGCGACTTCACGGAGCGCGTCGAGCAGGCCGCCGTCAAGCTCGGGTTCGTACCCGGCCCGCTGGCTGGCGCCGAGCGCGAGGACCTCGTGAACCTCGCGGTGAACGGCGAGGTGGCCGAGCCCGCGTCGGCGCTCGGCGAGCACGTGGTGGCGAACTGGGCCGGCCTGGCCGGCACCGCCGAGCGCTCGCTCGTGCACTGGCTCCGCCGGCTGGTGTTCCGGGGCGCGTGGCTCGACCAGCGGGTGAAGGAGGGCGAGCTCGAGATCGTCTTCGACGACCGCTCGCGCTCGTTCGGCTACGCCCAGCCCGACCGCGACTACGAGGTGATCGAGCTCTCGCCCGAGCCCTCGTGGGCGGACGTGGCGTACGTGCGCAAGTTCGACCGCGGCTAGGCCGGGAGCGCTAGCCGAGCCGGTCCGGGCGCAGCGCTCCCGACGCGGGCGCGAGCGTGGGCGGTCCCGGCGTTCCGCTGCCGGGCTCCAGCACGATCCGCGTGGTGGCGAGGCGCATCGGCTCGCCGGCCAGGCCGGTGGAGGCGATCACGGTGACCGAGCCGCCCTCCTCGAGCGCCCGCGCCGCGCCGAACACCCGCCGGGCGACCGGCGGCGGCAGGGCGTCGAGCGAGTCGAGCACGATGGCGGCATGGCCGCCGGTCTCAGCGCGCCGCTTGGCGCGCTCCACGGCGGTCTCGGCGATCTGGGCCTGCTCCTCGACCGGGCGGTCGAACCCGCCGCCCACGACCGCGACCTCGGAGTCGCGCCGCCACTCGGTGACCTCCTCGGGGCGGACGCCCGCGAGCAGGACGGTGAGCTCGACGTCCGGGTGCGAGGCGGCGAGGGTGAGTGCGATCCGCCGCAGAAGCGTGGTGATGCCGGACCCCGCCGGACCGCCGACCGCCACGCGCGAGCCCTTGCCGTAGGGCGCGGCGTCGAGGCCGTCGGGCGGGGTCAGCCGCTCGCTGGCGAAGACCGGGGTGAGGTCCTCGAAGCGCGGGCGCTCGGGCGGCGGGTCGGCACCCTGGCCGTTGACGGTCTCCACGTGCACGAGCGACGGGTAGCGCTCCGAGCGCCGGGGCGGCCGCACGGGGCCCGAGATCGCGTCGCCCGGGCGGAGCTCGCAGCGGCGTATCTGCGCGGGCGAGACGTACACGTCCTCGCGCGAGTGGACGAACGGATCGGGCCGCATGAAGCCGCTGCCGTTCGGCAGCACGTCGAGCACCCCGGCGCGTATGTCCTCTGGGTCGGGCTCCCGCTCCGGCTCGGGATCCGGCTCGTCATCGTCGTCGGCGCCGGCCGCGGGCTGCGACTCCTCGTCGTCGCCTCCGGACTTTGACTCGGCGTCCGCTCCTGCGCTGCGCCGTCCGCCGCCCCGGCCGCGACCGCGGGCGCGCCGGGCGGGACGCGGCTTCTCATCGCCGTCGTCCCCCGGCTCGCCGCCGTCGCCGCCGGCCAGGAGCGCGTCGATCAGCTCCTCGCGGCGCAGGCGCCGGTAGCCCTCGATCCCGAGCTCCGACGCGATCGCGTGGAGGTCGGCCAGCGGGCTCTGCTCAAGCTCTTTTCGGTCCAGGATGGCCATCGAAGCTGCGAAAGGATGTCACACGGCCCGGCGTAGCCCGGGATCGAGCATCAGGTCGGCGGGTACCTCGCGCTCGCCGCGGAGGGCGGCGCGGACCGCCACGAAGTCGGCGGTGGCCGCCACGTCGTGCACGCGGAGGATCGAGCCGCCGCCGTCGAGGCCTGCCGCGATCGCCGCCAGGGTGCCGGCCAGCCTGTCGCGCGGCGGGCGGCCGGTGAGGGCGCCCACGAAGTCCTTGCGCGACAGCGCGAGCAGCACTGGGCGCCCGAGCTCGGCGATCCTCGGCAGCGCGCGAACCAGCGCGATCGTCTCGGCTGGGAGCTTGGCGAGGTCGGGGCCCGGATCGACGACCAGCGCCTCCTCCCCCACGCCGGCGGCCCGTGCCGCGGCCACGCGGTCGCGCAGGAAGCCGACCACGTCCTCGACCACGTCGTCGTAGCGCGGAAACGTCTTCTGCTTCGGCGCGGCGCGGGTGTGCGTCAGCACGAGGCCGGCACCGGCGGCCGCGCAGACCTCCGCCATCGCGGGGTCGCGCAGCCCGCTCACGTCGTTGACCAGAGCGGCGCCGGCGGCCAGGGCGGCGCGCGCGACCTCCGCCTTCCAGGTGTCCACGGACACCACCACGCCCTCGGCCACCAGCCGCTCGACCAGCGGCACCACGCGGGCGGCCTCGTCCGCGGCGTCCACCGCCGGGCGGTCCGTGGCGCCGGACTCGCCGCCGACGTCGACGATGTCGGCGCCCTCGTCGCGCAGCCGCAGCGCGTGCTCGAGCTGCTGCTCGAGGCCGCCGACCTCCGCGCCGTCCGAGAACGACTCGGGGCTCGCGTTGACGATGCCCATGATCAGCGGACGCTCGGGCGCGGGCTCGAGCTGGTGTCCGCGCAGCAGGAGCCTGGTCACGAAGCCGCCGCGCTCGCGTCAGCCGTCGCGGTCACCGCCACGCCCTCGGCGGCCGCCTCGGCGCGCCAGTCCTCCAGCTCGCGCTCCACGCGCGCGTCGTCCCAGCCCAGCTCGGCCCCCATCGCCCGTGCCGCCGCGCGAGCCTCGGGGCCGTCCGCCGCCGTCAGGCGCGGCGCGTCGAGGATGCCCAGGCGGGTCCGCCGCAGCAGCGCGTCGGCCAGCGTCACCGCCTGCTCGTTGCGCGCCGCGAACGGCAGCTCGGCGAGCAGGTCGGGCA
The DNA here is from genome assembly GCA_045805345.1 of Thermoleophilaceae bacterium. Taxonomy (GTDB): domain Bacteria; phylum Actinomycetota; class Thermoleophilia; order Solirubrobacterales; family Thermoleophilaceae; genus AC-37. The sequence goes on along the minus strand of JBJMLK010000021.1, from coordinate 7,444 downwards.
GGTCGGGCACCACGCGCCCGCGCAGCGGCGGGTCCGCGTCGGCCACCGCCAGCACGTCGCGCGCGGCATAGCCGTAGCGGTGCGCGAGCAGGGCGCGCGACTCGTGGTCGATCGCCGTGTCGAGGAGGTCCTCGGGCTGGGCCGGCTGCCCCAGCGGGATCTCGTGGGTCCGGCAGGGCGCCTCGCGCCCCTCGCGCTCGACTATCCGGTCGACCGCCATCTTCGCCATCCGGCGCCAGGTGGTGAGCTTGCCGCCGGTGATCGTCACGAGGCCCGAGCTGGTCTCGAACAGCTCGGCCTTGCGCGAGATGTCGACCGACTTCTTCGTGTCGCCCGTCGAGATGAGCGGCCGCACGCCCGCGTAGGCGCCGGTCAGGTCGGAGCGGTCGAGCGAGAGGTCGAAGAAGCGGTTGCACGCGTCGAGCAGGTAGTCGACGTCGCCGTGGTCGGGCGGCACGTGGTCGAGCGGGCCCTCGTAGTCGTTGTCGGTCGTGCCGACCAGGGTGCGGCCGAGCCACGGCAGCGTGAAGATCGTGCGCCCGTCGCCGACCGGCACGATCGCGCCCGCCACGAGCGGCAGCGTGTCGTGGGCCAGGGTGATGTGGGTGCCGCGGCTCGGCCTGATGTGCGGCACCTCCTCCTCGGCGTACAGCTCCTCGGAGCGGATGGTGTCGGCCCACACGCCTGTCGCGTTCACCACGTTCGCGGCGCGGATCTCGAGCTCCTCGCCCCCGACGCGGTCGCGGCAGTGGACGCCACACGCGCGCCCGTGGTCGTCGAACACGTCGAGCACCTCGCAGCGGTTGACCATCACGGTGCCGTAGCGCTCCGCCTCGCCGAGTACGGTGAGCACGAGCCGCGAGTCGTCGGTCTGGCAGTCGTAGAAGAGGTACGCGGCGGTGGGCTCGCGCGAGGCGAGCGCCGGGAGCAGGCGCTTCACCTCGTCGCCGTCGATCATGCGGTGGCGCTCCGGGCTCCACTCCTCCATCGCGTCGCCCTCGGCCCGGCGCCGCCGCCCGGGCAGGCGGAGGCGATCGGTGGCCATCGCGTCGTACATGTTCAGCCCCATGCCCAGGGCGCGCTGTGGATGCTTGCCCTCGAAGCCGGGCACGAGCAGCTGGAGCGGGCGGACGAGGTGCGGCGAGAGGTTCACCAGGAGCGCGCGCTCGAGCAGCGCCTCGCGCACCAGCCCGAGGTCGAAGTTCTGCAGGTAGCGCAGGCCGCCGTGGACGAGCTTCGACGACCGGCTCGAGGTGCCCGACGAGTAGTCGTCTCGCTCGACGAGGGCCACGCTGTAGCCGCGCGACGCGGCGTCGAGCGCCACGCCGGCCCCCGTGATCCCGCCGCCGATGACCACCAGGTCGAACGGCTCGCCCGCGAGGGCCTTGAGGGCGTCCGCTCGCGCTATCACGCCGGATACGTTACGGGCTGGCGCCCGTGCCGCCGCGCGCAAGGAAACCTGCGCGTCCCTGTGCACCTTCGCGCGCCGATTCCCCATGGATGCTGCGCGCGGCTTGAGACTCGCGCGCAGCGGCGGAGACTCGGGGGCCCCACCCGCCGACGGGAGCCCTCCCTCCATGCCCCTCCCCCAAGATGCAGTATCCGAGCGCCGCCAGGACCTCGAGCGGCGCGCGATGGTGGACGTCGCACTCAGCCTGGCCGAGCTCGACGCGAGCTGGGGCGACTACGAGTACGCGGTGGAGTACCTCGACGCCGCGAACGAGCTGACCGGCGGGGCGCTCGCGCCACGCTGGGCGGCCCGCCGCCGGCGCTGGATGGACGCGCTCCGCGGGTACTCGCCCTAGGGGCGAGGCGGTGCATGATCCCAGCGGGACCGGGAACAGCTCGGGCATGAATGCTCTAACTTTGCGGACCGGAATGCGCCGCGCCCTCCTCCTCTCGGGTCTCACCCTGCTCGTGTTCGCCGCCGTCGCGTTCGCCGCCGGCTCGGCGAAGCTGACGGTGAGCCCGAACACCGCCGGGGCCGGCTCGGTCTCGACGCTCGACGCCGTGCCCCCGAACCAGAGCAAGACCCCGCGTTCGGTGGCGCTCAAGGTCGTGAAGGGCGTGAAGTTCGACGGGCGCGCCGCCGCCAAGCGCTGCTCCGACGCGCAGGCGAAGCAGAACAGCTGCCCGGCCGGCAGCCGCATCGGCGGCGGGAAGATCGACGCCAACGCGACCGGCTTCGGGCCTGTGCAGGTCGACGTGTCGCTGTTCCTCGCGCCGAAGCGGCGGGCCTCCGACATCGCGGGACTCGTCGGGATCGCCGAGGCCGCGGGGCAGAAGGGTCACGCCTTCGGGCGGCTCTTCCGGATCGACGAGGGCAAGCTCGGACTCGAGACGTTCTTCGGCGGCCTCGACAAGGCGATCAAGCCGCCCGACGGCGTCACGGTGAAGGTCACGCACCTCAGGCTGCACTTCGGCAAGCACCGCCAGGTGAACGGCAAGCGGGTCGACCTGATCACCAACCCGGGAACGTGCCCCGACAAGGGGTGGCCGTACGCGGCGTCGGTGAACTACCCCGACGGGACCGGCAAGACGTTCCACCACACGGTGGCCTGCGCGCCCAAGCCGGTCCGATAGCCCATGCGGCGCGTCGCGCTGCTCACGATCGCGTTGGCGCTCGGGCTGTGCGGCTCGGCGGCCGGCTTCGACGCCGGCCACCTGACGCTCGATCCGAGGCAGGCCGGCACGGGCACGCGCCTGACGATCGACCTCCGGCAACCGCGTGGCTCCAACGGGATCAACGCGATCATCCCGCAGCTGGCGCGCGGCACGAGGTTCCACGACCGGGCGGTGGCGCGCCGCTGCCGGAACTCGCAGGCTGCCGCCGACGACTGCCCGGCGGGGAGTCGGGTCGGCGCCGGCACGGCGAGCCTGGAGGCCGAGCCCGGCGGCGCCAGGATCCCGGTGGGCGTCGGCCTCTACCTCGCCCCCCGGCGGCGATCGGACGACATCGCCGGGCTGGTGATGGTCACACGGGCGCCCAGCCGGACCGGATACGGCACGGGCCGCGTGTTCGAGCTCAACCCGGAGACCTATCCGCAGGAGGGCCTGCAGCTGCAGCTCGAGCGGGTGAGGCGCGCGTTCTTCGGGCTGGGCATCCGCGACTTCAACGTGCACCTCGGGGCGCACCGTGCTGTCGCCGGCCGGCGAGTCGACCTGATCACCAACCCCGGGAGCTGCCCGTTCGCGGGCTGGCCGTGGACGCTCGCGGTCGGGAGCCTTGACCGCAGCCAGAGGATCTACCGCGGCGCCGTCGACTGCTCGGGCTGAGGCCTGGGAGGGCTGGCGAAGCTCGCGACGCCTACTGCCGCAGTCCCGCAGCCTCGAGCGCCTCGTCCTCGGTGGTGTAGTAACGAGCCCGCGAGATCTTCCCGTCGGCGAACTCGAGCACGTGGAAGGTGCTCATCTCGGTCAGGACCCCGCCCTCGCGTCCCTTCGCGGAGATTCGAACCGCCACCACCACGGACTCGCCCGCCTCGACGAAGCGCTCGGGCTCGACCCGAAGGTCCTCGGCGACCTCCATCAGCTGCTTGGCCCACTTCCCCAGCTCGTCATGGCCGCGGTGGACGGCCGCATCGGGAAAGCTCGGCACGTCGTGCAGCTCGGCATCGGGGGTGTAGAGGGCGAGCCAGCCCGAGATGTCCCCCGCGCTGAAGACCTCGTTGAAGGCCTCGTAGGCGCGCCGCGCGGCCTGCACGTTCTCCTGCGACATCGCCCCCGCAGTATCCCGCAGCCCACGCGCGCGGCAGCTGCGCCGCAGGCGGCGGCCTTCAAGCCCTAGGCCGTGATCGCGTGCGGCCGCGTGATGCGCGGCTGGGCGATCGCCTCCGGCTCCGGCTCGTCGCGCGGGGGCGCCTGCCCGAGGATCCGGAACGCGGCGCGCGTGGCGAGCGCCATGATCGTGATCTGCGGGTTGACGCCTATCGAGCTCGGCACGACGCTGCCGTCGACGACGTAGAGGTTGTCGAGGCCGCGCACCTTCCCGTCCGCGTCCACCACGCCGTGGCCGGGCCGCGCGTCGGCGCGCGCCGTGCCGAGCGGGTGGAAGGCGAGCAGCGGCGTGAGCTCGCTCGGCCGGAGGTCGTGGTCGCGTACGGTCTGCACGTCCCCGTCGCGCAGCTCGGCTATCCCGTCGATCGGGGGGTAGACCACCTTCGCGCCGGCGGCCCAGTAGAGCTCGCACAGGCGCTCGATGCCGCGCTTGAAGGTGGCGGCGTCGTCGCGGTTCAGGTCGTAGCGGATCTGCACGAAGCGCCCGCGGCGGTGCACGCTGCCGCGGGAGAGGTCCGAGACCATCAGCCCGAACTGCGACTGGTGGGCGTAGCGGAGCATCCCGTCGCGGTGACGTTCGCCGGAGAACGGGAACGACATCGCGCTGTAGTCGGGCGGCCCCGCCGCGCCCTCGAGCATGATGCCCTCGTCGGCGAACTCGTCGATGAAGTAGGACTGGGGCACGCCCTTCGCCATGTCCACCTGCTCGTCAAGCTCGGCGCGCACGCCGGTGGCCGGGTGGATCGAGAGGTTGCGGCCAAGCTGTCCGGACTCGGCGCCGATCCGCTGGTCGCTCAGGAGCAGCGGCGTGCCGATCGCACCGCACGCGACCAGGGCCATGCCGCACTCAACGCGGAGCCGGCCGCCGCCGGTGGTCGAGGCCTCGACGGCGGTCACGCGGCCGTTGGCGATCTCGATCCGCCTCGCGCGGCAGCCGGTGTACGTGGTGGCGCCGGCGTCCCAGGCGAGCGGGACGTAGGTCAGGCCCACGTGCTGCTTGGCCGAGGTCGGACAGCCGAACGTGCAGATCCCGGAGCCGACGCAGCCGCGCACGTTGCGGTAGATGAAGTCGCCGGACCAGCCGAGGGCGTCGGCGCCGCGCTTGACCACGAGCGCGTTGCGGCCGGCGTACTCGGCCGGCACCTGGACCACGTTCTGGATCCGCTCGACGCGGCGAAAGTACGGATCGAGCTCCTCCGGGCTCAGCTCGTCGAGGCCGAAGCGCTCGCCCCACATCCGCAGCACCGCGTGCGGCGTGCGGAAGCAGGTGCCGGAGTTGATCAGCGTGGTGCCGCCCACCGAGCGCCCGAGCGGGAGCACGACCGGCACGTTGCCGAGCGTGGCCACCTGGCCCGCGTCGCGATAGAGGCGGGTCATCATGTCGCGCGGGCGCGCGTTGAAGTCGTCGGTCGTGAACCGCTCGCCCTCCTCGAGCATCGCCACGCTCATGCCGCCCTCGGCCAGCTCCTTCGCGGCCGGCGCGCCGCCGGCGCCGGTTCCGATCACGCACACGTCGGCCCTCACAGTGCGCCGTGCGGTGATCGAGCCGCCGGGCTCGATCCGCTCGCTCGCCGGGTGCACTGCGCCGCGCCCGTCGGCGTACGTGCCGGCGTCGCGCGTTGGGCGGCGGCCGTCGTCGCTCACGGCCGTCCCTCCGCGGCGCGCAGCCGCCGGCCGCGGTCGAGGTTCGCCTCGGCGTCGTAGCCGAGGCGCCCGAGCACGGCGTCGTTGCCGTAGTAGGAGAGCTGGGCCGCGCTCACCACGAGCTTCGCGACGAGCCGGAGCTGCACGAACGGCGCGTGCTCGATGCGCCTCAGCCACCGGGCGCGGCCCTCGCGGTCCAGCCGGCGCAGCCGCGCGCCGAAGCCCTGTCCGAGCGGCGCGAGCTCGGCGGCCCACAGCAGCGCGCGCATGCCGGCGCGGTTCGGGGCGGGGAGAAGCGACAGCCACTCGTCGAAGAAGGCGACGGCGTCGGTCTCGCGGACCGGCGGGAGGATCGGCTCGGGGGCCACGACCGTGTCGGTCAGGCAGGCGAAGATCGAGGCCTCGCGGCGGGTGAGCACGCGCAGATCCCCCATCGCCGCGGAAGCCTATTCTGAAGCGGGTCGATGGCGGCACCGCACGTGAACCAGACCACGGTCGTGCGCGGACGTCCGGCCGACGTCCGTCGCGAGCTGCTCGGGGTGGCCGGCACCGGCGGCTACCGGCTCGCCGGCGAGACGCCGGACGGGTTCGCGCTTCGGCGGCGTCGGATACCCGGATGGGCGATCGCGGTGGCCGTTCTGTTCCCCATCCCGGGGATCCTCGCGCTGTTCGTCCGCCGCGAGGAGATCGTCACGGTGTCGGTCGCGAGCTCGCCGGAAGGCGCGCGCGTCGGGGTCATGGGACAGGCGTCGGTGGCGCTGCAGCAGGCGCTCCAAGGCGCGCTCGGGCGCTGGCAGCTCGCGGGCGCGCCGGCGCCGCGCTGGGTGGAGGCCGGGCTGCCCGCGCCGCCGCCACCGGGGTCCGGCACGACACCCCCTGGCTGGGCAACCCTCCCACCTCCCCCGCCGCCCGGTTCGGGGACTCTCCCCCCGCCGCCCCCCGGTTCGGGGACGCTTCCCCCGCCGTTCCCCGCTCCCAGGCAGCCCACTCCCGGCGAGGCCGAAGCCGCGATCGCTGCCGCGGTGCGCAAGGCGGTGCTCGAGGTCAGGGGCGCGGCGCCGCCGCCGACACGAGCGGCGGTCGGGACGGCGGAGGACGACGCGCGACGCGCTGCCGCGATCGCCGCGGGGCGCCTCCCGGCGCCGCCCACGCGCGCGGCGGTCGGGACCGCGGAGGACGACGCCCGGCGCGCTGCCGCGATCGCCGCCGCGCGCCTTCCCGCGCCGCCCACGCCTGGCGAGGTGGGCGCGATGCTCGCGGTCGCGCAGCGGGAAGCCTCGCTCGCAGGCCAAGCGATGCCTCCGCGCGGATCGCCTGTGGTGGACGCAGGCAGCCTGGCCGGCGCCGGGCTCCCGTCGAGCGCGGCGACGCGGGCGGCGCCTTCGCTCGCTGCGCCGCCCCCCGCGACGCCACCGCGTCCCGATTTCCGCTACCCCACCGGTCCGCCGATGCCGCAGCTATTCACCCCTCCGCCGATCGGCGCACTCGGTGGTGGCTTCCCCGGGGGCGGCCCACCGGGGGGCGGCTCGCCGGCGACCCTCCCCTTCGGGGGGCCACCCGGAGGTCTGCCCGCGGGCATGGCGCCGATGCCCCTCGGTCCGATCGGCGGGCCCCCAGGCGGGGGTGCGCCGGCGGCGTCGCCGCCTTTCGGGGGGATGCCCGGCGGGGGCGCGCCCGGCGGCGGTGCGCCGATCGACCTTCCCGAGATCCCGACCCTGACGGCTCCGCCACCGGCACGCCGGTAGGACCGGGCGCGGCTAGCCGAGGGGCTCGCCGCGGCCGCGCCAGGCCGCCGCCGCGGCGAGCAGCAGCAGGCCGGTGCCGATCAAGAGCATGATCACGGCGGGCGAGACCTCGTCGCCATCCCGCGCGCCGACGCGCTCGGATGCGCGGCGAAGCGACGCGGCCGGGGCGAGGCGCGGCGCCGCGGCGGCGGCTCCTGCCGTGTCGGGCACGGGCACCGCGCCGGGCGACCCGGCGCCGGCCGCTCGCTTGGCCGCGGCGCGCCGCTTCGCGCGGCGCG
>JBJMLK010000020.1:0-19240 GCA_045805345.1 Thermoleophilaceae bacterium | reverse complement strand
GCGGTTCCGGCGCTGGTCCCGGTCCACGAGCAGGCCGTCGGGCGCGTCGCCCATCAGGTCGTTTCTGGCGATCAGGTTCCTGTCGGACGTGCTTCCGTCGTCGTTCGAGACCAGGTGGATGCCGGCCTCGGCGTCCGGGTCGTGCCCGCTGCCCGCGATCGAGTTGCGCTCCACGCGGTTGCGATCGCTCCCGACCACCACGACCCCGGCGAAGGTTCCGCCGGTGAGCGTGTTGCGGTCGACGCGGTTCGCGTCAGCCGCGATCAGCACCACGCCGGCGCCGGAGCCGGAGACGGAGTTGGCTGCGACCACGTTTCGCGTCGGCCCGTTGTCGAGCACGATCCCGTCCTCGTTGTCCACCAGGCCGTTGTGGTTCACGGCGCTCTTCGTCGTGTCGTCGGACAGGTTGATCCCCGGGCCGCCGTTCTGGGAGAGGGAGTTACCCGCGATCGTCAGGTGATCGGACAGCCGCGTGGCTATCCCGGCGCCGCTGGCCGTGACGGAGTTGCGTCTCAGCCGGACGTTGTGCGAGCGGGTGGCGTAGAGGCCCGCGAACGCGATCTGCGACGACGCCGTCCGGTCGACCGCGATGTTCCGGGAGTCCGACACGAAGACGCCCACGTGGCGCTCGCGCGCGATTGCGAGGTCCGTCACGCGCGTGCCCTTCGAGAGGAGGACGGCAACGCCTTCGACGAAGTCGGTCACCGTGCCGTGCCGGATCCTCACGCGGTCGTGGCGCTTCACGTTGATGCCCTCGAAGTCCGCCCTCCCGTCGCCGTCGACCGTGTGGCCGTTCAGGTCGAGCGTCACGTCGTCGGCCCCCACTACGAGCCCGATCGTGTGGCAGTTCCTCAGGTCGTTGGCGAGCGTCGTGTCCCGCGTGATCACCTGGCCGCAGCTGACCGCGACCGGTTTCGCGGCGAGCGCCGCAGGGGCGACGCCGAGCGACAATGCGGCCGCCGTCACCAACAGCCCCGGAGCAGACGAGCGCCTCATTCCCGGCAGCGGACAGTAACCGGCGCGGGACTAGACTGGCGGCCGGCCTCCCGGGGCCACGCGCGGACGTAGCTCAGTTGGTAGAGCGTCGGCTTCCCAAGCCGAAGGTCGCGGGTTCGAGACCCGTCGTCCGCTTCTCGTCAGGGCGCCCTGAGCGTTACCGGTCGTCGCGTGATCTTCGGCGCGCCACCGCGCGCGTCGGCGGCGCTGGCGACGCCGTTCACGCCGAGCTGACGGTGCTTGCGGGCCGCGATGAGGTCGACGTACCGCTGCATGATCTTCACCTTCACGGCGACCGTCTGCCCACGCGTGATGACAAAGGTCTTCGTACCGAGCGTCCGGGGCTTGCTCGGTCCGCCGGGCTTCAGGCGCAGCTTCTTCTTCAGCGTCAGGGCGCCCGTGCAGCGGGCGACCGCGAGCACCGGGCAGCTGACCTTCACTCGCGCTACGCCCTTGGCGTTGATCGTGGGCGTCTGACCTGCCGGGATGATCACGCCGGCGAACGGCACCTGCTTCGTGCGGAACGTGCGATCGGCGCCGACGGTCGTGCCGTCGGTGTTCGTCACGACGAGCCGGTAGTGGTAGAGCGTGTTCGGCTTCAGGCCGGTCAGCGTCGCCGGGCTCGTGGCCGGTCCGGCGTTGCTCGCCGCCGAGGTCAGGTTCCCGTAGGCCGTCGTCTGGCCGTACCGGTACCTGTACGTGCCCGGGAGCCCGTGCGTGTTCCGGGCGCCCGTGAGCGTGGCACGCGTGGTCATGATCTGCGTCGCCGCACCGGTGGTTGCCGCGGGGGGCGCGAGCTCGAACGCTCCGATGTCGCAGCCGGTGCCCTGTGGGCGCGGGACGCCGCGCTGGTCGGAGGCGGTGCACGGGGCGCCGGTGCCCGCCGCGTTGATCGCCGCGCTTCCCGGGCCGAGCGCGGTGTTGGGCGTCGTCCCGCCGTTGTCCTGAAGCGGCCCGAGCTTGGGGTCGCCGTGCGTGAACGTGTTCGGGCACGACCCGTCATCCGGAAACGACAGGTTCAAGCCGCCCGTGCCCGCGTCGACCTGGCCGCCGCACTCGTCGTCACCGTTGCCGGCGACGAGCGTGTTGTGGAGCGTCAGCGTGCCCGTGCCTCGCTCCGCGACGCCGCCGGCGGTGGAGGACTCCGGACCGCTCCCGCGCACGTTGGCGGTGACGGTGACGTGGGTGAGGTCGGCGACGCCGTCCGCGGCACGGAGCCCCGCGTCGCCGCCGCGCTGGCCGGCGCTGCCTGCGGATGGGCCCGCGGGCGACCCGGGGCCTCCGCCGTCGCCGGCCTGGTTCTCCGCGATGGTCGAGTTGACGATCCTCGTCAGCACGTCGGACACGTCCGCCCCCGCGGCATTCCCGCCCGACCCGCCGTTGCCGCCCTGCACGCTCCCGGCTGGAACGCCGAGGCCGGAGGAGCCCCAGTTGCCGCCGGCGCCGCCGTTGCCCGCGACGTTCTGGACGATCGCCGACGCCGCCACGGGGTTGTCGCCCGGGGTGAGGGTGCCGGTGCTCAGGCCGCCGCCGCTCCCGCCGCGGCCCCCCGCCCCGCCGTTGGAGTTGCCGCCCGGGCCGCGCGGGCCCGCGCCGGGCCCCGGCCCGCCCAGCCCACCGCTGCCCGCGTTGCCGCCGCTCGCGCCGAGGCCAGCGCCGTTGGCGCGCACGATCGTCTCGGTCAGCGCATAGTGACCGCCGCCCACGCTGAGCCCTCCGCCGCCGCCACCACGCCCGCCGCTGCCGCCGGTGGAGTCTCCGCCCGTGCCCCCGGAGCTGGTGCCCGTGCCGCCGGTGCCGCCGGTGCCGGCATTCCCGCCAACGCCGCCCTCGCCGGCCGTGTTGCCCGCGACGACGGACTTCGTGATCGAGACCCTTCCGCTCTGCGAAGCCACGCCGCCGCCGTCGCCACCGAAGCCGGCGTTACCGCCGAGGCTGTCGCCCCCGTCGTGGCCCAGCGTGTCGGTCGCGCCCGTTCCGCCCTGACCGGCGGCGCCGCCGTTGCCGGCGGCTCCGGCCTGGTTCAGGTCGATCGTGCTCTCGGCGATGGTCAGCGCGCCGCCCGATGTGTTGAAGATCCCGCCGCCGTCACCGCCTCTGCCGCCGTTGCCGCCGATGCTGGAGCGGCCCGCGTTGCCCGCGCTGCCGTCCCCGGCCGTCTGACCGGCACCGCCCTGCTCGCCTCGCCCCGCGGCGTTGGCGAAGACCCGCACGCGCGTCAGCTGGAGGGTGGTCGCGTTGCGGATCCCGCCGCCGGACTCCCCGTCGGCCCCGGTGCCGCCCACGCTGTCCAGATCGGGGCCCGGGTTGTCGACGCCTCCGGAGGCCGTCCCGCCACCCGGCGCGATGCCGCCGGTGATGCCAAGGTCGCGGAGCTCGACGGTGCCGCTGATCACGTCGAAGACACGGTCGAGGCCGCCGCCGTCGACCGCGGTGGCGCTACTGCCGCCGCCGCGGATCAGCAGGTTGCCCTTGATGTCGAGATCGCCGCTGACGTTGTCGTCCTCGGGGAGGCCCGCTTGCTGAAGGGTGAACGGGGTGGCGCTGGCAGGCAGGACGATCTCGTCGTTGCCGCTGCCCTGGATACAGCCGGGGGCGGGGGCGTCGCTGTTCGCCGTCGCGATGGCCTCGCGCAGCGTGCAGCCCGCACCGTTGTCGTCGGCCTCGCTCGTCACGTCGATCGTCGCGGCGTCGGCGGCGGTGGGCAGCGCGAGTGCGAGGGCGGCCGCCGCCACGGCGGCGTAGGGGAGACCCATCAAGCGACCCTCGCCGATCGGAGGGGCCAAGTCAAGAACGGCCAGTTCGGGCTCGTGCCGCGGGGCTTGAGCGTCTCCCGCCGGGCGCGAGCGACGGCGGGCCGCTTCAATACCGGGCGTGACCGCGCGAATCGGCGTTCCCGGGGAGACGCGATGACCGGCCGGCGCGTGCTCATCACCGGCGCGGCGCGCGGCATCGGCGCCGCCACCGCCAGGCGGCTGGCCGACCAGGGCGCGAAGGTGGCGCTGGCCGGGATCGAGCCCGAGCTGCTCGAGCGCGTGGCCGCCGAGTGCGGCGGCGCTCCGTGGTGGGACTGCGACGTGAGCGATCGCGCGCGGGTGCAGGAGGTGGTCGACGCGACAGCCGAGGCGCTCGGCGGCCTCGACGTGGTGGTGGCCAACGCCGGCGTGGCGGCGCAGATGGCGATCGTCGGCGGCGACGCGGACGTCTGGGACCGCACGCTCGCCGTGAACCTCGGGGGCGTGTTCAACACGCTGCGGGCGGCCGGTCCGCACGTCGCGCACCCCGGCGGCTACGCGCTCGCGGTGTCCTCGCTCGCGGCCGGCGTCCACCTGCCCCTGCTGAGTCCGTACTGCGCGTCGAAGGCCGCGGTCGAGGCACTCGCGGACTGCCTGCGGACCGAGCTGCGCCCGAGCGGCGCGCGCGTGGGTGTGGCGTACTTCGCCGAGCTGGACACCGACATGACGAGCCGCGGCTTCGGCACCGCCGCGGCGAAGCACCTCACGCTCGGCGGCAGGCTCAGCAGGGTCGCCCCGCTCGAGCCGGCGGTCGACGCCGTGGTGCGCGGGATCGCTCGCCGGTCGCGCCGGGTGGTCTCGCCCCGCTGGGTCGAAGCGGTGCTCCCGGGCCGGATGATCGCGCAGCGCGTGGTGGAGCTCGCGCTTCGCCGGCGCGTGGGCAAGGCCCTCGAGATCGCGCGCGAGGAGCGCCCGGATCTGACGACCACGCAGCCCCGGTGAGCGCCCAGCCGCGCATCGCGCCCGGCGACCGCGGCGAGATCGGGATCGTCAACACGGCGATCACGCGCGTGATCGGCCGCGCGGCCGGCACGGGCCCGCCGAACCTGTTCACGACGCTCGCCCGGCACCGCGGGCTGTTCCGGCGCTGGCTGTGGTTCGCGGGCGGGCTGATGCCGGGAGGCCGGCTGCCTCGCGCCGACACCGAGCTCGTGATCCTGCGCGTGGCGCATCGCTGCGACTGCGAGTACGAGTGGCGCCACCACGAACGGCTGGCCGCCCGCGCCGGGCTCGACAGGACGGCCGTCGAGCGCGTGCGCTTCGGCCCGGAGGCGAGCGAGTGGACGGCGCGCCAGCGGCTGCTGCTGACGGCGGTCGACGAGCTCCACGAGCGGCGCGAGCTGGGCGACGAGACGTGGCAGGGCCTCGCGGGGCTGCTGAACCCACGGGAGCTGATCGAGCTGTGCCTGCTCGTGGGCCACTACGAGATGCTCGCCATGACGATCAACTCGCTGCGCGTGCAACCGGACGAGCCGCGCGCCAAGGCATAGGGCGTCGTGCCGCCGGACGACCGATCCGATCCCACCGCGCTTCTTGACGAGGTGCTGGCATGTGCCGAGCGGACCGTCGCGACCGAGCGGGCGCGGATCGAGTTCACGCGGCAGATGAGCGTGAACTGGCCCGAGGACGCTAGCCGGCGCCGGCGCAGCGGTGGGCTCTTGCGGCCGGTCGGCAAGCTCGCGAAGACGGCCGGCAAGGCGGCCGCGACGGCGGCGTGGCGTCACTGGATCGACTCCGACCCCGGTCACCTCCAGGGCGAGGGCGTGGTCGAGCCGCACGCGCGCAGGTACATACTCGACTACGGCGGCTTCGCCGAGCTGTACAGGGACGGCAAGCGCTGGGGCGGCGTCGCGGGGCAGCCCGTCGGGACGCGCGATCCCTCGCCCTCCGACCGGAACCTCGACCCCCTGTGGCTGCTTGACGCGCCGCGGGGGACGACCGAGGCGACCCTCGAGGGCGAGGAGGCGCTGCACGGCACGACCTGCCGGCGCGTGGCCGTGCGGGTCGACCTCGCGCGCGCGTCGGCGCTCGCCCCGGGCGGTATGCGGGTGCCGTCCGTGCAGCGCTTCGAGGAGCTGACCGCCCTGCCGCTCACCGTCTGGATCGACGGCGAGCACGTGCGCCGTGTGCGCTTCACCGAGGGCGACGTCGCAGCGAGCACGATGACCCTCGACCTCGTCGAGCTCGACCCGGACATGGGCGACCTCGACTGGGACCGGTTTCCGGCGTTTCGCGCCTAGCGGTGGGCAACGTGGGCAAGTGGGGCGCCGGCGCGGCCCTGATCGCCGTCCTGGCGCTGGGCGTGCTCGCCGGACGCGACGTGGCGCACCACGTCAGGGCGCACGGCCCACGCCACCACGCGGCGGCCGCCGCGCAGCGCCGCGCCTCGCTGCTGCGCCGAAGCGTCGTGTCGATCGCCTGGGTGGGCGACATGTCGCTGTCGCGCAAGCTGGGGCTGCCGCCGGCGAGCGGCGCCGGACCGCTCGAGCCCGTGCGCCGCCGGCTGCAGGACGCCGACCTCGCGCTCGGCAACCTCGAGGGCACGCTCGGCTCGGGCGGCGGCTCGAAGTGCGGGCACAGGTCGAAGGACTGCTTCGCGTTCCAGGCCCCGGCGAGCTACGCGGGCATGTACGCGCGCGCGGGCTTCGACGTGCTCAACCTGGCCAACAACCACGCGGCCGACTTCGGGCCCGCCGGCGAGGCGCGCACGCTGGCGGCGCTCTACGGCGCGGGAGTGGGGGCGGCCGGGCCGCCCGGCCACGTGGAGCTGCGCAGCGTCCGCGGCGTGCGCGTGGCCCTGCTCGGCTTCGCGCCCTACCCGTGGGCAGCCTCGCTCACCGACATCCCGAAGGCGATCGAGCTGGTGCGCCGGGCCGCTGCGCGCGCCGACCTCGTGATCGTGATGATGCATGCCGGGGCCGAGGGGACCGATCGGATCCACACGCCGATCGGGCGCGAGACCGCCTTCGGCGAGGACCGCGGCGACACGCGCCGGTTCGCTCACGCCGTGGTCGACGCCGGCGCCGATCTGGTCGTCGGCTCGGGCCCGCACGTGCTGCGTGGCGTGGAGCGCCGGCGCGGTCGCCTGATCGCCTATTCGCTCGGCAACTTCCTCGGCTTCAACACCTTCGAGCGCGGCGGCGTGCTGTCGCTGAGCGGCATCCTGCGCGTGGAGCTCGACGGGACCGGGGCGCTGCGCGGCGCGCGCTGGATCTCGATCCGGCTGACGGGGCCCGGAACCCCCGCGATCGACCGTTCCCGCCGCGCCGCGAAGCTCGTCTCGAGCCTCTCGCGCGCGGACTTCGGCGCCGCGGCGATGACGGTGACCGGCGACTCGCGGCTGGTCCCCGCGCCGGGTCCGCCCCACCGGCGCGGCTAGCCCTCGGCGGTGGTACTTTCGCCGCGATGGACGGGAGACGTGGTGGGACGGCGCTTGCGGTGGCCCTCGCGTGCGCCTGCGCAACTGCTTCCGCGGCGCTCGCCAACTCCCCCGGCTCGACCGACGAGCTGCGGCTCACGAACCCGAAGCCGCACGCCTCGACCGGCGTCTTCGCCACCGAGATATTCAACGCGCGTTACAAGGACGGCCAGCTGAAGCCGCTCCGCCACTCGCTCGTCGGCTTCCCCAAGGGAACGCGCTTCGACGCCGACGCCACGCCCACGTGCAAGGCGAGCGACTCCGACTTCAAGTCGCAGGGCATGTCCGCGTGCCCGGACAAGTCGATCATCGGACATGGCCATGCCCAGACCGAGTCGAGCGGCGCGGCGTTCCAGATCGGTCCGGTCGACGTGGACGTGACGGTCTATGCGCGACGCGACGGCTCGCTCTTCGTCTTCAGCCGCGGCGGCACCTACCTGTCCAGCGAGCGCGTGATCGCCAGCGGGCGCTTCCAGAACACCGAGCCACCCCCGATGTGCGTGGTCGTGACCGAGAGCCCGCCGTGCCAGCACGGCGAGTTCGTGCCGCGCTCACTGACCGTGAAGATCCCAGCCCGCAAACGCCGCATCCACGGCCGAGTCCACCGGCTGATCACCACGCCGCGCCACTGCACCCACTCCGGGCGCTGGTGGTTCTTCGACAAGCACACCTTCGCGGACGGGTCGTTCGACCGGTTCGTGAGCCGGCCGCGCTGCGCCTGAGCCAGGCAACAGGCGGCCTGGCCTCCCGTTGCACGGCTGGGCTGACGAGCGGCATGCGGAGCATCGTCGCCGCCCGGTAGGGTGCCCGGCGTGAGCCTTCTCGACCGGCTTAGGGGGGATGACCGCAGGCGCGGCACAGACGCGCCGCCGTCGCTGTCGCGCGACGCCGTGCGGATGCGCGCGACTCTCACCGGGCTGCACTCGGAGCGCGGCGGTGCCGGCGAGCCCGACCTGCGCGCGGTCGTCTCGGACCTGCTCGAGGGCGAGGTCGAGGAGCCGACGGCGGACGTCCGCTGGCTGATCGACGAGGACGTCGACGCCGACGACTTCTACGCCGAGGAGATCCAGCCAAACTGGGACGGCCTCGACGAGAACGCGCGCGCCGACAAGCTCGACGGCTTCGTCGAGCTGGCGCGGATGATGCAGGCGTCGCCCGATGCGCTCCCGCGCGAGATGGCTGCGCGGCTTCGCACCAAGCTCCTCGTGCTCGCCTGGGCGTTCGACGAGGCCCACGGCTACCTCGGCCAGATGGCGGCCGGCGACTGATGCGAACCTCCCGGGGCAGCGCTGCGTAGACCTCGACGTGAGCGGGCGGATTGGCGGTACGCTCCTACCGTGAGTAGGGAGGGGCGCACGGGACGCAGGGCTCTGGCGATCGCCGCGGCGGCCGCCCTCGCGGTCCTCGCCGTGTTCGCGGCGCCGGGCCTGGCCCGAGACGGCCACGGGGGCTCGAAGCCCCACGCCTCGCTGACGGTGTCGGATCGCACGCCGGCCGTCGGCCAGACGGTGGTGTTCGACTCCTCGCGCTCGCGCGGCGACATCGCCTACCACCTCTGGGACCTCGACGGGGACAACGAGTACGAGACCTCGACTCACGAGCGGGCGCGCCTGACTCACGCGTTCTCACGGACCGGCACGGTGCACGTGGCGGTGTCGGTCTTCGACAACCACGGCGGCTACGACGTCCAGCGCGCCACGCTGCACGTGGTAGCCCGGCCGGCGGCGGAGCACTCCGAGCCGGCCCCGAAGGCGTCGCACGGCGGGCACGTGCACGCCGCCACCGAGGACAAGGGCTCGAAGGGCGGCGGCAAGCCGAAGGCCAAGTCCGAGCCGAAGGCCTCCAGCGGGCCGGCCGATCTCCACGCGGCGTCCACCTCCACGAGCAGCGTCACGATCAGGGACTTCGAGTTCGACCCGAAGGACATCACCGTCAGCGTCGGCACCACCGTGACCTGGACCAACCAGGGTCCGACCGCGCACACCGCGACCGCCGACGACGGGACCTTCGACACCGGCAACCTCGTGAAGGGCGCGACCGGCACGTACAAGTTCACGAAGGCCGGCAAGTACGACTACCACTGCACACCGCACCCGTACATGAAGGCGAGCGTCACGGTCACCGGCTCGGGCGGCAGCTCGTCGCCCGACAACTCGAGCTCCAGCAGCTCATCGAGCAACGGCAACTCGGGCAACTCGAGCCAGCACTCGTCGAGCCTGCCGCACACGGGCCTCCAGATCGCGAGCTTCGTGCTCGCCGGGCTCGCGCTCCTCAGCGGCGGGATGTCGCTGCGGCGGCGGTTGCGCCGTTCCTGACGTATGATCCCCCGCGCGGGGGACGCCGGTACCCAATCCAGGTGGCCGACAACTTACGTCTCAGCTTTCCGCGCGAGCCCGATTCGGTGCCCGCCGCTCGAGCCGCGCTCGGGCAGTTCGAGGGGAGCATCGGACCGTCGCAGCTCTACGACGCCTCGCTGTGCCTGAGCGAGCTCGTGACGAACGCCGTGCAGCACCCGGACCACGACGCGGGCGGCGAGCTGGAGCTTGCGATCGCACTGGGCGACGACGCCCTGCGCGTCGAGGTGACCGACCCGGGCGGCAACTTCGAGCCGGGCCCGCCGAGCGAGGGCGACGAGCGCGGCTGGGGGCTGTTCATCGTCGACCAGCTCTCGAGCCGCTGGGGCACCGAGTCGGGCAACGACCGGACCGTCATGTGGTTCGAGGTCGAGCGCCCGGCGATCCAGTAGTTTCCGGCGCCGCCCGCGTGTACGACTCTGGAGGAAGACTTGGAAAGCTGGGATATCCGCTCGCTGGACATCAAGGTGCACCAGCCCGAGGTGCTGCGCACCGACGGCGAGGGCCGCGTGATCGCGATCGACCTGCCGGCGGGCGAGGAGCTGAAGGACCACCAGGTGCACGAGCGGGCGTACCTGCTGGTGGCCGACGGCGAGGTCGAGGTGGCCGAGGGCGGCTCCAAGGAGCAGGGCGGGCCGGGCTATCTGGCGATATTCGACCCGAACGAGCGCCACGAGGTGCGGGCCACCTCCGACGCCCGAATCGTGCTGATTCTCGCGCCGTGGCCGGGGGAGGGGCACTCGAGCGAGCGAGCCGGGGGCGGCGCGCCCGGCTGAGCCGCCGGCCACGCGGCCGGGCGTTGCCATAATCGAACGCCCGTGGACCCCGCACGCAAGAGAAAGATCCGGCTGGTCGTGGCCCTGACCGCAGCGGTGGTGCTCGCGGGCGCACTCGTCTGGACCAGCTTCGGCAACGCGACTGAGGCCACCATCCCGTCGCAGGCGCTGAAGGAGTCGCCCGGCAAGTCCATCGAGATCACGGGCAAGGTGGTGGACGGCTCGGTTCGCCGCGGCGACCCGCTCCGGTTCCGGGTCCGCGACCGCGACGGCACCGCCTCGATCCCGGTCGTCTACCGCGGCGCGATCCCCGATCCGTTCCGCGAGGGCCGCGAGGTGATCGTGACGGGCACGGTGCGCGGCGGCACGTTCGTGGCGCAGCGCGACTCGCTCGTGACCAAGTGCCCGTCGAAGTTCAAGAGCACGCCGGGCGGGAAGACGCTCTGAGATGACCGCGGCCGTGGGCGAGGCCTGCCTCGTCGTCGGGCTCGGCGCGGCGCTGCTCGCCGTCGGCGCCGGCGTGTACGGCGCGGTCAGCGGCCGCCGCGAGTACGCGGTCGCGGCGCGGAGGGCGATCTACTGCCTGGGCGGCCTGCTCGCGATCGCGATGCTGATGCTCGAGTCGGCGTACCTGCGCACCGACCTGGGCTTCAAGCTGGTCGCGCAGAACTCGTCGACCGACACGCCCACCTTCTACAAGCTCACCGCCATGTGGTCGAGCCAGGAGGGGTCGCTGCTGCTCTGGGCGTTCCTGCTTTCGATCTACTCGAGCGTCGTGCTGTTCGTCACGCGGCGGCACCTGCGCGAGATCGCGCCATGGGCCACCGCCGTGCTCGGCGCGATCGCCGCGTTCTTCCTGTCGCTGATGATCGTGTTCGGACAGGACCCGTTCGCCACGTTCGCGCACCCGGTCGCGCGCGGCAACGGGCTCGAGCCGCTGCTGCGCCACCCGGCGATGGCGGTGCACCCGCCGATGCTCTACTCGGGCTACGTCGGCTTCGCGATCCCGTTCGCGTTCGCGATCGGCGCGCTGATCACGCGCAGCACCGGCGCCGACTGGATCCGCTCCACGCGCCGGTTCGCGCTGATCGCCTGGACGCTGCTCGGCTGCGGGATCCTGCTCGGCGCGCTGTGGTCGTACTCCGAGCTCGGCTGGGGCGGCTACTGGGCGTGGGACGCGGTCGAGAACGCGTCGCTGATGCCGTGGCTGCTCGGCACGGCGTTCGTGCACTCGGTGATGGTGCAGGAGAAGCGCGGGATGCTGAAGGTCTGGAACATGGCCCTGGTCATCGCCACCTTCGTGGCCGCGCTGATCGGCACGTTCCTCGTGCGCTCCGGGATCCTCGACTCGATCCACGCCTTCGGGGCGTCCACGCTCGGACGGCCGTTCCTGGTCTTCATCGCTGTCGTGACGATCGGATCGACGGCGTTGCTGGTGTCGCGTCGCGACTCGCTGCGCAGCGAGGGCAGGCTCGACTCGCTCCTGTCGCGCGAGGCGTTCTTCCTGCTCAACAACCTCGTGCTGGTCGCGCTCTGCCTCGTGATCTTCTGGGGCACGTTCTTCCCGCTGATCTCGGAGGCGCTGACCGGCGAGAAGCGCAGCTTCGGGCCGCCGATGTTCGAGCGCTGGACGGTGCCGCTCGCGCTGGTGCTGGCGCTCCTGTCCGGGATCGGGCCGCTGCTCACGTGGCGGCGCGCCACGCCCGCGGCGCTGCGGCGCGCGCTGCAGTGGCCGCTCGTGGCCATGGCCGTCGCGCTCGTGGCGATGCTCGTGCTCACGCCCGCCGCCGAGAGCGTCACGTCGCTGATCATGTTCGCGCTGATCGCCTTCGTGCTGGCCGCCGTGACGCAGGAGTTCGCGCGCGGCGCGGCGGCGCGGCGCGTGATGGCCGGCGAGTCGTGGCCGGCGGCCGTCGCCTCGCTGGTGGCGCGCAACCGCCGCCGCTACGGCGGCTACCTCGTGCACGCCGGGATCGCGATCCTGTTCCTCGGCGTGGCGGCGTCGTCGGGCTTCCACGCGCAGAAGGACGCGCGGCTGACGCCGGGCCAGAGCACGCGGATCGACGGCTACACCGTCCGCTACAAGCGGCCGACGGCGAGGATCCTCGACGACCGCGCGGACACCGGCGCGCCCGTCTCGCTCGGCGCCGTGCTCGACGTTCGCAAGGGCGACCGCCACTGGACGATGCGCCCGTCGCGCAACTACTACGTGGCGAACGACGGCAGCGGCGGCCAGTTCGGGCGCTTCTTCGAGGGCGAGTCGACCAGCGAGGTCGACGTTCGCTGGGGCCTGGGCCGCGACGTCTGGACGGCGATTCAGCCCGACACGTCGGGCCTGATGAAGCCGATCGCCGAGGCCAACCGCAAGTTCTCGGGCGCGTCGGGCGACGTGCAGGCGGTGGTGATCGCCGCGCTGGTCGCGTCGTACCGCAACCACCCGCCACCGGCGCAGTTCCGGACGATCGTCTCGCCGATGATCGCGTGGATCTGGATCGGCGGCGCGGTGGTCCTGCTCGGCTCGCTGACCGCGCTCTGGCCGACGGCCGAGGCACGGCGGCGGCGGGCGCGCAGCCTGGCCGCGGCGCGGCTCGGCCGCGAGCTGTCGCGGGCGTAGCTACCTAGAGTTGCCGCGATGGACGTCGCACTGGCGATCGTGGTCTTCGGCGTCGCCGTCGCGCTCGTCGTGATCCGGCCGCTGCTGCGGCCCGCCGCCGCCGAGGCCCCCGACGCGGCTCGCCGCGAGGCCCTCGAGGCGGCGAAGGAGGCCAAGTACCGCGAGATCCGCGACGCCGAGCTCGACCACCGGATGGGCAAGCTGTCGGCCGAGGACTATCGCGCCACCGACCGCGAGCTGCGGCAGCAGGCGATCGAGATCCTCCGCCAGCTCGACGAGCTCGACGGGCCAGGGCCGGAGGCACCGGCGGCGCCGCTAACCTAGGCGGCCGTGGTCGGCCTCCTGGAAGTCACGATGATCGTCATCTCGGTGGTGCTCATCCTGCTGATCCTGCTCCACTCGGGCAAGGACGCGGGGCTGTCCGGCGCGTTCGGCGTCGGCAGCGGCGCCGGCCCGTTCGGCGGCGGCTCGCTGGTGGAGCGGAACCTAGACCGTTGGACGGTCGCGTTCGCGATCGCGTTCGCCGTGAACGTGATCGCCCTGCTGAAGATCTCCTAGGAACTCCCCGATCAGCGAGGCCAGCTCCTCCGGCTGGTCCTCGGGGATGAACGCGTAGGAGTCCTGCACGCCGCGCAGCTCGGCGTTCGGGAGGATCGACGCCAGCTTCTGAGCGTCGGCGAACGGGAACACCTTGTCGGCTGTCGCCCAGGCGAGCAGCACCGGGTGGTCGAAGCCGCCGAGGCGCTCGGCCGCCGCCAGCGTGTGCCGGTTGTCGATCCCGCGCAGGACCTTCGTCACGTCGCGCCGGATCGCGGGATTCGTGGCGGCGGGGCGCGTCCAGCCGTCGAGCACCTCCTGCGGCGGGTCCTGGTGCATCAGCCAGCCGAACGCGTTGGGCGCGCGGCGGACGGCGCGGAAGCGCGCGGCCCGGCCCAGCAGGCTCACCCCGCCGGGCACGTACGTGAGCACCGGCAGGTAGCGGAACATCCACGGGAAGAAGTGCTCGAACGCGTCGCACGAGGTGAGGACCACGCGGCCCAGGCGATCGCCGTGCTCGACGGCGGCGATCTGGGTCAGCGCGCCGCCGGTGTCGTTGGCCACGATCGCCGGACGGTCGAGTCCGAGGGCGGCGGCGAAGTCCACGATCAGCCGCGCGAGTGCCGGCGGCGAGAGGTCGGCGTCCTCGTTCAGCGGCACCTCGTGCGCGCCCAGCGGCAGGTCCGGCACGATGCAGCGAAAGCGGTCGGCGAGCCGCGGCACCACCTCGCGCCACAGGTCGCCGTTCACCAGCACCCCGTGCACGAACACGATCGGCGGGCCGTGGCCGCGCTCGCGGTAGCGGATCGTGCCCTGCGGCAGCGCCACCTCGTGCTGCTCGCCGAGCGAATCGGATCTGGACATGACTACGGGCTCCCCTCGCCGGACCTGGACACCTCGACGCGCACGCGGCTCGCGTCCCCGCCGTCCGCGCCGCCGGACCCGCGCTCGGGCACGATCTCCAGACGGTCGAGGATCACGAAGTACGCGTCGGCGAACGGCGACTCGGCGGTGCGGCGTCGCACCTCGTCCCAGTCGATCTGCTCGCGCAGCGCGCGCGCCATCTCGAGCAGTGTCCCGTAGTCGATCGAGTGTTCTGTGAGTGACATCACCTTGGTCACGATCACGTCCTCGAGCGCCATCACGGGAATCTCCATGCTGAGCACGTTCACGACCTCGGCTCCGGCCAGCACCCGGTCGGCGTCGACGCCCGAGGGGCCGAAGATCAGGTCGACAAGCACGCCGTTCTGGTCCCAGGCCTTCACGAGCCACTCCTCGGGCGGGTCCTCGCGCCGCATCCCGATCGCCTCGAGGGCGTCGAGCGCGCGCTCGCCGTCGCGCTCGCGGATCACGAAGTCGAGGTCGTGCGAGCTCTTCGGACCGCCGCGCGCCCAGGTCGCGAGGCTGCCGGCGAGCGCGAACTCGATGTCCGCGCCGCGCAGCGCGGCGGCCGCGCGCTTCATGCTCGCGGCGATCTCGTCGAAAGAGGTGGTTCCCGCCATGCCGCTCTCATACCCGCGTGCGTGGTTCGGAAAGCCGGGCGGGGCGGGTAGGAACCCGGCATGACCGCCAACGGCGACGAGAGCGTCTCGATACGGGTGGCCGCGGCGGGCGACGTGCACATCCGCGAGTCGAACCGCGACGAGGTGGCGGCCGCGTTCGCCGCGCTCGAGGGCGACGCCGACCTCGTGCTGGTGGCCGGCGACCTGACGACCCACGGCGAGCCCGAGCAGGCGGCGCTGTTCGCCGAGGCGTGCGGCGGCCTGTCGATGCCGGTCGTCTGCGTGCTCGGCAACCACGACTGCCACGTGGACCGCGTCGGCGAGGTGCGAGAGGTGCTCGAGGACGCCGGCCTGATCGTGCTCGAGCGCGAGTGCACGGTTCAGGAGGTGGGGGGGACCGAGGTGGGCATCGTCGGGCTGAAGGGCTTCGTCGGCGGGTTCGCGGGCTCGAACCTGCCGGACTTCGGCGAGCGGCAGCTGCGCGACGTGTACGCGACCACGACCGCCGACGTCGAGGCGCTGGCGTCGGGCCTGCACTCGATCGCCCACTGCCCGTACCGCATCGTGCTGCTCCACTACTCGCCCACGACCGAGACCCTGGAGGGCGAGCCCGGCGGCATCTGGGCGTTCCTCGGAAGCGACAGGCTCGCGGCGCCGATCGTCGAGCACGCCCCGGACCTGGTGCTGCACGGGCACGCGCACGCCGGCACGTTCGAGGGCAAGGTGGGCGAGTCGCCGGTCTACAACGTCTCGGTGCCGGTGATGGGCCGGGCGTTCTGGGTCTTCGAGCTGACGAGCCCGCGCCGCCCGACGACGCCGATCCACTGAACCCTCAACGGGGTCAGACCCCCTTTAGGGTTGCGGCGCCTCAGCGCAGCGCCTGCGTGAAGCGGTTGTTGGGCGTGTGGCGCGCGCGGTTCCCGGAGGAGTCGAGGGCGCGCACGATCACCCGGTAGTGGCCGGCCGGCAGGTGCGCGCCGGGCAGCGACAGCGTCCAGTGGGTCGTGCCCGCGGCGCGCAGCAGGACCTCGTGGCGGCAGCGCCGGCGCTCGGACAGCCGGCCGTTCGCCTGCACGAACCGGCAGCGGTGGTGCGCCTTGCGCGCGATCGACACGAGCACCGCCGCCACGCGGTGGTGGCAGCCGCGGTCGTGCGCGCTCCCGCGGATGAAGACGCGGTCGTGCTTCACCCGCACGGCGCTGCGCTTGACCGACACGGTGGGCTGCACGCTGTCGCGGCAGCGCGGGTGGTGCGCGCCGTGCCCAGGCGGCGGCGGGTGGTGCGGGTTGCCCGGCGTGCCGGTGCCGCCGTCCCCGGTGCCGCAGCCGTTCGACACCTTCCCTGTCGTGGCCGGGTCGAGCTTGGCCGGCGCCGTGAGCGCCGGGTAGACGTCCACGTAGTAGCGCTCGGCCGGGCTGGCGTCGCAGCCGAAGCGAACCATTCCGCGCGTGGAGACGTCGGCGGCGTCCTGGTCGATGCCGTCGTAGTCCATCATCCGGCCGCTCTTGTCGATCGCGCGCGTGCCGAAGCCGGTCACGCCCGCGATCCCGACGATCGTGCCCGACCCGGTCTTGAGCTCGTGCGAGCCGGGTGGCGCCAGCCAGACCGCCACCGCCCCCTCGGGCCGGCGCGTGAGCGTGCCGTCGGCCTGCACGTAGCGGCCGAGCCAGATCCGCTTGACCGTCGGGTCGGCGTAGTCGGGGTCGCTGAGCAGCGCCGTGAGCGCCTTCGCGACCGCGTTCGACCCGGTCGGCCCCACGCCCTCGGTCTCGAGCGAGTGCGAGTGCTTCGCGTCCTGCGAGTCGCACGCGTCGGTCGTGAACACGCCGGGCGTGTCGGACTTCCACGCCCAGGCGGGGATCTCGTAGCCGATCAGGTCGTCGGCGAGCCCGACCTGGAACCGGTACGGAGCCTGCGCGCGCCAGGTCGGCACCGGAGGCTCCTCGCGCTCGGGGCACTCGGCGTCTTCGATGCCCCACGGGCTGCCGACCATCAGCGCCGGGAACGCCTCGCCCGGGTTGGCGACGAACTGGAGCTGCGGCCCCACGCGCAGGACGCTCACGTGGGTGCGGACGTCGGGTCCCGCGCGGCCGGTGTCGGTGCCGTCGGGCGCGAACGTATGGCGTGAGCCGAACAGCCCGGCGGCGGCCGCGGCCTTGAACGCGTTGTTCTCGATCGGCACGTAGAGCGTCCTGCGGTCGAACGACAGGCCGCCGCTAGGGATCTTGCGGAGCTTCGGCACCTCGCCGGCCACGTGGTCGGCCACGCCCTGGCCCACCGTGGTGATGAAGTGCTCGCAGTCGGCCAGGCCGCTGCAGTCCTTCTCCGTCGAGCCGACGATGTGCGGGTCCTCCTCGGAGCCGTTGTCCCCGACGAGGAACAGGCCCATCCCCATGCCGCCCTTCGCCTCGAGGCGGCGCTGGAACTCCCCGGGCCAGTCGCCGCTGATCGCGGTGTGGTCGCCGTGCTGCCCGTACTGCTGGTTGTGCGCGGCCAGGTTGAGCATCGTGAAGATCGCCTTGCCGCCGTCGTCGCGCGCCTGCAGCACGCGGAACTTCGGGTCGATCGCCACGTCGTTGCCCTTGTCGTCGACCGTCGGGAACGTGTGCGTGCGGACGGTGATGTTGGACGGGGGGCCCGCGGCGCGCGCCCACAGCGTGGCCGGCTTCAGGTCGTCGTACGCGGCGATGCCGGCCTTCGCGGCCTGCGGGATCAGCCACTTGCGCATGTAGTACTCGTCGATGCCCGTGCGCGAGCCGGTGCCGATCGGGGTCTCGCCGCCGCCGTAGATCCCGACCGTGTCCGGCGACGCCTCGTTGTGGTTCGAGCTGACGATCACGTTCGCGACGGGGCGCTGCTTCATGATCTCCTCGCGGATCGCCTTGATGTAGTTCTCGAACGTCCCCTGGGCGACGATCGAGATCAGCTCGTACGTCTGACCGTTGGCCTTGAAGGCGATCGCGCGCGCGTCGATCGGGTCGCGTACGCGCTGGGCGATGCTGTCGGCGGCGCCCGACAGGTAGATGCCGTCCCAGCCGCCGCTCTGGTTCGCGTCGCAGAACGGCTCGGGATAATCGAAGCGGCCGTTGCCGTTCTGGTCGACGTACGGCTCCTCGAAGCGGAAGAGCCGCTTGCCGGTCATGCCCGGAGGGCAGTTGGGCAGGGCGAACTCCGGCTCGTCGTGCGCCGGGTCGAACGGCGGCGGCGTGGTGTCCGCGGTGCCGACCCCGACCTTCAGCTGCGGCTCGGCCGCCGCGGCGGGCGGCGCAGCGAGCACGAGTCCGGCCAGCGCCGCTGCGCACACCGCCAGAGCCTCCCTCGCCCGCACGCGCGCAGGGTAACCGCTGCGGCGCGCTCGCGGCGCCGGGTCAGATGCCCATCGCGCGCGACTCGATCGCGTCGATCGCACGCGCCGGCAGCACCCGGTTCGCGGTGATCAGCGCGTGCGCGTCGATGCCAACCACGTAGCGGGCACGCGGCCGGCGCACGGTGAGCGCGCGCTGCACGACCTTGGCCACGCGGTCCGCAGGAATCGCGTGCGACGCCAGCCTTCGCGCCATCGCGAGCATCTTCGGGATCTTATCGTCGTACAGCGCGTGGCCCTCGGGTGGCAGCCCGTCAGCGAGCTCCTCCGCCTGCTCCGTGCCCTTGCGCCAGATCTCGGTGTCGATCGTGCCCGGCTCGATCGCGATCACGTGGATGCCCCACGGCCGCAGCTCCTTGCGAAGCGACTCCGTCACGGCCTCGAGCCCCCACTTGGATGCGTGGTAGGGGCCGAGGAACGGGTTCGCGATCCGGCCGCCCACCGACGTCATGTTCACGATCCGGCCGCGGGCGCGGCGGATCGCCGGGAGGAACGCCTGGGTCATGCCAACCTGAGCGATCAGGTTCACCTCGAGCTGCTGGCGCAGATCGTCGAGCGGCAGGAACTCGAGCGGCCCGCCGACCGACATGCCGGCGTTGTTCACGAGCCCGGCCACGCCGCGGTCGCCCACCGCCTGCTCCACCTCTCGGGCCGCGGCCGCCACGGCGTCCTCGTCGGTCACGTCGGCCACGAGCGCGCGCACGCCCGGCGCCTCCGCACGCAGCCTCTCGGCGTCGTCATCCCGCCGGACCGTCGCGAAGACGTCGAAGCCGGCCGCGTCGAGTCGCAGGGCGCACGCCCGTCCGATCCCCGTCGAGGTACCCGTGATGACGACCGCGCCACTCGTCACGCGGCCGGAGTCTACGCTTCGCCCCATGGCGCGC
>JBJMLK010000019.1:0-6985 GCA_045805345.1 Thermoleophilaceae bacterium | reverse complement strand
TCCGAGACGAGCGATTAGCGCCCTGGCGGGCGTCGCTGCCGCGTTGGCGCTCGTCGCACCGGCGCCCGCGTCCGTACCGGACCTCGCGCGCCACGTGGACCCGATGATCGGGACGCGCGCGCCCGGCTTCGTGTTCCCGGGAGCCGACGTGCCGTTCGGGATGGTCCAGAACTCGCCCGACACCTACGGGACGTCCTTCGCCTACGGGGGCTACCTGTACGAGGACCCGATGATCCGCGGCTTCAGCCTGGTGCACATCTCGGGCCCTGGCGTGCCGAAGGCGGGCGACCTGCCGTTCATGCCGACCGTCGGAGTCGGTGCCTCGGGCGGCCCGAGCAACTACGCGTCGGAGTACTCGCACGCCACGGAGAAGGCCGAGCCCGGCTACTACTCGGTGCTGCTCTCGCGCTACATGACGCGCGTCGAGCTGACGGCCTCGACCCACGCGGCGATGCAGCGATACACGTTCCCCGCGGTACCGAACGCGCGCGTGATCGCGGACGTGGGGACCGGCACCTATTCCCCGCGCCACGGGAAGCTCACGGTGAGCGGAACGAACGAGATCAGCGGCTGGACGCGCAGCCGCTACCCCGTGTACTTCGTCGCGCGCTTCTCGCGGCCGTTCACCGGGCACGACTCCCGCAGCGTCACGTTCAACGCGCTCGCCGCCCGGACCGTGACGATGCGCGTGGGGATCTCGTTCGTCGACGTGGCCGGCGCTCGCCGCAACCTCCAGGCCGAGGCGCCGGACTTCGACTTCGACCGGATGCGCCACCGGGCGCGGTCGTCGTGGAACCGGACCCTGTCGAAGGTGCGCGTGAGCGGCGGCACCGGCGACGAGCTGAAGACGTTCTACACGGCCCTCTACCACGCTCAGCTTCACCCGAACGTCTTCACCGATGTGGACGGTCGCTACCTAGGCGTGGACGACAGGCCGCACGTCGCACGCGGGCGCATCCAGTACGCGAACTTCTCGCTCTGGGACACGTACAAGGGCGAAAACCAGCTGCTGGCCCTGCTCCAGCCCGACCGCTACCGCGACATGCTGCTGTCGATGTACGACTTCCGCCGGCTGGGCAGCAAGCTGCCGCGCTGGGGCGAGGAGAACTTCGACGCCAACCACATGTCGGGGGACCCGGCGATCCCGATGATCGTGGACGGCTACTGCCGTGGGCTCGTGGGCCGCGACCGAGCGCGGGAGCTGTACGCGGCGTCGCGCGACCTGCTGCGGCGACGCGATCCGAAGCTCGCGAAGCTCGGCTACCTCCCCGAGTCGGCGGGCACGACCCTCGAATACGGCGTGGCGGACTTCGCGCTCGGCCTGATGGCCAATCGCATGGGGCGCAAGACCGAGGCGCGCCAGCTCGTGCACGACTCGCTGCGCTACCGCAAGCTGCTCGACCCGCAGACGCGCTGGATCCGCCCGCGCAACGCCGATGGCAGCTGGCAGTCGCCCTACGACCCCGTCAAGCAGAAGGGCTTCGAGGAGGGCAACGCGTGGCAGTACTCGTGGCTCGACACGCACGACGCGAGCGGGCTGTTCAAGCGGATGGGCGGCACGGGCGTGGTGGTGGGCCGGCTCGACCACATGTTCTCGGAGCCGCCCGAGGCGGTGGTGGCGCAGAGCGCGTTCGGCACCCGCTACGACTACGACCAGTACGCGCCCGGCAACGAGCACGACCTCGAGGTGCCGTGGATCTACCCGTTCGCCAAGCGGCCGTGGCGCACCGCGGCCGTCACGCGCCGGCTGCGCAGCGTGTTCAAGCCGACGCCCGACGGTCTCCCCGGCAACGACGACCTGGGCGGGCTGTCCGGTTGGTACGTGTGGAACGCACTCGGGCTCTCACCCGTCACGCCCGGCGCTCCGTTCTACGTGATCGGCTCGCCGATGTTCGGATCGGTGTCGATCAACGGCCGGCTGGTGGCACGGTCCGGCTCCGGCCAGTACGTCCAGTCCGCGACGCTCGACGGCCACCCGCTCACGCGCCCATGGCTGTACGACGCGGAGTGGCGCAAGCTGCGTCTACGCATGGGCAACGAGGCGGGTGCCTCGTGGGGCCGCCATCGTCCGCCGTCCGTCAGCGACTCGTCGCTCAAGGCGTTCCACTGTGGCACCTAGAGGTCGCATAGCGACCTCTCGTTACCACACTTACTTCTTGGAGCCGGACTTCTCCGCCGACTCCTCGTGCTGCTCCTTGAGCTCCTTCTTGAGCACCTTGCCCGTGGCGTTGCGCGGGAGCTCGTCGATGAACTCGACCTCGCGGGGGACCTTGTAGCGGGCCAGGTCGGACTTGACCTTCGACTTGATGTCGTCCTCTGACGGGCCGCCGTTCTTCGCGACCACGTAGGCCTTGAGGCGCTGCCCGAACTGCTCGTCGTCGACGCCGATCACCGCCACCTCGTCGACCCCGTCCATCTTCGCGATCAGGTCCTCGACCTCGCGCGGGAACACGTTCTCGCCGCCCGAGACGATCATCTCGTCGTCGCGGCCCGTGATGAACAGGCGACCGTCCTCGTCGATGTGGCCCATGTCGCCGCTCGACATGAGGCCGTTGATCATGTCCTTCGAGCCGCCGCCGGTGTAGCCCTCGAACATCATCTCGTTGCCGACGAAGATGCGGCCGACCTCGCCCTGCTGGACCTCGTGGCCCTCCTGGTCGTAGATCTTCACGATCGTGCCGACGGGCGGCTTCCCGGCGGTGCCGGGCGCGGCGCGCAGGTCCTGCGCGGTGGCGATCGCTGCCCAGGCCACCTCGGTGGAGCCGTAGAGGTTCTGGAGCACGTCGCCGAACTCGTCCATGAACTTGAGCGCCAGCTCGCCGGGCAGCGCGGAGCCCGACAGCGCGACGCTCGTGAGCGACGAGGTGTCGTACTTCCTGCGCGTCTCCTCGGGCAGCGCCATGATGCGCTGCACCATCACCGGCACCATCGGGCACGACTGCACCTGGTGCTGCGCGATCCCGGCCAGCGTCTGCTCGGGGTCGAACTTGCGCTGGAGCACGACGGTCGAGGACAGGACCAGCGAGAGGCTGAAGTGCGTGAAGCCCCACGAGTGGAACAGGGGCGCGGCGATCAGCGTCTTCTCGCGCGCCCGCAGGGGGATCCGGTCGAGCATCGCGGCGATCGGCAGGATCGACGTCGGCTGGCTGCGCGTCGCTCCCTTCGGGGTGCCTGTCGTGCCGGACGTGAGGATCACGGCGCGGTACTCGTTCTCCGGCGGCACGGGCTCGGCCGCGTCGCCGTCCTCGATCAGCGACTCGAGCGTCGGGTCCTTCAGATCCTCCGACCCGTCATGCCAGGCGATGAAGCGCTTGCGCCGCTTGGCGGCATCCTCGAGCAGCTCCGCGAACTCCTCGTCGTAGATGATCGCGGCCGGCTTCTCGCGCTTGACGACCTCGGCCAGCTGGGGCCCGGCGAAGGCGGTGTTGAGGTACAGCACCACGCAGCCGAGCTTCGACAGCGCGACGGTGGCCTCGATGAAGTAGCGGTGGTTGCGGCACATGAGGCCGACCTGGTCGCCCTCGAGAATGCCGACGTCGGCGAACGCGTTCGCGAGCCGGTTGGTGCGGTCGTCGACCTCGCTGAAGGTCAGTCGCCCGAGCTCGTCGATGATCGCGTCCTGGTCCGGGTAGCGCGCGGCCGCTGCTGCGTAGCCGGCGGCGGGCGTGTTGCCCCACTTGCGCATCGCGTTGACCAGGCCGATCAGCCGGTCCGGGCGATCCGCCGTGATCATGCCCGCGGTGTAGAACGTTCGCGCCGCGTGGATCCCCCTGCCGGTCACGGTCCACGCGCGCTGCAGAAGGCCCGGCGTGTCGTCTCCCATGTCGTGCCCCTCCCCCTCGAGCTCTTGCTTTATCCGTTTCAGCGACTCGCGCAGGTTTCCGCGCACGAGCGGCTGCGAGACGCGGTCCGAGAGCAGGCCGAGCACGCCGCCCGGCGCCTGGTAGCTCAGCCGTAGCGAGACCTTGGTCTGGCCGTCGTCCTGCTCGCGCAGCCGCCAGCGCCCGCGCTGGTCGAGGCCGGTGATGCTCGTCCACGCGAGGTCGCGGGGCTCGTCGAACTCCACGATCTCGATCAGGCTGCCGACCTGTGCGGAGCCGACCTCCATGCGCATCTGGTAGCGCGCGCCCTTGCCCTTCTCCCTGCGCCCCTGCACGTCCCAGCGGGTGATGCCGGCGACCAGGCGCGTGTAGCACGCCGGGTCCTCGATGATCGCCCACACCTCCTCGGGCGATGCGTCGACGCAGATGTGCTCTTCGACCCTCATCCGAGGACCGGGAGGCGACGCTCCTCGGCGAGCGAGTCGAGCGTCGCCTGCATCGTCCCGAGCACGTACTCGTTGACCTCGTCGATGTCTGGGTTGCGTCCGAACTGCTTGCGGATCTCGATCGGCTTGAGCGCGCGCACCTGGATCTTGGCGGGGAGCGGCCAGTGCCCGAGCATGTCGCCGACGTTGAGGCCCCACGGGATCGCCAGGGAGATCGGGAGGACCTTGAGCCGCAGCACCTTGTCGAGCCGCAGGAGGCGCGCCAGCCGCTCGCCGCGCGACAGGAAGAGCGCCGTCTCCTGCCCGCCCAGCGACACGAGCGGCACGATCGGCACGTTCTTCTCGAGCGCGAGCCGGATGTAGCCCTTGCGGCCGCCGAAGTCGACCTTGGCGGAGTCCCAGCTGGGCCGGTGCACCTCGTAGTCGCCGCCCGGGTAGACGAGCAGGGCCGCGCCGCTGTCCAGCGCCTTCGACGCGTTCGACGACGACGCCGCGACCGTGCCGTACTTGCGCAGCGTGCCCAGCCCCGGCATCGCCAGCACCAGGTTGTGGGCCAGCTGGTAGAAGTGGCGTTCCACGCCGAAGTACGTGTTGAACGCGAGCGTGAAGACGAGCGTGTCGGGCGTCATGTTGCCGCCCGAGTGGTTGCCCACCAGCAGCACCGGTCCATCCGCGGGGATGTTCTCGAGCCCCTTCACGTCGGCACGGAAGTAGAAGCTCGCGAGCAGCCACATGCCGGGCAGCGTCTCGCGGATGTAATCCGGGTCGCGCTCGTCGAGGTCGGCGCGCGGGATGCGCGACTGCAGCTGCTGCGCCACCGCCTGACCGAGCTGGGTGACGACGCTCCCGTCCGGGCGGCCGTTGCTCACGGCGCCGTTCGTGCGCGCGCCGCGTGCCGCGGCGGCCTCGATCTCGTCTTCTTTGCGCGTTCGCTCCGGGCTCATGGTTGGGTCTATACCCAGGCGCCGGAGCCTACACGGCCTCCGCGTCCGGATCCTCGACGTCGAGCGCCCGCGGCCGCATTCCCGGCAGCGTCTCGGGCCACTCCGACGGCGGCCCGTCGGGCTCGCGGATCTTGTGCTCGGGGCCCTCGGGAAGCCCGGCCAGCAGCTCGCGCACGCCCGGTCGACGCAGCTGGTCGCGCACCGTGCGGATGGCTGTCTGGATCACGGGGTTGCGGTTCTTCGAGCTCATCAGGTTCGGCCCCATCACCGCGAGGTCCTCGCCCACCGGCTGGATCAGGATCACCTCGGTGCCCGCGGCCACGAGCTTCTTGCGCTCGCTGCCGAGCCGGCGGCCCGACGCGCCGCGCGCCACGGACGCGACGCGCTCCGCCGGGTTCCACGCGAACGGCGGGTGGAGGGACGACGTCGGGTTGAAGCAGATCACGATGTCGAGCTCGGATGCGCGCAGGATGTCGAGGTTCGAGGTCGACCAGAGCCCGCCGTCCACGTAGCGGCGGCCGCCGATCTCGACCGGCTTGTAGAAGCCGGGGATCGCGCACGAGGCGGCGACGGCGTCGGCCAGCTCGGCCTCAGGCGCGTCCTCGCGGCCGAACGCCACGCGGCGGCCGTTGGCGTAGTCGCAGGCGACGGCCCAGAAGCTCGGGTGGTCGGTCCAGCCCTCGGGCACCACGCGGCGCACGGTGTCCTTTAGCGGCTCGTTCGAGATGAACCCGCGCGGGAGCCAGCCCGCGAGCATCGCGGCCGGCCGGTGGCGGTTGGGGCTGCGCAGGCCGTCCGCGATCAGCCGCCACGAGCCGGGACCTACCGGCGGCAGACCGCCCGCGTAGCGGAACGTCGCGCCCGCGGCGCGGTCCGCGGTGGCCGCGGGCCGGCCCTCGCGGTCGATGAGCCCCTCGAAGCTGCGCCCGGCGGAGTGGGCGACCATGAACCACGGCGGTACGCCGGAGGCCACCAGCGCGCCGATCATCGAGCCGGCCGAGGTGCCGACGATGCGGTCGGCGCTCATCGGATCCCAGCCCGTCTCCGTGGCGAGCGCCTCGAGCCCTCCGGTCAGCCAAGCACCCCCCATCACGCCGCCGGCGCCGAGAACGAGACCTACCTTCGGCGGCCGCACCATGGTCCTTCCACTCTAAGCGCCCTCGGGCGTTTGCGCCATAGGATCCCCCGCCACATGGACGCCATTTCTCTACCCCGGCGCGTGGCCGCCGTAACCGGCGGGGCGCGCGGCATCGGGCGCGCGATCGCCACCTCGCTGGCCCGACGCGGCGCGCTGGTGGCGATCGGGGACCTGGACGGCGAGGCCGCCCAGAGGACGGCCGGCGAGATCGGCGGCGGGGCCGTCGGGTTCGCCGTCGACGTGACCGACACGGCGTCGTTCGAGGCGTTTCTCGACGGCGCCCGCGAGGCCCACGGGCCCCTCGAGGTGCTCGTGAACAACGCGGGCGTGATGGTGGTGGGGCCGCTCGACGTCGCGAACGCGGCGGCGGCCGGCCGCGTGATGAGCGTGAACGTGGACGGCGTGAGCAACGGGATGCGGCTCGCCGTGCCTCGGCTGCGGGGCAGCGGCGGCGGCCAGATCGTGAACGTCGTGTCGGGGGCCGGCTGGGTGGCGCCGGCCGCGCTCGCCACCTACGCCGCCAGCAAGCACGCCGCTCGCGCACTGTCCGACGCCGTGCGCGACGAGGTGCGCGCCGACGGCATCCGCGTCACGGCCGTCTACCCGATGCTCGTGCAGACCGAGCTGGCCGTGGGC
>JBJMLK010000018.1:0-5378 GCA_045805345.1 Thermoleophilaceae bacterium | reverse complement strand
TCCATGAAGAGGATCACCTGGCCCTTGGCCTCGGCGAACTCCTTGAGCACCGCCTTGAGCCGGTCCTCGAACTCGCCGCGGTACTTGGCGCCGGCGATCAGCGCGCCGATGTCGAGCGCGATCACGCGGCGGTCGCGGAGCGAGTCGGGCACGTCGCCCGAGACGATCCGCTGGGCCAGCCCCTCGACGATCGCGGTCTTCCCCACGCCCGGCTCGCCGATCAGCACGGGGTTGTTCTTCGTGCGCCTCGAGAGCACCTGGATCACGCGCCGGATCTCGTCGTCGCGCCCGATGACCGGGTCGAGCTTGCCGTCCTCGGCCGCCCTCGTGAGGTCGCGGCCGAACTTCTCGAGCGCCTGGTACTTCTCCTCGGGGTTCTGGTCGGTCACCCGGTGCGGGCCGCGCACCTGCTCGACCGCGTCGGCCAGCTGATCGCGCGTGGCGCCGGTGTCCACCTGGGGGTCGGCCGCCAGCGCGAGCAGCAGGTGCTCGGTGGAGACGTACTCGTCGCCGAAGGCGCGCGCCTCCTTGTCGGCGGAGTCGAGCAGCTTGCCGGTGCCGTCGTCCAGCGCGGGCGCCGCGGTGGCGTCGCCGGTGACGGTCGGCAGCTTGTCGAGCGCCTCGTTGGCCCGGCGGCGGATGCCCTCGACGTCGGCTCCGGCGTGCTGGAGCACGGGCACGACGATGCCGCCCTCCTGCTCGAGGAGCGCGACCAGCACGTGCTGGGGAGCGACCTGCGGATTGCGGCGCGCGCCGGCGATCCGCTGGGCGGCACGGAGGGCCTCCTGGGCCTTGATGGTGAAACGATCTGGATGCATAAAATCTAAGTGTCTTTATAGAAGGTCTGGAGAGGTCCGTCAACCGCCGTAGATGTTCCGCATCGCCCGCGCCAGGCGATCGCGCGTCATCTGGTCGCGCATGATCGGCACCGCCCGGTAGGAGGCCAGGTCCTTGCCGCGGAACTCGATCGTCAGCACGGGCTGCGAATGGGAACCCTGCTCGGTCACGAACGGCGTGTTGCCCCACGAGATCACCCAGTGCTGGCTGGGAAGCAGCCGCGCGCTGCCGCAGCAGACCGACTTGTCCGCCGGCGCGAACCGCACGCTGTGCACTAGCGAGGCGCGCCGGTGCTCGAGGTCGAGCTTGAACGCCACGGCGCGCGGCGCCCGGTCGCGCGCGGAGCCGTTGTCGAAGACCG
This sequence comes from Thermoleophilaceae bacterium, assembly GCA_045805345.1. Lineage (GTDB taxonomy): Bacteria > Actinomycetota > Thermoleophilia > Solirubrobacterales > Thermoleophilaceae > AC-37. The sequence goes on along the minus strand of JBJMLK010000018.1, from coordinate 4,180 downwards.
TCAGGAGCCCGTTCGCAAGGCGGGCGTCGTGCTGGCCCCCGAAGCTCCGTATGCGCGCGCCCGAAAGCGACAGGCTTGCCGCCGTGCGCGTGCCGCCCAGCTTCCACACGACGGCGCCGCTCGAACGGGCGATCGCGAAGACAGCGTCCATGTAGCGGGACGAGACGATCAGCCGGTTCCCGCGGGGCTCGATCGAGTTGAGGTGCACGAGGTCGTAGACGGGGGTGCCGTCGTACTCGTAGATCGTCGGGTGGGCGATCTGCCGGCGCAGCCACCGCGCGCTCTCCTCGAGCGTCACGTGGTCATTCGACCTCCAGCTCCACACGAGGTTGCCGGCCGGGTCGATCTCCTGGATCTCGCCGTCGAGCACCACGGCGTCCTTGGGTCCGCCGAAGCGGCTCAGGTCCACGTGGTCGCGCGACGGATAGGTGAGCATCAGGGCGTTGCCGTTGGGCAGCAGCTCGAAGTCGTGCTGGTTGGTCGACGTCCCCACGGTGCCGAAGCTGCGCACCCCCCGGCCGCCGAGCGTCCGCTCGACGAAGCGGTCGGCCACGGGCGACAGCGCCGCGTAGTTGGTCCACGCCACGTGGCCGTTCGCCAGGAGGCTGGCCGCGAACGGCGCGGGGGTCTGCCGCATCCACCACACCGGCACGCCGTGCGAGTCGAAGATCACCGCGTAGCCCGCACCCTCCGTCTTGTTGGGCGTGACGAGGTACCAGCCGGCCTCGGGCTCGGAGTAGCGCTTCGTGCGCCAGCGCGGGAAGTCGGGCGGCAGGCAGCGGATGCGGTACCGGCGCTTGCCGAGGACCACGGTCGCCGCCTGGCCCGGATCGAGATCGACCGACCGCACGGACGGCGGCCCCTCCGGCGGGTCGACGGTCAGCCGCACCGGCTCGCCCGAGCGACAGCGGACCGTGTAGTCCGGGGTCGAGGCGCGGAACCCGGGCTGAAGGGGCGGTGTCGCCTCGATCGCCGCGGCGCTCGCGGCGCTCGCGGCGACTGCCGCGCCAGCCTGCGCGGCCACGACCAGCGCGATGGCGACGCCGACGCGCCGCGTCACGCGGCGGGCCGGCCGTCGCCCGGCTTGCGCACGCGCGTGATCGGGATCCGCACGCGCGCCCCGCGCGCCTTCCCGGCCGGGACGAGCGCGCTCCCAGGCGGCGAGTACGGCACGAGCTCGGCCTTGAACGAGCGCCGGACGCGCTCGATCTCGTCGCGCAGCTCGCGCTCGGCGCGCTCGGACTCGCGCCTCAGCTGCTCCATCCGGTCGCGCATCTTGTCGATCTGCTCCTCGAGCTCGAACACCTTCTCGACCCCGGCGAGGTTCATGCCCATCTCGCTCGTGAGCTCCTGGATCCGGCGGAGCCGCTCCACGTCCTCCTGCGAGTAGAGGCGCGTGTTGCCGGCCGAGCGCTTGGGCTCGACGAGCCCGCGCGACTCGTAGATCCGCAGCGTCTGCGGATGCATGCCGGCGAGCTCCGCGGCCACCGAGATCATGTACACCCCGCGGCGCGGGCTCGGGGAGTTCGGCCGCTTGCCGCCGCGCGTCGCCATCAGCTCGCGTTCCCCCCGGCGAACAGCCGCTCGCGCGGGTTGCCGTCCATGACCTCGGCGAGGTCGTCCACCGCGCGCTTCTGCTCGCGGCTGAGCGAGCGCGGGACGTCGATCGCCAGCCGGTAGTGGATGTCGCCGCGGCCCTTGCCGCCGAGCCGCGGCGGGCCCTCGCCGCGCAGCCGCTGGACCGTGCCGTGCTGGGTGCCCGCCGGCACGCGGATGCGCTTCGAGCCGTTGAGCGTCGGGACGTCGACGGTGGCCCCGCGAATCGCCTCGACGATCGTGATCGGGACGTCGACCTCGAGGTTGTCGCCGCGACGGCTGAAGATCGGCGACTCGCTCACCCGCGTGATCGCGTAGAGGTCGCCGGGCGGCCCGCCGCGCCGGCCGGGCTCGCCCTTGCCGGCCAGCCTCACGCGGCTGCCGTCGCGGACGCCCGCGGGGATGTTCACCTTGTAGCGCTTGACCTGGCGCGTCTGGCCGCTGCCCTTGCAGGTCGGGCACGGGTCGTTGATCTCCGTGCCCGTGCCGCCGCACTTCGAGCACGGCTGGGAGATCGAGAACAGCCCCTGGCCTTCCGACTCGATGCCGCGGCCGTGGCAGCGCGAGCAGACGGTCGGCGAGGTGCCCGGCTTGGCGCCGGTCCCGTGGCAGGTGGGGCAGGGCGCCGACAGCGGCACCGTGACCGGCACCTGCGCTCCCTCCATCGCCTGGTCGAACGAGATGTGGACCTCGGTCTCGAGGTCGCGGCCGCGCTCGGGCCGGCTGGCCGACCGGCCGCCCGGCGCGCCGCCCGACCCGAACAGATCGGACAGGATGTCGCCGATCCCGCCGAAGCCGCCCGGCCCGCCGGCGGCGCCGCCGCGGAAGCCGCCCGGGTCGAAGCCGCCGAAGATCCCGCCACCCGAGTCGTGCTGCTTGCGCTTCTCGGGGTCGGACAGGATGTCGTTCGCCTGCTGCACCTCCTTGAACCGCTCCTCCGCGGCCTTGTCGCCGGGATTGCGATCGGGGTGGTACTGGCGCGCGAGCTTCCGGTACGCCTTCTTGATCTCGTCCGCTGACGCCTTCTTGTCGACGCCGAGGACCTTGTAGGGATCCCTGACGGCGGCCATCTAAGTGGACACCACCACACGCGCCGGGCGGATCACCGTGTCGTTCATGCGGTAGCCCTTCTGAACGACGTCGAGCACGACGCCCGGGTCGGCGCCGTCCTCCGGTCGGGTCGACAGTGCCTCGTGAACGGTCGGGTCGAAGCGCTCGCCCGCGGGCTCGACGGCCTGCACGCCCTCGCGCGTGAGCACGCCCTGGAGGTCCGTCAGCACGAGCCGCACGCCCTCGGCCAGTCCGTCCTGCGAGTCCGCGGACTCGAGCGCGCGCTCCAGGTTGTCGACCACCGGCAGCAGGTCGCGCACGAGCCCGAGCTTGGCCCGCGTGCCCGCCGCCGCGAGGTCCTTGGCCGTGCGCTTGCGGTAGTTCTCGAAGTCCGCCTGCGTGCGGCGGGCGAGCTCGAGGTACTCGTCGCGCTTGGCCTCGGCCTCGGCGAGCGGGTCGGGGTCGGGGTCGGGCTCGTCCGGCTGGGGCTCGGAGTCCGGCGCGGGGGCGGGCTCCTGAGGCGACCCGTCGGCCGCCTCAGGCTCCTGCACCTGCTCGTTCTCCTGCTGCTCCTCGCGGACGGCGTCCTCGGCGGGCGACACTACGACCGGCCCTCCCCGTCCACGACCTCGGCGTCGACGACCTCGCCGTCGTCGCCGGCGGCGTCGTCATCGGAGGGAGCCCCGTTCGCGCCCGCGCCGTCGGCCTGCTGCTGCTGGGCCGCCTGCGCGTACATCTGCTCGGAGACCTTGTGGAAGGCCTCCTGCAGCGCCTGCGTCTTGGCCTCCAGCTCGGCCACGTCCTCGGACTCGAGCGAGTCGCGGACGTCCTTGATCGCGGCCTGGATCGACTCCTTCGAGGACTCGTCGACCGAGTCGCCGAGCTCGTTCAGCTGACGCTCGGCCTGGTACGCGGCGTTCTCCGCGTTGTTCCGGGCCTCGACCAGCTCGCGCTGACGGCGATCGTCCTCGGCGTGCGCCTCGGCATCCTTCACCATCCGCTCGACCTCTTCGTCTGCCAGGCCGGAGCCGGCCTTGATCTCGATCTTCTGCTCCTTGCCGGTGCCGAGGTCCTTCGCCGACACGTTGAGGATGCCGTTCGCATCGATGTCGAAGGTGACCTCGATCTGCGGCATGCCGCGCGGCGCCGGCGGGATCCCCGTCAGCTGGAACTTGCCGAGCGACTTGTTGTTCTGAGCCATCTCGCGCTCACCCTGGAGCACGTGGACCTCGACGCTCGGCTGGTTGTCCTCGGCCGTCGAGAACACCTCCGACTTGCGCGTCGGGATCGTGGTGTTGCGCTCGATGAGCTTGGTCATCACGCCGCCCTTGGTCTCGATGCCGAGGGTGAGCGGGGTCACGTCGAGCAGCAGCACGTCCTTGACGTCGCCCGCGAGCACGCCGGCCTGAATCGCGGCGCCTACGGCCACGACCTCGTCCGGGTTCACGCCGCGGTGCGGGTCCTTGCCCGTGAGCTCCTTGACCTTCTCCTGGACGGCCGGCATGCGGGTCATGCCGCCGACGAGCACGACGTG
>JBJMLK010000017.1:0-13804 GCA_045805345.1 Thermoleophilaceae bacterium | reverse complement strand
GTTGGTGAGGCCCGGCGTGGATCGCAGCCCCATCAGCCGCGCGAGCGTCGGGTGCCGCAGGTCGGCCTCGAGCAGGAGCGTCCGGGTGCCCGCCTCGCTCGCCGCAAGCGCGAGGTTGGAGGAGACCGTGCTCTTGCCGTCGCCCGGCGCGGCCGAGGTGACGAGCACCGAGCGGATGTCGCGGTCGACGTTGAAGTAGCGCAGGTTGGCGCGGAGCATCCGGAAGGCCTCGGCCTCACCCGGCGGGAGCGCCTCCTGGCCGATCCGGGCTCGCTGCAGCACGCGGCTGCGCGGAATCGCGCCGAGCACCGGGCGCTGGACGATGTCCTCGACGTCCTTCGGGTCGCGCAGGCGGCGGTCGAGACGGTCGATCAGGAACGCCAGCCCGACCCCCAGGAGCAGCCCGAGGATCGCCGCGATCGCGGTGTCCTTGAGCGGCTTGGGCGACGATGGCGAGCTGGGTGGCGTGGCGGGCTGCACGAGCTCCGCGTTACCGGTCTGGAGCGCCTGGAGCGTCTCGAGCTGGTTGATCCGCTGGCGCAGCAGGCGGCCCTGGATGCCCGCCTTCGAGGTGCCGTCCATCGCCGCGAACTCCTTGCGGGAGACGTCGAGCGCCTGGCTGACCTTGGCGCGGTCGGCGTCGCGGCGGAAGATGATGAACTGCTGAGCGAACGCGTTGGCGATCCGGGCGGCGCGCGTCTTGCTGCGGTCGGTGACCGCGATGCCGACGAGGTCGGACTGGCCTTCCTCGGTGATCGCCACCTTGCCCGCCAGGTCGGAGCCGGTCTCCGTGCCGCCGAGCTGCTTTGCGGTGCGGTCGGCGACTACCGACAGCGACACGAGCTTGAGGTTGGTCGCGGCCTCGCGCGTGGGATCGGAGGCGGAGGTGGGCTGGGTGCCGGGCAGGAACGACTGGTTGAAGTCCGGCGTCCTGAACAGCAGGACCGCGGTGCTCGTGTACTCCGTTGGCCGCGTCAGCGAGTACGCGGCGGCCGCACCGGCGCACACGACGACGGTGAGGAGGATGATCGGCAGCCTTCTGCGAAGGATCCGCAGCACATGGCTGGCCAGGTTCTGATCGGCGGGCTGGTGCTCAGGCATGTATTCCTTACGTTGCCTACTGGGTAGGGCTCGCGATCACGCGTACCCCGTGCGTCCTGCAGGGCTAGCATAAGACAGGTGTCGCCGATTGGCGACCTTTTTTATGCGCCCTTGAGAGCGCGCTTTCATAGGGTCTCGACCCGGTGATCGACCTCCACTGCCATCTCCTGCCAGGCCTCGACGACGGACCGCCCACGCTCGACGCCTCGCTCGCCATCGGACGGGCCGCGAGGGGGGCCGGAGTGACCACGATCGTGGCCACGCCGCACGTCCGGGAGGACTACCCGTTCGACCCGGCGCGGATCCCCGATCTGGTGGGCCAGGTGAATGCCGCCTTCGACGCCGAGGACCTTGGCGTGCACGCACTCGCCGGCGGCGAGCTGGCACTCACGAAGACTCCGGAGATGGCCGACGAAGAGATCCAGCGGGTGGCCCTGGGGGGCGGGCCATACGTGCTCGTCGAGAGCCCCTACGTGGCGATGACAGACCTACTCGATCAGGAGCTCTTCAACCTCCAGGTGCGCGGGTTCCGGCCGCTGCTCGCGCACCCCGAGCGCTCCCCGTCGTTCATCCGCGACGTGAGCCGCCTGGCCGAGCTGGTCGAGCGCGGGATCCTCTGCTCGCTCACGGCCGGCTCGCTGGCCGGCAGGTTCGGGCGCACGGTGCAGCGTGCGTGCGTGGAGATGCTCAGCAAGGGCCTGGTGCACAACGTCGCCTCCGACGCGCACGCGGCGACGGGCCGCGGGCCGGGCCTTCTGTGGGGGTTCGACGCGCTCGAGGAGCATCTGCCGGGCATCGCCGAGCAGGCGCCCTGGTATACGCAGGAGGCGCCCGCCGCCGTGCTCTCCGGCGAGGACCTCCCGCCGCGACCGGCCCCGCCGTCGCGCGGCGGCCGGCTCGCACGGCTCCTGGGACGCGGGTGAGCGCGGAGTCGCCGGACCGGGCGCGGCCCTCGTCCGCGCGGAGCGTCTGCATGGTCGTGCACGCGCACTACCCGGTCGGCGAGCCACGCGTCCAGCGCGAGGCGCGGGCCGCGCTGGAGGCCGGCTACGACGTGGAGGTGCTCTGCCTCCGCGGGGAGGGGGAGCCCGCCCGCGAGCTGGTGGACGGAGTCGCCGTCCGGCGGCTGCCGCTCGCCCACGTTCGCGGCGCCGGCGTGCTGAGGCTGGTGTTCGAGTACATCGCCTTCGCGCTGCTCGCCACCGCGGCGGTGGCGCTGCGCCGCCGGCCGCCAGGCGCCGTGCACGTCCACACGCCGCCGGACTTCCTGATCGTCGCCGCGCTGCCCGCCAAGCTGCGCGGGGCGCGCGTGCTGCTCGACATCCACGACCTCTCGCCGCACATGTGGGAGGCGCGCTTCGAGCCGGGCCTCAAGCGCCGGCTGGTGGTGGGCGCGCTGCGCGTGGTGGAGCGAGCGGCCTGCGGGCTGGCCGACGCGGTCGTGACCGTCCACGAGCCCTACGGCCGCGAGCTGGTGGCGGACGGGGTCGACGAGCAGAGGATCTCGATCGTCATGAACTCGCCCGACGACGCGCTCGTGGCGCGCGCCCTGGACGGGGTACCGGCGGCGGCGCGCGACGGCGACAGCACCTTCACGGTCGCCTATCACGGGACGATCACCGCCTGGTACGGCGTCGATTTGGTGGTCGAGGCGATCGCGCTCCTGGCCGAGCGGCTGCCCGACGTGCGCGGCGTGGTGCTGGGCGCGGGCGACGCCCTCGACGACGCGCGGGCGCTCGCCGGCGACCGGGGCGTGGCTGACCGCATCGAGTTCTCGGGCGGGTACCTGCCGATCGAGGAGGCGCTTCGGCGCGTCTCCGGCGCGAGCTGCGGCGCGATTCCGAACCGGCCCACCACCCTCAACCGCTTCGCGCTGTCGTCAAAGCTGTTCGAGTACGTCGCGCTCGGCGTCCCGGCGGTGGTGGCGCGCCTCGACACGCTCGCGGCCCACTTCTCGGACGACGAGATGACCTTCTTCGAGCCGGGCGACGCGGCCTCGCTGGCCGGCGCGCTCGAGTGGGTGGCGCGCAACCCCGAGGAGGCGGCGGCGAAGGTCGAGCGTGCCGCGCTGCGGGCCGAGTCGTACTCCTGGCGGCGCAACCGCGACCGCTACCTTCAGGTGCTCGCGGGCGCGCCGTCCGCGGCCTGAGGCGGAGGCTTCTCGATGTGCGGAATCGCGGGCATCTACGACCGAGCAGGCGGCGTCGACGCGGACGTTGTGCGCGCCATGACCGGCGCGCTGGTGCACCGGGGTCCCGACGGCGAGGGCCACCACGCCGACGGCCACGCCGCCCTCGGCATGCGGCGGCTCGCGATCATGGACCCGGAGCACGGCCACCAGCCGCTGTTCTCGGAGGATCGCCGCATCGCCGTCGTCTTCAACGGCGAGCTCTACAACCAGGGCGAGCTCCGGTCGTGGCTTGCGGAGCGTGGCCACCGGTTCGCGTCGGGGAGCGACGGCGAGGTGATCCCGCACCTCTACGAGGAGCTGGGCGACCGCCTCTTCGAGCGCCTCAACGGCATCTTCGCGATCGCGATCTGGGACTCCCGCGAGGGCACGCTCACGATCGGACGCGACCGCTTCGGGGTCAAGCCGCTCTACGTGGCGGAGCGCAGCGGCAGGCTGGCGTTCGCGTCCGAGCTGCGCGCGCTCCTGCAGGACCCCGGCGTCCCGCGCGAGCTCGACCTCGAGGCGATCGACCGCTTCCTCACGTTCCGCTTCATCCCCTCACCGGGCACGCCCTTCGCCGGGATCCGCAAGCTCCCGCCCGCGACCGTCCTCACGGCCTCGCGCGACGGCGCGAGCGAGCGCCGCTACTGGGAGAGCGACCGGATCGACCTGGCCGGTGCGTCGGTCGACGAGCTGGCCGAGCGCTACTCGGAGGCCTTCGAGCAGGCGGTCGTGCGCCAGATGATGAGCGACCGCCCGATCGGCGTGATGCTGAGCGGCGGGGTGGACTCGGGCGCCGTCACGGCGGTGATGTCCAAGCACTCGCGCCACGTGCGCACGTTCACGGTCGGCTTCACCGAGGGCGGCGACGCCGACGAGACGCGCCTCGCCGAGCAGACCGCCGAGCTGTTCGGGACCCAGCACCAGTCGCTCGTGGTGCCGACGGCGGACTACCTGCGGCGCCTGCCCGAGTCGTACTCGATGCTCGAGGAGCCGGTCGGCACCTCCAGCGCCCTGGCCGTGCACTACGTGTCGGACATGATGCGTCCCGAGGTGCCGGTGGGGCTCTCGGGCCAGGGCGCGGACGAGCTCATGGGCGGCTACTGGCGCTACGTGGGAATCGCGCTCGCGCAGACCTTCCGTCCGCTCGCGCCCGCGGCGCGGGCGGCCGCGAAGCTGCCGCTGGGCCGGCTGGGGGCGCGCGCCAACCGCGGGCTGACCACGCTTGGCGCCGGCGCGGACGTCGACCTCCTGATGCGCGCCTACCGGCTGTTCGGCGAGGACGCCAAGCGCGGGCTCTACCGGCCGGAGATCCTGGCGCGCGTCGCCGGCTCCGACCCCGTCGAGGCCGTCGAGCGCCACCGCCGCCAGGTGGCGGACCGACCGCTGATCGAGCAGGCCCTCTACGTCGACTCGCGCCTGTGGCTGCCGGACGAGCTCCTGCTGATCGCCGACAAGATGTCGATGGCGGCGTCGATCGAGCTGCGCGTGCCGTTCCTCGACCCCGACCTGGTCGCGCTCGCGGAGTCGATGCCGGGCACCGTCAAGGTGCGGCGGCTGCGGCGCAAGTACCTGCACAAGCGGGCGATGGCGAAGTGGCTGCCGCGCGAGATTGTCTATCGCAAGGAGCGCGGCTGGTCCACGCCGATGAACGAGTGGCTGCGCGGCGAGCTCGAGCCGCTCTTGCGCGACACGCTCTTGGACACCGAGGGCCTCTGCGCGACGCTGTTCGAGCCGAGCGCGATGAGCGCGATGATCGACGACCACAAGAGCGGCCGCGCCGACATGACGCGCCAGCTCTTCTGCCTCCTGAGCCTCGGGCTCTGGCACCGCGAGTTCCTGGGCGGGGACACGGCGCTCGCAGGCGCCGCCGCGCTCACGGCCTGATGGACCGCGCACGCTCGCTCGTCACGCTCGAGCACCGCGACCCGGACGCCGACGCGCTCGTCGTCACGAACATGTGGCCCCACGCGGGGGTGCCCAACTACGGCATCTTCGTCAAGCGGCAGGTGGGCTCGCTGATCGACGCCGGGCTCCGCTGCGACGTGCTGTTCGTGCGCGGGTTCGAGTCGCCGCTCGCATACCCCGCCGCCGCGCTCAGGCTGCTGCGGCTGAGCCTGGGCCGGCGCCGCTACCGGCTCGTGCACGCCCACGGCGGCGAGACGCTCGTGCCGGCCCTGTTCTTCCTGCGCGGCCCGCGCGTCGTGTCGTTCAGCGGCGACGACCTGCTCGGGACCCCGCGCCCCGACGGGACGCTGTCGCGCGCGTCGCGGATCCGCGCGGCGGTGCTGCGCCTCCTCGCGCCGCGCGCGGCGCGGACGATCACGAAGTCGCGCGAGCTCGAAACGCGGCTGCCGGCACGCGTCCAGTCGCGCAACACGGTGCTGCCGAACGGGGTCGACACTCGGCTGTTCGCGCCGGGCGACAGAGCGGCAGCGCGCGCCGAGCTCGGCTGGGATCCGGACGAACGGGTCGCGCTCTTCGGCGCCGACCCCGCGGTCGAGCGCAAGCGCCACCCGCTGGCGGTGGCGGCGTGCGAGGAGGCGGGCCGTCGCGGAGTGCCCGTCCGGCTCCACGTGGCGCACGGGGCGCGGCCCGAGGAGATGCCGCTCCTGATGAACGCGTCCGACTGCCTACTGCTCACCTCCGCCATCGAGGGCTCGCCCAACGTGGTCAAGGAGGCGCTGATGTGCGACCTGCCGGTCGTGTCGACCGGCGTCGGCGACGTTCGCGAGCTGCTCGCGGACGTGGAGCCATCGCGCGTGTGCGATGACACGCCGCAGGCGCTGGCGGACGGCCTCGTGGCGGTCCTGGCGACGCCCGCCCGCAGCGACGGCCGGGCGCGCTCGGAGTGGCTCGACCAGCGCCGGATCGCCGAGCGTCTCCTCGCCGTCTACGACGGTCTGCGCTAGCCGCGTCAGGCGCGGCTCAGCCGGCGTCCGAGCGCGATCCCCGGCCGCTCCACGTACTTCTCCCCGAGCACCGCGAGGCCGATCGAGAGCGCCCACGCCGCCGGGAGGATCAGCACGACGGTCACGTGGCCGTAGAGCAGGTGGACGAGCGCCAGGATCACGATCGCGTGGACGAGGTACAGGCTGTAGCTGATCCGGCCGAGGAACTGGAGCGGCGGCCGCCTGAGAGCACCGCTCGCGCGCGCCGAGCCGATCGCCAGGACGAGCCAGCCGGCCGCGCCGAGCGTCACAGCGGCGATCTCGACGTCGTCCCTGTGCGCCGGCCCGCTGCCGGGCACCCACCAGTGCCAGGTGTAGAGCAGGAGGCACGCCGTCGCCAGCGCCACGCGGCCGCGGCCCGGCATGAGGCCGATCCGGTCGACGAGCGCGTGACGGTGGCGCGCGATCAGGATGCCGATCACGAAGCAGGGGACCCAGCGCAGCGTCTCGGACCAGTCGCCGGCGCCCGCGCCGGCGGGCGCGAGCTTCACGGCCGCGACGAGCAGCGCGCCCGCGCCCAGCAGCGCCCAGGCGGGCCTCACGAGCAGGACGCCCACGGCCAGCAGCGGGAACACGATCGAGATCCGCATCTCGTGCACGAGCGACCACAGCACCGGGATGAAGGCGCCGGTGTCGAACTGGTCGACTAGCGCGAGGTGCTGGCCGGCGACGGTGGCCGTGACGGCGTGCTGCCACTCGCCGTTGAACCACGAGCTGAGCGCCGGGACGCGCCCGCCGCCGATCAGCGCGTACGCGCCGAACGCGACGCCGCACGCGATCGCGTAGGCCGGCCAGATGCGCGTCACGCGGCGGATCAGGAAGCGCCCGTAGCGCGGCCGCCCGCGCCCCACGAAAGGCAGGGCGAGCACGAAGCCGCTGATCACGAAGAACACGACCACCGCCTGCGTGCCCGCGAACAGGGCGTGGAGCGGCGAGTACTTGACGACGTTGAGCGCCGTGAGGCCGTCGGAGCGCGTGTCCGGACCGACGCGCGGGAAGATCAGGAACGAGTGCCACAGCACCACGCTCGCCGCCGCCAGGCCGCGGAGGGCGTCGACCTCGAGCACACGGCCCGGCGCGACGCGGCGCGCGGTGGCCAGCGGCAGCTCGCTCGGCGCCAGCTCGGCGCGCGCGTCGGCGGCGGCAAGCGCGTCGGCGGGGCTCACCGGGTCGCTCTTCGGCGCCGTCGCGCCTACTGGGCTCCCGCGACCGCGGCGGCGGGCCGCGTCGCCGGATCGGCCACCTCGCGGTGCCACATCTCGAGCTGGAGCAGCACCCAGAGGCGCAGCGCGTGATCGGCGGCGCCGTCGCGGTGCTCGGCGATCAGCCGCTCCACCTCCGCGCGGCGGAAATAGCCGCGGTCGAGAGCGCCCGGGTCGAGCAGCACCTCGGACGGCATGTCGCGCAGCTCGCCACGGAACCAGTGGGCGAGCGGAACGCCGAAGCCCATCTTCGGCCGGTACAGGACGTCGTGGGGCAGGAGGTCGCGGTAGGCCGACTTCAGGATGCTCTTCTTCTCGCCGCGCTCGATCTTGTACTCGGCGGGAAGGCTCGCCGCGAACTCCATCACGTGGTGGTCGAGGAACGGCGAGCGCGCCTCGAGCGAGCTCGCCATCGTCGCGATGTCCATCTTCACGAGCAGGTTGTCGGGCAGGTAGGTCTGCACGTCCACGTCGAGCATCGTGTCGAGCAGGTTCGGGGCGTCCGATGCCGCCCAGGGGCGCCGCAGCACGTCCGCCGAGCTCCAGCCGTCGAGCGAGGCGCGGAAGTCGTCGGCGAGCAGCGACGCGCGGCGCTCCGCGCCGAACGGCGACATCCAGGTGAGGTAGCGGTCCGCGGGCGCCATCCCGGCCGCCCGGACGAGCCGGTTGATGCGGCTGCGGGTGCTGTTGTCGCGCGCGCCCTCGCCGAGTCGGCGGGCGATCGCGCGGCCGGCGCGCTCGATGGGACCGGCGCTCCAGCCGAGGCGCGACACGGCCTGGATCGCGCGGTAGCGGGAGTAGCCGGCGAAGCTCTCGTCGCCGCCATCGCCGTTGAGCGCGACGGTCACGTGCTGTCGCGTCAATTCGGCGAGGTAGAAGCTCGGGATCGCCGACGGGTCGGCGTAGGGCTCGCCGTAGTGGCGCGCGAGCTTGGGCATGATCGACAGCGCCTCGGGCTCGACCTGGAACTCGTGGTGGTCGGTGCCGAACTGCTCGGCGACCATCCGCGCATAGCGGACCTCGTCGAACTCGCGCTCGCGGAAGCCGATCGAGAACGTGCGGACCGGCACCGAGGTGGCCTCCGCCATCGCGGCGACCACGACGCTCGAGTCGACGCCGCCGGAGAGGAACGCCCCGAGCGGGACCTCGCTCACCAGGCGCACGCGTGTCGCCTCGCGGATCAGCTCGCGCAGCCGCTCCTCGGCTTCGGGCCGCGCGATCCGCTCAGCCGGCTTGGCGAAGTCGAGCGACCAGTAGCGCTCGACGCGCTCGCCGGCCGCGTCGAACACCATGGTGCTCGCCGGCGGCAGCTTCGACACGCCGCTGAACGCGGACAGCGGGTGCGGCACGTACTGCAGCGACAGGTACGCGTCGATCGCGCGCGGGTCGACGCCGACATCCAGGTCCGGGTCCTGGAGCAGTGAGCGCACCTCCGACGCGAACCAGACGCGGCTGCCGCGCCGCGCCCAGAAGAGCGGCTTCTTGCCGGCCCGGTCGCGCGCGCAGAAGAGCCGCCGCTCGCGCGCATCCCAGACCGCGAACGCGAACATCCCGCGCAGCTCGTGGACCATCGCCGGTCCCAGCTCCTCGTATAGGTGCGCGAGCACCTCGGTGTCGACGTAGGAGCGGAACCGGTGGCCGTTCGCGAGCAGCCGCTCGCGCAGCTCCTGGAAGTTGTAGATCTCCCCGTTGAGGGCCACCACCACCGACCCGTCCTCGTTCGTGACCGGCTGGTCGCCGTGGGCCAGGTCGATGATCGCGAGCCGCTGGGCGCCGATCCCGACCCCGTCCTCGAGATGGATCCCGCGCGAGTCCGGCCCACGGTGCTCGATGGCGGCGCACATCCGCGCGATCGTGGTCTCGTCGACCGCGCCCTCCCAGTCGACCTTTCCGGCGATTCCGCACATCGGCTAGCGGACTGCGGGGACCCGTTCGGACGCCCAGCGCCAGTGCGCCGCGAGCCCGTCCTGGAGCGACGTCTCGGGTCGCCAGCCGACCTCGCCGCGGAGGCGGCTCGTGTCCGCCGCGGTGCGCTTCACGTCGCCCGCGGCGCGGTCGGTGAAGCGCGCGTCGAGGCGTGCGCCGGTGATCGACTCGAGCGCCTCGATCACGTCGTTGAGGCTCGCCTCGGTGCCGCCGCCGACGTTGTAGACGGCGCCGCGCGGGGCGCGCTCGAGCGCCATGACCGTCGCCGACACGGCGTCGCCCACGTAGGTCACGTCGCGACTCTGCGAGCCGTCGCCGTAGACGTCGAACCGCGCGCCGTCGCGCAGCGCGTTCACGACGCGCGTGAACGCCATGTCGGGGCGCTGTCGCGGTCCGTAGACCGTGAAGTAGCGCAGGACGACCACATCGAGACCGAAGTTGCTCTCGTAGGCGCGAGCCAGCTGCTCGGTGGCGAGCTTGGTCACGCCGTACGGCGAGATCGGCGACGGCGGCGTGTCCTCGGTCGTCGGGTAGGCCTCGGCGTCGCCGTAGATCGACGACGACGAGGCGTAGGCCACCCGGACGCCCGCGTCCGCGGCGGCCTCGAACACGCGCTGCGTGGCGAGGAGGTTCCGGTCCGTGTAGAGGGCGAACGACTGGCCCCAGCTCGCGCGAACGCCCGGCTGGGCCGCGAGGTGGAACACGCCGTCGCACGCGCCGATCAGGTCGCTCAGCTCGTCCGTCGCGAGGTCGCGCCGGATCACGTCGAAGCCGGCGGCGTTCTCCTCCTTGAGCGCCGGGTCGTAGTAGTCGGTGAACGAGTCGATCGCGATCACCTCGTGGCCGTCGGCGAGGAGCCGCTCCGCCAGGTGGGATCCGATGAACCCCGCCGCGCCCGTGACTGTGAACCTCACCTTGCAGCACCTCCAGTGCTTTCGCTCCGCGGTCCATCCGGGACCGCTTGACCTCGGCGTGCGTACGCACCCTCGACCGCGCCGGTGAGCGCGAACAGGGCGAACATCGTCGCCGTCTCGGACAGTGTGTTGCCGGCCAGGAGGCCGACGATGATCACGAGGATCCAGAGTACGAACAGGAGTCGCGCGTGGTCCTGCAGCGGCCATCGCACGCGCGACAGGGCGCGCAGCCGGCGCAGCAGCACGACGAACAGGAAGACGTAGGCCAGGAGCAGCACCACGCCGCCCTCGAGCAAGGTCGTCAGCACGAGGTTGTGCGGCTCGTATCCCTTGGTGCCCTCCGGTGAGCCGAGCGGCGGCAGCAGATAGGCCTCGGTCCCGAGGCCGTAGCCCTGGATCGGCTTGGCCTTGATCTTCTGGCCCACCAGCCGCCACGTCTCGAGGCGCCACGCGTAGGAGGTGAACTGGTTGACGCCGTCGGGCGAGATGGCGTTCGTCTCCTTCGACGGGATGACGCGGTCGTGGATGGTCGGGACCAGGAGCACGGCGGCGGAGACCCCCACGGCCACGCCGATCATCAGGCCGCGGCGGCGGCGCCAGAAGAGGATCGCCACGCCGATCAGCGCCATCGCCCACGCCTCGCGGCTGTAGGTGGCGACGAGCGTGACCGTCAGCACGCCGATCAGGCCGAGGCGGACGCGCGGTGGCAGGCGCAGCGTTCGCGGGAGCGCGGCCAGCACGAGGATCGCCAGCGCCAGGTAGTCGCCGAACGGGTTGGGGCCGACGAAGGTGCCGTTGATCCGCGACAGCCCGAGCTCCTGCGTGGACTCGGCGCAGACGTCGCAGCTCACGCCGATCACGTGCGCGACCTGGAGCAGCCCGACCAGCGCCGGGATGAGTGCCGCGAACGCGACGGCGATGAAGATCGCTCGCACGCGCGCGACCGACCCCATCACGTTGGCCGCCAGAAGGTAGATCGCGGCCAGCGTCATGACCCGGGTCAGCTCGGCGAGCGGCCCGCTGCCCATGAACGGAGCGAGCCACGAGGTCTTGGCGAAGTAGAACGCGCCGATGCTGAGCACGAACACGATCGCCAGCGCGGCCGTCGCGCGCGGCCAGACGATCGAGCGGCTGGTGGAGACCGTCAACGCGAAGATCGCCAGCAGCATCACCGCGAAGAGCCCGGCGGCGTTGATCGTCGCGAAGCCGAGGCTGAAGTGCTTGTCGGTGGCGCTGTCGAGCACCGGGCGGGTGAGCAGGAAGACCGACAGGAACGCCGCCGGCCGCACCAGGCCGATCGCGCCCAGGCCGAGCACGCCCAGCGCCCCGGCCGCGACCATCCCGCTCCCGGTGGCCGCGGAGAGGAGTCCCATCCCAGCCGCGATCGCGCCCGCGGCGGCGAGCTGACCGGGTGAGCTGACGCGCACGTCGCGCGCGCCGCCCATTCGTGGAACGAGTGGAAGGTTCATGCCTGCTCCGTCCTCAGGAACTCGCGTCCAAGGTAGCCCGCACGAAGCCGCAGGGCGACCGCCCCGGTCGCGGCGCACAGGATCGCCACGCGAACCGGCAGCGGGAAGTCCAGCGCGGCGGACAGGATCCCGAGGGTCACCGCGACGAGCGCGAACCCCATGTCCGGCAAGCTGAGCTGGAAGCGCCGGTGGCCGAAGTAGAGGAGCGCGCAGCCCATCGCGACGTGCGACACGGTCACGCCGATCGCCGCGCCCTCGAGGCCCAGCGGCGGGATCGCGATCAGGCAGCCGATCACCGCCACCGGCACGCCGAGCGCTGCGATGGCGGCATTGAGGCCGACGTTGCCCTCCGCGGAGATCGCGTTCCCGACCGGGAGCGACGCGAGCTGCGGCGCCACCCCGATCGCGACGATCACGAACGCAGTCGTCGCCGACAGGTACTCCTTGCCGAACACGATCTGCACGATCTCGTGCGGGAACAGCGCGCATACGAGCAGAGCCGCCGTGGAGAAGACCGTCACGACGCTGGTCATCTGGCGGACCGCCTCGTGCTCCTCATTGCCCTTGGAGCGCGCGACGGTCGCGAACGTGAGCATCGACGCGGCCTGCGGGACCAGGAACAGCGGCATGACGATCGCGAAGATCGCCGCGAGCTTGCCGGCCGCCGCCGAGCTGGCCAGGATGCCGGTCAGCCCGACGACCAGCGGGAAGCGCGCGACCGTGGAGTACGCCCCCACGAACGACAGCGACGCGTAACGCGCCACCTGGCGGCGGATGTCGATCGGCTCGCGCCGAGGGGCGCCGGCGCGGATCTTGCCGGCGACCACGATCACGAACAGCCCGTAGGCGATCACGAACGTGAGGACGCCGATCGCCGGGTTGGTCCAGGCCAGGAGGGCGAGGAGGGCGAAGAACAGGGCGTCGACGGCCAGCTCGGCGACCGCGTAGAAGGTGACCTTGTCGAGCACGAAGAGCTGGAGCTTCATGCCGAAGTAGAGCGCGTATATGAAGGCGAGGAGCGGCCCGAGCACGAGCGAGGTCGTGGAGGTCGGGGCGAAGCCCACGAGAGCCAGCGGCACGTAGAGGACCGCAACGAACAGGGACGCGACGCCGGTGATCCGGAGCGCGGAGCGCGCCATCGCGGCCCGGTGCGCGTCGTC
The DNA here is from genome assembly GCA_045805345.1 of Thermoleophilaceae bacterium. GTDB lineage: Bacteria > Actinomycetota > Thermoleophilia > Solirubrobacterales > Thermoleophilaceae > AC-37. The sequence goes on along the minus strand of JBJMLK010000017.1, from coordinate 911 downwards.
CTCTCCGTGGCCGACCACGTACGAGAGCGCGGGGGAGATGCTCGCCATCGTGATCTGCGCGACCGCCATGCCAAGCGCGTAGACGCGCGCGAGCTCGCCGAACGCGTGCGGGCCGAGCCGTCGGGCGAGCACCAGGTGGAAGATCAGCGTCGTGGCGCCGCTCGAGGCGAGCGCCACGGTGGTCAGGCCCAGCCGCGATCCGCGCCGCTCGAGGAGCGGTCGCACGCGTCCGCCGCGCACGGCAACAGCCGTCCGTGGGCGGGCGCTCAGTTGACGCCGCGGCGCGTGACTACGGCCGGGAGCGTCCGCATGATCAACCGGATGTCCGTCCATAGCGACCAGTTCGTGACGTAGAGGTAGTCGAGCTTCACCATCTCCTCGAACGGGATGCTCGTCCGTCCGAGGACCTGCCATGACCCGGTGATACCGGGAGTGAGGTCGAGCCGGCTGCGCGCCCAGCCGCCCACGCGCTGATCCTCGGCCTCGACCAGCGGTCGGGGGCCGACGAGGCTCATCTCGCCGCGCAGGACGTTCAGTAGCTGGGGCAGCTCGTCGAGGCTCAGGTGGCGGAGGACTCGGCCCACCCGCGTCAGCCGGGGGTCGTTCTCGAGGTGGAGCCAGTGGGGGTCCTTGCTGAACTTCCGAAGCTCCTCGACGCGCTCCTCGGCGTCCTCGCACATCGTGCGGAACTTGAGCAGCGGGAACTGACCGCCGTCCCTGCCGACGCGGCGCTGGCGGAAGAGCACCGGCCCCCGCGAGTCGAGCTTCACGGCGAGCGCGATCACGACGAAGAGCGGCGCGGTCACGAGCAGCAGGAACGTCGACCCGGCGATGTCGAGGGCGCGCTTCATGACGCGCGACGACGGCGAGAGCACCGGCGGGTTCATGCCGAGCACGGTCACGCCCTCCAC
>JBJMLK010000016.1:0-9838 GCA_045805345.1 Thermoleophilaceae bacterium | reverse complement strand
GGGGGCCTTCGGCGTGATCACCGAGGCCACGCTCGCCGTGCGCCCGGTGCCGCGCGTGCGCCGCTACGAGGGCTGGTCGTTCGAGAGCTTCGCCGCCGGCTGCGACGCCTTCCGCGCGCTCGAGCACGAGCACGCGGCGCCCGACGTCGCGCGACTCTCCGACGAGGAGGAGACGCGCCTGGCGATGGCCATGTCGAGCAGCGGCTCGCTGGCCGAGCGCGCCGGCCGCGCGTACCTGCGCGCGCGGGGGCACGGGCGTGGCTGCATCGTGATCGTCGGCTGGGAGGGGGAGGAGGCACAGGTGGCCGGGCGGGCGGCCGACGCCGCGCGGGTGCTGCGGGCCGCCGGCGGCTTGGCGCTGGGCACGCGGCCCGGCCGCTCGTGGCTGCGCTCGCGCTACCTCGGCCCCTACCTGCGCGACGTCCTGCTCGGGCGTGGGATCCTCGCGGAGACGCTCGAGACCGCCACCACGTGGAGCCGCCTGCAGGGGCTGCACGATGCGGTCAGGCGGGCGCTCCAGGAGTCGCTGCGCGGGCACGGGACGCCGCCGCTGGTGGGCTGCCACGTGTCGCACCTCTACCCCGCGGGCGCGTCGCTCTACTTCACGTTCATGGCGCGGGCGCTCCCCGGCCGTGAGCTCGACCAGTGGCGGTCCGCCAAGGAGGCGGCGTCGAACGCGATCGTGGCCAACGGCGGCACGATCACGCACCACCACGCGATCGGCCGCGACCACCTGCCGTGGATGCGCGCCGAGGTGGGCGAGCTGGGCGTGGAGCTGCTCCGGGCCGCAAAGGAGCGCCTCGACCCGCGCGGGATCATGAATCCCGGCAAGCTGATCCCTTAGCGCTGGGCAGCGCCGCGCGCCGCGCGGGGCGCGGCTCGCTACGGCGTCGGCGTGGTGGTGGGCGGCGGAGTGGCGCCGGACGCGCCGGGAGTGGCGCCGGACCCGCCGGGAGTGGCGCCGGACCCGCCGGGCACCGCCTGGTTCGGGCCGCGCATGTCGGCTATCGCGCCGCGCAGCACGGACTTCCCGCTGTGGGCCTGGATCGCGCGCAGGCACTGGGGGTTGCGAGCGCACGTCGGGTCGGGGATCGCCTGGACCGAGACGTCGATGTACTTGTAGTCGCGCCAGTTGGGCGGCAGCGGACCGCGGCCCTTGAGGTTGCCGTTCGGGTCGGTCACCTGGGCCCCAAGCGACGCGTTGCTGGTGCGGCTGTTGTAGAGCCACACGCCGTAGGCCTGCCGTTGGGTGGTGGGGTCGAGCTTGGCCTGCACGATCAGCTCGGGCTTGCCGCCGCGGACGTCGACGATGCCGACGCCCTGGTCGGTGCTGGTGCCGGCCTTCAGCGGGTTCAGCAGCAGCTCGCCGACGATCCGCACGCGGCCGGCCGCCGGCGTCGCCTTCCCGTTCTTCTCGTCGCTCCCGCCCGTGATCAGGAGGATGCCCGCCACGATCCCGCCGATCAGCAGGACCGCGCCGAGGATGGCCACGAGACGGCGGCGGCGCACGGCCCTCTGGGCCTCGGGCGAGAGCGCGGGGCGGAGGGGAGCGCGGCGCGGCTCGCGGCGCGGCGGGCGCTCGGGTCGTCCAGGGCGCTCGCGCAGGGGACGCCGCTCGGCGCGGTCCCCGCGCTCGCGCAGCGGGGCGCGCTCGGCACGGATGCGCTCGCGGTCGCGATCGCGCGGGCGGTCGCGTTCGCGGTCCCGCTCGCGGGGCCGTTCGCGCTCACGCTCGCGCCTGCGCGGCGGCTCCTCGACGTCGGCCTCGGCCTCGGGGATGTCGGGCGGCCCGTCGGGGTAGAGGCCGGCGAGCGAGTCGACGAGCGACGAGGTCCAGGCGCGGCCGGCCTCGGAGCGGCGGAGGTGCGTATGGGTGGCGATCTGCTCGGCGCCCGACTGCTGGCCCAGCACGTAGTCGGCCAGCTGGCCGCGGCGGTCGTCGTCGACGCGCTTGGCGCTCACGGGCGCGAGCTCGATCAGCGCCTCGCGCGCGAGCTGGCGCACGCGCTGCTCCGGCATCGCAAGCATGCCGGCCAGGTCGTCGTAGGAGCGGCCGCGCTGAACGACCAGCTCGATGATTGCCCGCTGCTCGGCGGCAAGTTGATCCAAGGTCGCCACGGCGGGCGAAAGGTTAACCTGCGGCGCGTGGGACCCGAGCAGGCAATGGTCATTTCGTACGAGGAGTCGTTCGACGGGACCCTCGGTTTCGAGACCCTCGAGATCACCGACGAGACGGCCCGCGGCCGGGCGCCGGTCGAGAACAGGCTCAAGCAGCCGTGGGGCCTCGTGCATGGTGGTGCGCTGTGCGGCCTGGCCGAGGCCCTCTGCTCACAGGCGACCGGAAACGGCGTCTGGGACGACGGGATGATCGCGATGGGGCTCTCGAACCACACGAGCTTCATGCGCCCGATCACGGAGGGCCACGTGCACGTGGAGGCCCGTCGACGCCACCGCGGGCGTACGACGTGGATCTGGGAGGCCGACATCACCGACGACGAGGGCCGGCTGTGCGCCGTCTCTCGCGTCACGGTCGCGGTGCGCCCGCGCCCCGGCTGAGCCGCCTAGCGGTTGAAGCGATTCGTGATCGGCAGCCGCCGGTCGCGGCCGAACGCGCGGGTGGAGATCTTGATGCCGGGCGGCGCCTGACGGCGCTTGTACTCGGCCAGGTCGACCATGCGGATCACGCGCTCCACCTCGTGTCGCGGGAGCCCCCGGCGGACCAGCTGCTCGGCGTCCAGGTCGCCCTCCACATAGCCCTCGAGGATCGCGTCGAGCACCTCGTACGGCGGCAGCGAGTCCTCGTCGAGCTGCTCGGCGCGCAGCTCCGCCGACGGCGGGCGGTCCAGCACGGAGGCCGGCACCAGGTCGCGCCCGGCGCCCTCGTTGCGCCAGCGCACCAGCCGGAACACCCAGCCCTTGTACACGTCCTTGAGCACGCCGAAGCCGCCAGCCATGTCGCCGTAGAGGGTCGCGTAGCCGACGGAGAGCTCGGACTTGTTGCCGGTCGTCAGCACGAGCCAGCCGAACTTGTTCGACAGCGCCATCACGAGGTTGCCGCGCGCGCGGGCCTGCAGGTTCTCCTCGGTAAGGTCGGGCTCGAGGCCCGCGAACGCCTCGGCGAGCGCCTCGTCGTAGGCGTGCATCAGCGGCTCGATCGGCAGCTCGATCAGCTCGGTGCCCAGGTTTGCGGCGATCGCGCGGGCGTCCCCCTTCGTGCCCTCCGACGAGTACGGCGACGGCATCGTCACGCAGACCACGCGATCCGCTCCGAGGGCGTCGACCGCAAGCAGCGCCACCATCGCCGAGTCGATGCCGCCCGAGAGCGCGATCACCACCCGCGCGAAGCCGTTCTTGTCCACGTAGTCGCGCAGCCCGGTGATCAGGGCGGCGTAGACCTCGGCCTCCGGTCCGAGCGGCTCGGCGACCGGGCCACCGACGTCGCCGTCGTCGCCGGAGCCATTGGCGGAGCCCGCGGCCGGCTCCGCCCGCAGCCTGGCGAGCATCCGGCACGGCGGCTCCTCGCCCTCGCGCCCGCGGACGACCGCCGCGCGGTGGCGCGTGTCGCGCAGCCGGGCGGCCGCCACGGCCCCGGGGTCGATCTCGCACAGCACGGTCGCCTCCTCGAACTGCGGCGCGCGCGCGAGGATCGCGCCGTCCTGGTCGATCGCCACGCTGCGGCCGTCGAAGACCAGCTCGTCCTGGCCGCCGACGAGGTTGCAGAAGACCACGGCCGCGAGGTTGTCGCGCGCACGCTGGACGAGCATCTGCTCGCGGTCGCGCGGCTTGCCGGCGTGGTAGGGGGAGGCGCTCAGGTTCACGATCACCTGCGCGCCGGCCAGCGCCTCGGAGCTGGCGGGAGGTCCCGGCTCCCAGATGTCCTCGCAGATCGTGATCCCGATCGTCGCGCCGTTCAGCTCGATCAGCGCCGACTCGGTGCCGGAGCGGAAGTAGCGGTGCTCGTCGAACACGCCGTAGTTCGGCAGGAACATCTTGCGGTAGACGGCCACGAGCTCGCCGTCGGCCAGCACCGCGGCGGCGTTGTAGACGTCGTCCGAGCCCTCGGGGAAACCGACCAGCGCCACGATGCCCTGACACGCGGAGGCGAGCTCACGCACCGCCGCGCCGGCGGCATCCACGAAATGGGTCTTCAGCAGCAGGTCCTCGGGCGGGTAGCCGGTGATCGCCAGCTCCGGCAGCACTACGAGGTGGGCGCCGTCGGCGCGCGCCGACTCGATCGCGCCGGCGGCCTTGGCGGCGTTGCCGTCGATGTCCCCGACGGTGGTGTTGATCTGCGCCAGCGCGACGCGCAGCGGCTCGGTGCGCATCGTCATGGCTCTCAGTATGCCCGCGGCTAGCCGGTGGGTTCCTCGGCGGGAGAGTCTTCCCAGTCCACGTCGCCCTCGGGAAGCAGGGTCACGGACGTGCCGACGTCGATGCTGTCGCGCAGGTGCTCGGGCACGGGGACCTCGATCGTCTCGCCGTCGGCGGCGCGGACGAGAGCGGTGTCGTCGCCCCAGCGGCCGATCACGGTGGCGGAGCGGGCGCCCGCGTCAGCGGCCATCCCACAACCACTGCGACGGCCCTGTTCGCTCAACATAAGTTGAGTTACCCATCCGCAGGTGCGCGAGCACGCCAGGTATGCGATCTTCCGACGGATGGGGGGGAAGGGCGAACCGACGCAATCGCGCCCCGAATGGCTGGTGCGGGGCGAGCTGGTGGGGCTCGTCACGCCGAAGCGTCAGGACTTCGTGGACCGCTGGGACCGCTACGACGACCCGCGCATCGCGATGGCGGCGGCGTTCCAGACCGGCGGGGCGGCGGCGATCTTCAAGCCGCCGATGACCCGCGAGCACCGTGAATGGCTCTGGGAGGCGGCGGGGGAGGGGCTGATCGTCCCGTTCGACATCCACGCGGTCGACGGCGGCCTCTTCGTCGGCGAGGCCGGGCTCAGCCGGATCGACTGGCCGCGCGGGTCCGGCGAGGTGGCGGCGGCGATCCCCGACCCGGCCGACCGCGGCCGCGGGCTCGGCACCGAGGCGATCCTGCTCGTCTACGCGTACGCGTTCGACGCGCTCGGGCTGCACCGGATCACGATCCGCTACCTGAGCGTGAACGACGCCGTGGTGCGAGCGGTCGAGAGGACCGCCGCGCTCGTGGGCGCGCGGGTCGTGGGCGTCGAGCGCGACGCCGAGTGGGCGTACGGCCGGCGCTGCGACCGGGTGGTGGTCGAGTGCCTGCGCGGCGACTTCCCGCCGCACCCCGCCACAGCCCACCTCAGGTAGTTGCTCGCGCATCCATCCCCTACGGCTGCAACGACGGCCGGGGATCAAGGTTGGACGCGCGAGTGTCGGCGAGCTTCCCTTCGGGTACGAACGTCGTATGGAGGCGCCAACCGGAAGCGGCAACGAGGTCCTGCGCTACATGGCGATCCTGAAGGCCGGGCGCGACTTCGGCCTCGCTCACGACGAGGTGGCGGCGATCGCGGGCAGCTTCGACCCCCGCGCGACGCGCTGCGACGAGCTGGCCGACGCGCTGGCCGACCTGATCCTCGCGCGCACGCCGGTCTAGCCGCGCGGCTTCAGACCCATCCGTCCTGGATAGACCTGGCTAGGCGAGGCAAAGTCAGGACGGATCCGCTCGCACGCGCTTTGCTGCCCCCTCCCGGCGCGGCCCCCTCGACCGCGCCGGGCGGAGCTGAGCGCTACGCGACGGCCGCGCCGCTCGGCCTGATGTTCTGGTTCAGCCGGAACAGGTTGCCCGGGTCGTAGCGGTCCTTCAGCGCCACGAGCCGCGCGTACTTCTCCGGTCCGTAGGTCGAGCGCACGCGGGCGTCGCCCTCGTCGGACGTGAAGTTGAGGTACACCCCATCGGTGGTGTGCGGCCCCATGTCCTCTGCCAGCTCGCGCGCCCACGCCACGTGGGCGTCGGCCGTGTCCTGGTCGTCGTCCATCCACATGGCCAGCGCGTGGAAGCACCACTTCACGTCGCGGCGGCCGAGCGCCGTCTCGTGCTCGGACACATGCCCGATCGCGCCGCCCATCGGCTCGATCAGCAGCTGGGTCATCGGGCCGGGGCGAGCGTTGCCGTGGCTGACGAGCTTCTCGATCGCGTCGTCGTCCAGCTCGGTCATGAACTCTGCCTTCATGTAGGCGTTGATCCCCTTCGGCCCGCCCGCGTCGAGCATGCTCTGGAGCGCCGCGTACGGCATCGGCTGGACCATGTCCACCGCCGGCTGCATGACCTCGCGCAGCGGAGCCACCACGCGCTCGCCCTCCTCGAGGTCGCCGGTCCAGCAGATCACCATCCCGACGGCCGGCTGGAAGTGCATCTCCTGAGGCACGAACGGCTCGGGCGGTGCGCTCATCAGCGCCATTGCCCCGCCGAGGTCCTCCGGCGCGTCCTCGAACCACTCGCGGAGGAAGCGGAGCGTCTCGGCCGCGCGCTCCGGCGGGGCCGCCATCAGGCCGCCGTAGACGAGCGGGCCGACGTCGTGGAGCCGGTAGGTGAACGAGGTCACGACGCCGAAGTTGCCGCCGCCGCCGCGAATGCCCCAGAACAGCTCGGGGTTCTCGTCGGCGCTCACGCTGATCGCGGCGCCGTCGGCCGTGACCATGTCGACCGACAGCAGGTTGTCGGCGGTCAGGCCGCACTTGCGCTCGAGCCAGCCGCTGCCGCTGCCGAGCGTCAGCCCCGCGATGCCGGTGGTCGAGAAGCGGCCGCCCGTCACCGCGAGGTTGTGCTCCTGCGTCGCGGCGTCGAACTCGCCCCAGGTGACGCCGCCCTCGGCGCGCGCCGTCTGGGCCACGGGGTCGACGTCGATCGCCTTCATGCCGGCCAGGTCGATCACGACCCCGTCGTCGCAGGTGCCGTGCCCGGACGCGGAGTGCCCGCCGCCGCGTACGGCCACGGTCAGGTCGTTATCGCGCGCGAAGCTCACGGCGGCCTGCACGTCCGCCACGCTCGAGCAGCGCGCGATCAGCGCCGGCCGGCGGTCGAACATTCCGTTCCAGACGGCGCGCGCCTCGTCGTAGGCGGCGTCGTCGGGCTGGATCAGCTCGCCGGCGAACCCGGTCGCGAGCTCCTGGGCAGCTGCTGAAACCACAGCCTGGTCGGTCATGAAGTCTCCAGAGGGTCGGGGTATGTCCAGCCTCGTCCAGCCCGCGTCCCGTGTCAAGACCCTCGACCACCCTCGACGGGGTCAGACCCCCTTTAGGCAGGTTGAGGGTTAGACGCGGTACGCGTGCACTTCGAACTGCTCCGGCTGGGGCGCCTGGCCGCCCATCAGGGGCGCGAGCGTCTCCTCCGCGAAGCGGTCGAAGTGCTCGCGCGACTCCCACACGTCGATCACTCGCCAGCCGCCGTCCATCGGGCCCGCCACGTGCGAGATCTGTCCCGGGGGCAGCCGGTCGGCGAGGCCGCTCTGCTCGATCATCCCGTCGTACTGCTCGCGGGTCATTCCCGGCAGCTCGAAGAGGAGTCCAATAGCCACGGCGGGCATCTTATGCTCAAGAGCCATGGGCCGCGCGCACGCCGAGGACCACCTGCTCGTCGAGCGGGCGAAATGGCACGGCGGCGTGCCGGGCCTCGGGATCGTCACCGCGGGCGGGTTCGACCCGCGAGAGCACTTCGCCGCGCAGGTCGGCACCCTCGCGGCGGTCGGTCTCCTGGATCCCGACGAGGCGTCGGCGTGGTGGCGCAGGTTCGACGAGGGGGCCGGCCCGCCCCGGGTCGAGCCCGACGACGAGCTCCGCGGGCGCGCCGAGCGCTACCTCGAGTCGGTTCGCGACGATGACGAGGCGGCGTCGGCCGCGCTCAACGCGTTCGCGGGGATCGGGCTGCTCACGATGCACGACGCCGTCGAGCGCCTTGCCGTGGATGACGAGCCCTGGGACGACGAGGAGCTGCCCGACATCGGCGCGGGGGACCTGCGCCGCGTGGTGCTGGGCCCCACCGAGGAGGCCGGCGGCTTCCGCTTGCTGGCCGCCGAGCTGTACCCCGGCGGCATCGTGGTGAGATGGACGGCCCAGAACTTCCCGGAGCCGATCACGGTGTCAGACGACGCCGGCACGGCTTACGAGGAACAGGACATAGGGGGCGACAGATCGGACGACCACCGCCTGCGCGGCCAGGCCACATTCACCCCCGCCGCGCCGCCCACGGCCACCCGCCTGGCGATCGAGGTGCCCGGCGGGCGCCTGGAGCTCGCGCTGTGAGCGACGCACTTCACGACGCGGCAATTCGCCACCTGACGGGCGTGCTCGCCACCACCCGACCGCCGCCCGTGCTCGCGGGGGACTGGCCGGCGGACGAGCGTGCGCCGCGTGCGCTCGAGGCGTGCGTCGCGATCGGCGCGATGGACGCCAACGAGGCCGGCGAGTGGCGCGCGCGGTTCGAGCGTGCGAGCGAGCCGTGGACCGACCCGGACCCCGAGCTCCGCCGTCGCGCGCTAGCGCATCTGGAGGAGCTTGACCGTGCCGGCGGCGACGTGGTGACGGCGATCAACGCGCTGATCGGCGCCAGGGCGATCCAGCCGTCCGATGCCGAGCCCTCGCTCGCCCCGCTTCGCTTGCCGATCGGCGACGCGGGGGACGACTTCGGAGCCCAGCGGGAGTTCGACGACTCGCGCTTCGTCCGGGCCGTGCTGGGCCCCGCGGCGCGCGAGTCCGGGATGCGGGTGACCTTCGTCGAGCTCTACGAGGGCGGGACGGTCGTGAACTGGCACATGAGCGCCACCGCCGGCGGCCCGGACGCGGCTGCCCTGTGGTCGCGACTCTCGCGCAACGAGTTCCTCGACGACGACCCCGAAGACCTAGCCGAGCTCGACGACGAGGAGTTCTTCGGCTTCGGCGACCCGGTCGCGCTCGAGGACGACGCCGGCACGCGTTACCGCGGCGCGGAGGGCGCGTCCATGTTCTCCGACCGTGGCCGCTACGCGTCCGGCTACGCCTGCTTCGCGACCGCCGTCCCGGCGGCCGCGACCCGGCTGGAGGTCCAGGTGACCGGCGCCGGCCGGATAACGGTCGCGCTGTAGGTCGCGGCCCTCAGGCGTCGTAGTACAGCGCGAACTCCCACGGGTGCGGGCGCAGCCGCACCTGGTCGGCCTCCTCGGCCCGCTTGTAGTCGATCCACGTGCGGATCAGGTCCTCGGTGAACACGCCGCCCTTGAGCAGGAACTGGTGGTCCTCCTCGAGCGCGTCCAGCGCCTCCTCGAGCGAGCCCGGCACGTGGTTGATCTTCGCCAGCTCCTCCGGCGGCAGCTCGAACAGGTCGACGTCGACGGGCGCGCCGGGGTCGATCCGGTTCTGGATGCCGTCGAGGCCCGCCATCAGCAGCGCCGAGAACGCCAGGTACGGGTTGGCCGTCGGGTCGGGCGGGCGGAACTCCAGCCGCTTGGCCTTGGGCGACGCCGAGTAGACCGGGATCCGCACCGCGGCCGAGCGGTTGCGCTGCGAGTACACGAGGTTGACCGGCGCCTCGTAGCCGGGCACCAGGCGCCGGTACGAGTTGGTGGTCGGCGCGCAGAACGCCATCAGCGCCTTCCCGTGCCGGAGGATGCCGCCGATGTAGTTGAGCGCCTCGCGCGAGAGCTGGCCGTAGCCCTGGAAGTCGTACATCACGTTCTCGCCGCCCTTCGACAGCGACTGGTGCACGTGCATGCCCGACCCGTTCTCCTCGAATAGCGGCTTGGGCATGAACGTGGCCGTCTTGCCGGCGGCGCGCGCCACGTTCTTGACCACGTACTTCTGGAGCTGGAGGTGGTCGCCCATCTTCAGCAGCGTGTTGAAGCGGACGTTGATCTCCGCCTGGCCGGCCGAGCCGACCTCGTGGTGCTGGAACT
>JBJMLK010000015.1:0-13153 GCA_045805345.1 Thermoleophilaceae bacterium | reverse complement strand
CGCTCGCCGACCGGCTCGGCGCCGCGCGCCTCGCCACCGGCCACTACGCGCGCCTGGCCGGCGACTCCGGCGGCAAGCTCGTGCGCCGCGCGGCCGATCCCGCGAAGGACCAGTCCTACATGCTCGCCCGCCTCTCGCCATCGATCCTCGACCGCCTCGAGTTCCCGCTCGGCGAGCTGACCAAGCCGCGCGTCCGCGAGCTGGCGCGCGCCGCACGGCTGCCGGTGGCCGAGCGGCCGGAGAGCCAGGACCTGTGCTTCCTCGCCGGCACGAGCGGCCCCGACTTCCTCGCGCGCCACGGCGGCGGCGCGAGCCCCGGCGAGGTCGTGGACCTCGCCGGGCGCCGGCTCGGCACGCACGGCGGCCACCACCTGTTCACCGTCGGGCAGCGCCGCGGCCTGGGCGTCGCGTCCGGCGAGCCGCTCTACGTGGTCCGCAAGGACCCGCGCCGCGGACGCGTGGTCGTCGGCCCGCGCAGCGCGCTCGACGTCACACGCGTCGAGGTGGCGGGCGCCACGCTGCACCGGCCGGCCGCCGAGGTCGACACCGTGAAGCTCCGCTACCGCTCGCGCCCGGTCCGGACGCGCGTGGAGGAGGATGCCGGACCCGGTCGCCACCGGCGCCTCACGCTGACGCTCGCCGAACCGGTCCAGGGCGTCGCGCCCGGTCAGGTGGCGTGCCTCATGCGCGGCGACGAGGTGGTCGGCGCCGCGACGATTCGACCCCAGTCCACAGCCAAGGAGGAGCCCCTTGCCGTCTGATCGCATCGAGTTGATCGCCCCGGTGGGCCCGGCGTGGGAGGCGGTCATCCGGATGGTGCTGGGCGGCATCGCGGATCGGCTCGACCTCGGGTTCGACCAGCTCGACGACCTCCAGCTGGCGGTCGAGCGGCTGCTGGCCGAGGGCGACCCGCAGAACCCGGTCACCCTGTCGTTCGAGATCCACGACAACGGCGTGCGCACGCGCATCGGACCGCTGCGCGACACCGCGCTCGCCGAGGCGCTCCAGGGGCCGGAGCCGCCGCCGGGCGTGCTCACGCTGCCGCGCATCCTGTCGACCGTCGTCGACTCCTACGGCGTCGAGGAGGTCGCCGACGGCAAGCTAGTGGTCCGGCTCGAGAAATCGGTGCGCACCGGATGAGTCGCCGATGACGCAGGTCAAGCAGACGGGCGAGTCCGACCGCGAGCTCCTCAAGCGCTACCACGAGGGCGGCGACCCCTCGGCGCGCGAGATGCTCGTGGAGCGGCACCTGCCGCTCGTCCGCTCGCTCGCGCGCCGCTACGCCGGCCGCGGCGAGTCGCTCGAGGACATCGAGCAGGTCGGCGCGATCGGGCTGATCAAGGCGATCGACCGCTACGAGCTGTCGCGCGAGGTGGCCCTGACCACCTACGCGACGCCCAACGTCGTCGGCGAGATCAAGCGCCACTTCCGCGACAAGGGCTGGGCGATCCGCGTACCGCGCGCGCTGCAGGAGCTGAACGGCAAGATGGGCCCGACGATCGAGCGGCTCACCTCGAAGCTCGGCCGCTCGCCGAGCATCGCCGAGATCGCCGCCGAGTTCGAGACGAGCACCGAGCAGGTGCTGGAGGCGCTCGAGGCCGGCTCGGCCTACTCGCCGCTGTCGCTGTCGGCCGGCCCGTCCGGCGAGGACGAGCTCGATCCGATGGAGACGATCGGGGAGGACGACGCCGAGTTCGACCGAACGGAGGATCGTGCCTCGCTCGAGCCGGCCCTCGCGGCGCTCCCGGAGCGGGAGCGCGAGATACTTCGCATGCGGTTCGAGGATGGGCTCACTCAGACGCAGATCGCCGAGAAGGTGGGCATCTCTCAGATGCATGTCTCGCGGCTCATCCGGCGCTCACTCGAGCGCATGCGCACCCAGCTCGGCTAGAGGCCGCGGGCTCGGTCGATCCGGGGTGGCGCGCTGACCGGCGGCGTCGACTTCGCCCGCGAGGCGCCGCTCGAGATCCTCGAGTCGCAGCCCGAGATCGCTGCCCGCTCGCCGTTGCAGCTGTTCTGGAGGCGGCTGCGGCACGACCGCGTGGCGATGGGGGCGCTCGCCTTCATCGTGTTCCTCGTGCTCGTCGCCATCTTCGCGCCGTTCGTGGTCAAGCTCGTGGGCGCGCGCCCGCCGAACAACCCGGACCCGAAGTGCCTCGACTCGTTCGGCACGCCGAAGGGCCCCAGCAGCGCCAACCTCTTCGGGTGCGACGAGCTGGGCCGCGACCTCTTCAGCCGCGTCGTCTACGGCGCGCGCGTCTCGCTCGAGATCGCGATCCTCGCGACGGCGCTCTCGGTGGCCATCGGCGTGACGGTCGGGATGATCGCGGGCTACTTCCGCGGCTGGGTCGACACCGCGCTCTCGCGCGTGATCGACGTCCTCCTGGCGTTCCCGATCCTGCTGCTCGGGCTCGGCATCGGGGCGTCGTGCTCGCTGGGCCACGGCTGTCTCGGCGGCCTCCTCAAGCCGGGCCTGAGCGTGGTGGTGTTCATCATCGCGTTCGTCAACTGGACCTACATCGCGCGCATCATCCGCGGCCAGGTGCTGTCGCTGCGCGAGAAGGAGTTCGTCGAGGCGGCGCGCGCGATCGGTGCCTCGGACGCCCGGATCGTCTTCCGCGAGATCCTGCCCAACCTCGTGGCTCCGATCATCGTGTACAGCACGCTGATCATCCCCACCAACATCCTGTTCGAGGCCGCGCTGTCGTTCCTCGGCGTCGGCGTGCAGCCGCCGGACCCGAGCTGGGGGAAGATGCTCGCCAAGGCGTCCGAGATCTTCGACACGGCCTGGTGGTACATGGTCTTCCCGGGCATGGCGCTGCTCCTGACCGTCCTCGCGTTCAACCTGCTCGGCGACGGACTGCAGGACGCCCTGAACCCCAAGGCAGGGAAATCGTGAAAGTTGATGTACTGAGAAGCCAAGATTTCGGCTAAACGGAGAAGGGGAGAGATGCAACGCCTTTCGTGGACCGTAGTCGCCGCGCTTGCGGTGCTGGCGCTGGTCGTGGCGGGCTGCGGAAGCTCGGGGAAGGCGCAGCACGGCGGGACCGTCCAGATCCTCAACACCGCGGGCGGCGTCGACAGCCTCGATCCCGGCTACTGGTACTACCAGACGGACACGAAGGAGCTGGGCATCACCCAGCGGCAGCTGTACGGGTGGAAGCCGAGCGAGGACACGCCCACGCCCGACCTGGCGCTCGCGCTGCCGCAGGCCAGCGACGGCGGCAAGACGCTCACGATCAAGCTGCGGCCGGGCATCAGGTACAGCGCCCCGCTGCAGACGCGGACCGTCAAGGCGGCCGACATCAAGTACGCGCTCGAGCGCTGCTTCCTGCCGCAGGTCGGCAACGGCTACGCCAACCTCTACTACTCCGAGATCGTCGGCGTCGACGAGTTCAAGAGCGGGAAGGCGAAGGAGATCACGGGGATCACCGCGCCCGACGACACCACCCTCGTGATCAAGACCAAGCGTCCGATCGGCGTGCTCGCGACGGGCGGCGCGCTCGGCGAGCCGTGCACGACGCCGGTCCCGAAGGACTACGCGGCCAAGTACGACAAGGGCAAGACCTCGACGTACGGCGAGCACGCCGTGTTCACGGGTCCGTACATGATCACGAACGACGGCAAGGGCAACGTGACCGGCTACGAGGCCGGCAAGACCCTCACGCTCGTGCGCAACCCGAACTGGGACGGGGCGAGCGATTACCGGCCCGCGTACTACGACCGGATCGAGGTGAAGGGCGGCTTCGACGCCTCGGTGGCAGCTCGCAAGACGCTCACCGGCAAGGGCCTCCTCAGTGGCGACTACGCGGCCCCGCCGGTGGCGGTGCTCAAGTCGGCGCTCCAGTCGCGCCGCGACCAGCTGTCGATCACCTCGAGCCAGGGCAACCGCTACATCTCGCTCAACACCCAGGTCAAGCCGCTCGACAACGTGAACGTGCGGCGCGCGATCAGCGCCGTGATCGACCGCAACGCCCTCCGGCAGACGCGCGGCGGGCCGACGCTCGGCACGGTGGCCACGCACTTCATCGCCCCGAACACGGGCGGCTTCGAGGACGGCGGCGGCGTGAAGGGTCCGGGCTTCGACTTCACGTCGAGCCCGACCTCCAACCTGGCCGTCGCGCAGAAGTACATGAAGGCCGCGGGCTACAAGGACGGCATGTACCACGGGCCCGCGATCCTCACCGTGGCCGACGACGAGTCGCCGGCCAAGGAGACGGCCGAGGCGTTCCAGGCCCAGGTGGCGAAGATCGGGATCAAGCTGAACCTCAAGGAGGTCCCGCACGCCACGATGCTGTCGAAGTTCTGCCAGTTCCCGAAGGCCAAGGTCGGGATCTGCCCGACCATGGGCTGGGGGCCTGACTTCTTCTCGGCCCAGAGCATGATCGCGCCGCTGTTCAGCGGGAAGAACATCACCGCCTCCGGCAACGTGAACAGCGCGATGGTCAACGACCCGAAGCTGAACGCCGCGATCGACAAGGCGATCACGATCACCGACCCCGCGGCGTCCAACAAGGCGTGGGGCCAGCTCGACAAGCAGGTGACCGACCAGTCCTACTTCGTCGCCTGGCTGTGGGACAACAACGTCGGGCTCGAGTCGTCCGACGTGCAGGGCGTTCCGAGCAAGTTCAACTCGGGTGAGTGGGATCTGGCGTTCAGCGCGCTGAAGAAGTGACGGGCGCGGCCTGATGGGCCGCTACATCGTCAGGCGCCTGCTGTGGGCGGTGGTCCTGCTGTTCCTGGTGAGCGCCCTCACCTTCGTCGTCTTCTACACGTTCCCGAGCGCCGACCCGGCACAGCTTCGCGCGGGCAGGAACCCGAACCCGCAGCAGGTCGAGCAGATCAGGCACGCCCTCGGCCTCGACCAGCCGTGGTACGTGCAGTACGGGCGCTACATGAAGGCGCTGGTGCTGCACTTCGACTTCGGGCGCAGCTACCACTACAACTCGCCGGTCCGCAAGCAGATCTTCGACGCCGTCGGCCCGACGGCGTCGCTGGCCATCGGCGCCGCGGTGCTGTGGCTCCTTGTCGGCCTCGTGATCGGCACGATCTCGGCGGTGCGGCGCGGCAAGCTGATCGACCGGGTCACGATGACCGGCGCGCTGGTGGCGATCTCGGCGCCGGTCTACTGGCTCGGCCTGGTCGCCCTCTACCTGTTCGCCGACGACATCGGCAAGTTCAAGATCTTCCCCGGCGCGGGCAGCTACACGCCGATCGCCCAGGACCCGTGGGCCTGGTTCACGTCGCTGATCCTGCCGTGGACCGTGCTGGCGGCCAGCTTCGCAGCGTTCTACGCCCGGCTCCTGCGCGGCAGCCTGATCGAGACGATGGCGGAGGACTACATCCGCACGGCGCGTGCGAAGGGGCTGAGCGAGCGGCGCGTGGTGCTGCGGCACGGGGTGCGGAGCGCGATCACCCCCGTGGTCACGGCGGCGGGGCTCGACGTCGGCATCCTGCTCGGGGGCGCGATCCTCGTCGAGAGCGTGTTCAACATCCCAGGGATCGGCCAGCTCGCCTACGACTCGATCCGCAACAGCGACCTGCCGATCATCCAGGGCACGGTCCTGCTCGGGGCCTTCTTCATCATCCTCGCCAACCTGGTCGTGGACGTGCTGTACGCGTTCCTCGACCCGCGCGTGAGGTACACGTAGTGGCGCCGCTGCTGGAGGTCCGCGACCTGCGCGTGGAGTTCGACACCGACGACGGCGTCGTGCACGCGGTCGACGGGATCTCGTACTCGGTCGAGCCGGGCCGGGCGCTCGGGATCGTGGGCGAGTCGGGGTCGGGCAAGAGCGTCTCCAACCTCACGGTCATGGGGCTCACGCGCTTCTACGGCGCGCGGGTGAGGGGCGAGGTGGTCTTCGACGGCCGCGACCTGCTGACGCTGAGCGACGACGAGATGCGCCGGATCCGCGGCGAGGACATCGCGATGATCTTCCAGGACCCGCTCGCCTCGCTGCACCCGTTCTACAAGGTCGGCCGCCAGCTCGAGGAGGCGATCCGGGTGCACCACGACGTGCCGAAGGAGGCGGCGCGCAACCGCGCAGCGGAGTTGCTCGACCTCGTGGAGATACCGCAGGCGCGGCTGCGGCTCGACTCCTATCCGCACGAGTTCTCGGGCGGCATGCGCCAGCGCGCGATGATCGCGATGGCGCTCGCGAACGACCCCAAGCTGCTGATAGCCGACGAGCCGACGACCGCGCTCGACGTGACCGTCCAGGCGCAGATCCTCGACCTGATCCGGCGCCTCCAGCAGGACCTCGGCACCGCCGTGGTGATGATCACCCACGACCTCGGCGTGATCGCCGAGACGGTCGACGAGGTGGCCGTGATGTACGCGGGCAGGATCGTGGAGCGGGCGCCGACGGCCACGATCTTCAGCGCGCCCGAGCACCCCTACACGTGGGGCCTCTTGCGGTCGATCCCCCGGCTCGACTCGCCGCGCGAGGTGCCGCTCGTTCCGATCCCGGGCGCGCCGCCGAGCCTGATCGCCCGGCCCACCGGCTGCCACTTCCACCCGCGCTGCCCCTACCTGCGCGAGTCGCACAAGCGCACCGACCCGCGGCTCGCTCCGCTGCCCGGCGATCCGGGCCACCAGGTCGCCTGCCTGCTCGAGCCGAGCGCGCGCCGCGCGATCTGGGGGCGGCTGCGCGCGGGCGCCGAGCCGGCCGAGGCGCGCGCGGCCGCGCCCCTCGAGGACGAGCCGGCGTGAGCGAGAACCTGGTCGAGATCCGCGGCCTCGTGAAGCACTTCCCGATCACGCGCGGGATCGTCTTCCAGCACCAGACGGACGCCGTGCACGCGGTCGACGGGATCTCGCTCGACGTGCGCAGTGGCGAGTCGCTCGGGCTGGTCGGCGAGACCGGCTGCGGCAAGAGCACCACCGCCCGGTTGATCACGAGGCTGCTGGAGCCAACCGCGGGGTCGATCGTGTTCGACGGCCGCGACATCTCGCACCTCAAGGGACGCGCCCTCAAGCCGCTGCGGCGCGAGGTGCAGATGATCTTCCAGGACCCGTACTCGTCGCTCAACCCGCGCAAGACCGTGGGAAGCGTGATCGCCGAGCCGTTCGCGGTGCACGGCCTCGAGCAGGGCGCCGCGCGCAAGCGGGCCGTGCAGTCGCTGATGGAGCAGGTCGGGCTCAACCCCGAGCACTACAACCGCTTCCCGCACGAGTTCTCGGGCGGTCAGCGCCAGCGGATCGGGGTGGCGCGCGCGCTGGCGCTGCGGCCGCGGCTGATCATCGCCGACGAGCCCGTGTCGGCTCTGGACGTGTCGATCCAGGCGCAGATCCTCAACCTGCTGCGCGACCTCCAGCGCGACTTCGAGCTGACGCTGGTCTTCATCGCGCACGACCTCTCGGTGGTCCGGCACATGTGCGACCGCGTGGCGGTCATGTACCTCGGCAAGATCGTCGAGCTCGCGACCTCGGACGAGCTGTTCGCGCACCCGCGTCACCCGTACACCGGCGCGCTGCTCTCCGCGGTGCCGGTCCCCGAGCCGGGCGTGGCCCGCGGCCGCCGCCAGATCCTGTATGGCGACGTGCCCAGCCCGACCAACCCGCCGCCCGCCTGCCGCTTCCACACCCGCTGCCCGAAGTGCCAGGAGGTCTGCACGATCGAGGAGCCCGCGCTGACCGCGAAGGACGGCGGCAACCTGGCGGCCTGCCACTTCCCCCTGACGGACTCCGAGGCGGCCGGCTGGGCGCCGGGCGCCGAAAAAAGCAGGCAATAAAGGGCGGAAGAAGTGGCGCGCAGCGCCACCCAGCGGTGAGAAAAGACAAAGGAGCGCCGCCCACGCCGCTCCGGCGGGTGACGCGGTGTCGTCGTTCCCCTCCCGACGACGCTACGCAGGTTGGAGACGGGAGGGGAACGATGACCCGTGGCAGGACCCGCCGGCCACGGCCGCTTGAGCGGCGAACCGCAACTGCACGAACTTATTCACTCAATTTGGGGAGTTGACAGCGCATCGAGGGCGGACATATGTTGGATCTCGCATAGGAACAGCCCGACAAGCCCCAGCATTTGCGAGGGTTTCGTCGGGGCCGCACCTCGGCAAGGGGGATCCCTCATGAGCATTTCGAGGCGCTAGCTGACTGGGGGGGCGGGAGGAGAAACCAAGCAGCACCTCCCGCCCCTTGGTCGCCTCGGCGTCGCCGGAGCTCGGATCCCACCGAACCTGGCCCAAACCGTGAACGCCACAATCGAGCTGCTCATGTCGGGGCGCCGTGCCCGCCGCTTCTTCGCGGCCTACGCGCAGTCGGCTCTGGGCAACGGCGCGGGCTACGTCGCGCTCGTGGTCGTCGCGTACGAGCGCTGGCACTCGCCGTGGGCGATCACCTTCGTGCTGATGGCCGACTTCATCCCGGCGATGCTGCTCGGCCCCGTCTTCGGAGCGGCCGCCGACCGCTGGTCGCGTCGCCGCGTCGCGGTCGCCGCCGACCTGATGCGCGCGGCCGCCTTCGTCGGAATCGCGCTCGTGGGAGGGATCTGGGCGACGATCGCGCTGGCGCTCCTTGCGGGCGCCGGCGCGGGCCTCTTCACGCCGGCGATACTCGCCGCGCTCCCGAGCCTGGCGGGCGAGCGCAGGCTGCCCGCGGCCACGAGCCTCTACGGGGGTCTGACCGACGCCGGGCGCACGCTGGGCCCGGCACTCGCCGCGCTGGCGATCGCGCTGACGAGCGCCGAGGCGGTCGTGATCGCCAACGGGCTCACGTTCGTGGTCTCGGCACTGGTGCTGGCGGCGACGGACTTCGGCGGCCAGGCGGCGCCGGCCGGCGACGGCTCTCAGCCGGGCCTCTTTCGGCAGGCGCGCGAGGGCGTGACGGCCGTGGCGCGCATGCCGGGTGTGAAGACGCTCGTGGTGGCGTCCAGCGGGGTGATCCTGTTCAGCGCGATGATGAACGTGGCGGAGCTCCTGCTGGCGCGCTCGCTGCACGCGGGCGCCGCCGGCTACTCGGCGCTCGTGGCGATCTTCGGCGCCGGCTTCGTGGCCGGGTCGCTGTCCGGCGCGGGGGGCGCGCCCGTCCCGGAGCTCAAGCGCCGCTACCTGCTGGGCATCCTGCTGATCGGAAGCGGCCTGGTGGTGACGACAGTGCCGGCGTTCCCGGTGGCGGCGCTCGGCCTGGCGCTCGCCGGCCTCGGCAACGGGGTGACGCTCGTGAACGAGCGCCTGATCTGCCAGCGCGTGGTGCCGGACTCGATGCTCGCGCGCGCGTTCGCGCTGTTCGACACCGCGGGCTCGTGGGCCTTTGGCATCGCGTTCGTGGGCGCCGGAGCCGTGCTCTCGCTCACCGGCGTGCGCCCGCTCCTGCTGATCGCGGGCCTCGGCAGCGTCGTGATCTGGGCCGCGTCGCACGTCGCGCTCAGCCGCGTCTGGAACATGGACGTCGGCGACGCCGAGCCGGTGCAGCCCCTGCAACAGGGGGCCAGGCCACCTGTTGCACCGGAGCCCGAGCTGGAGCTCGAGCCGCTGCCCCAGCACGTGATGCCGGCGACGGTCGCCGGCCGCGCCGCTTAGGCCGGGACTTCGAGCGCCGTGAGGCGGGCGTTGCCGGCCGCGCTCCCGGCGAGCACGGCGCGCAGCGCGTCCGCGTACGGGTCGTCGGCCATCGAGTCGAACGCCCACACGACCCGCTCCATCGCCTCGACGACCCGCGGCTCGAACTGCGTGCCGGAGTTCGCCCGCAGCTCCGCGAGCGCGGCCTCGCGGCTCATCGCCTTGCGGTACGGGCGGTCGGTGGTCATGGCGCTGTAGGCGTCGCAGCAGAAGACGATCCGCGCGGCTACGGGGATCTCCTCGCCGCTCAGCCCGTCGGGGTAGCCGCGCCCGTCCCAGCGCTCGTGGCAGGAGCGCACGACCTCGCCGACGCGTGCCAGCCGGCCGCCGACCCGGTCGAGCAGCGCCTGGCCCTCGACCGTGTGCGTCTTCATGAGGTCGAACTCCGCGTCGGTGAGCTTCGAGGGCTTGTTCAGGATCTCGTTCGGGATCGCGATCTTGCCGACGTCGTGGAGGAGCGCCGCGATCTCCAGCTCCTGCTGGGTGCGGTGATCCAGCCCGAGCTCCTGGGCGACCGCGGCCGCCAACTCGACCACCGAGCGGCAGTGGCTGGCGGTGTAGTTGTCCTCGGCCTCGACGACGTCGGAGAGCACCATCACGGTGCCCCGGTAGGCCTGGTTCAGCTCGAGGGCCGCGGCGTAGCGCTCGCGCCGCTCGGCGGAGAAGACCTCGAGCAGCCAGAGCATCGGCACGACGCTCAGGAGCGCTAGCGGCTCGCGCATGCCGACGGCCGCGACCATGTACGCCACGGGCGTGAGCACGGCGTCGATCCGGCAGCCGAGGGTCGCGAGCCACAGTGCGTCGACCGGCGACGTGCGGTGGATCAGGTAGTCGTTCAGCACCGCCACGCCGATCGCGACGGCCGACTGGCCGGCGAGTGCCAGCACGTAGGCGGGCACGTGACCCCCCTCGAGCGGACCGGGCGCGAGCGCGGCCAGCACGACCACGGCGCCGATCGTGTGCCAGGCGTCGCCGACGAAGTAGAGCCAGCGGTCGGGATGGACCCGGCCGCGGAGGAAGTCCGGGAGCCGCGCGATCACGAAGGCGATGGCGGTGAGCAGCGGGACGAGCGGCAGCGGCGCCAGGATCAGCATCGGGATGAACACGAGCTGGTCGGGGCACGCCTCGTTGTTGCCGATCTCGAACCGGACGCGGCGCGCGGCGGCGGCGAGCAGGACGAGCAGGAGGAGCGTGGCCGGATGCGCCGTGCGGTTCATCGGAACCAGGGCGGCCACGAGGCCGGCGGCAGCCACGAAAGCGACCGCGAGCGAGCCGGCGACTACGCGCTCACGCGCGGGCATCGGCCTGAGCTCACGCTCGCGCGCCTCCCCCACCAGTCGCTCTAGCTCCATGCCATCACCCTTTCTCGGCGCACGCGCGCGTAGGCGGAACGAGCCGCCGGTTTTGCACACCTTTCGAGGGCCGATTCCGTGCCCCGATCGTGCGGTTTAAGGCGCCCGGTGGGGGGGTTGCGCACGGTTACACTGGCCGCGTGAAGGCCGCCGAGATCCGCGAGCTCTACCTCTCGTTCTTCGAGGAGCGCGACCACCTGCGGATGCCCTCCGCGCCGCTCGTTCCCGCCGCCTTCGACCCGTCGGTTCTGCTCACCACCGCCGGGATGCACCCGTTCGTGCCCTACTTCCGCGGCGAGGAGCAGCCGCCGCACCCGCGGCTCGCGTCGTGCCAGAAGTGCTTCAGGACGCCGGATATCGAGGAAGTGGGCAAGACGGCTCGGCACCTGACTTTCTTCGAGATGCTCGGCAACTTCTCCTTCGGCGACTACTTCAAGCAGGAGGCCGTCGAATGGGCCTGGGAGCTCGCCACCACGCGGTTCGGCTTCGAGCCGGAGCGCCTCTGGGTGACCGTCTTCGGCGGCGACGACGACCTCGGCCTCGGCCCCGACGAGGAGGCGATCGAGTGCTGGCGCTCGGTGGGCGTGCCCGAGGAGAGGATCGTTCACCTCGGGCGGGGGGACAACTTCTGGCAGGGCGGCCCGACGGGGCCGTGCGGACCGTGCTCGGAGCTCTACTACGACCGCGGGCCGGACTTCGGCGGCGACGAGGACCGCCCGGGCGACGACACCGAGCGGATGCTCGAGTTCTGGAACCTGGTCTTCACGCAGTACGACCTGCACACCGATGGCTCGCTCGCCCCGCTTCCGAAGAAGAACATCGACACGGGCCTCGGCCTGGAGCGCACCGCCTCGCTGCTTCAGGGCGTGCCGTCGGTGTACGAGACCGAGGGCTTCTGGCCGCTGATCGAGCTGGGCCAGGAGCTGTCGGGACGGACCTACGGCCAGGACTACGCGACCACGCGGGCACTGCGGATCCTCGCCGACCACGGCCGCGGGATGACGTTCCTGCTGGCCGACGGCGTGGTGCCGTCCAACGAGCACCGCGGCTACGTGCTGCGCCGGATCATGCGGCGCGCGATCCAGCAGGGCCGGGTGCTGGGCGTGGACGGCGACTTCCTCCCCGCGCTCTGCGCGCGCGCCATCGAGATGATGGGCGACGCCTATCCCGAGCTGAGGGCCCAGGCGGCCACGATCGAGCGCTGGGCGCGCGCGGAGGAGGAGGGCTTCCGGCGCACGCTGGCGCAGGGCGAGCGGCTGCTCGCGGACCTCGTCCGGCGCGCCAAGGAGGAGGGCACCTCGTGGATCGCCGCCGAGGACGCGTTCCGGCTGCACGACACCTACGGCTTCCCCTACGAGCTGACCAAGGAGCTGCTTGCCGACGAGGGCCTCGCCGTGGACGACCAGGGCTTCGAGGAGCTGATGGAGCGCGCGCGCGAGGTGGCGCGCGGCGGCGCCAGCGTGACGGCGGCCGACGAGGGCGACCACGACCGCGTGATCCGCTTCGCCCGCGCGGCGGCGTCGCCGACGCGCTTCGTGGGCTACGAGGCCACGGAGTGGGAGACGCTCTTGAGCGAGCTGGAGCCCGCCAACGGCCGCCTGCTCGCGAAGCTCGAGGAGAGCCCGTTCTACGCCGAGGGCGGCGGCCAGGTGTCGGACAGCGGCGTGGTGCAGTCGCCGTCCGGGCGCGCCGCGGTGGAGCGCGTCTACCGGGTGGGCGACGACCAGGCGGTCGCGCTCAAGCCGCTCGACGGCGAGCTCTCGCCGGGCGAGCTGGTCACGGCCCGGGTGGACCGCGACCGCCGGCTCGCGACGATGGCCAACCACACGGCCACGCACCTGCTGCACGCGGCGCTGCGCGAGCGGCTCGGCGACCACGTGCGCCAGGCGGGCTCGTACGTGGGGCCCGACAAGCTGCGCTTCGACTTCACGCACGGCCAGAAGCTGTCGGACTCCGACGCCGCGGCCGTCGAGGAGCGCGTGAACGAGTGGATCGCGGCCAACCATCGCGTGCGAGCGATCGAGACGAGCCGCAAGGAGGCCGAGGCGATGGGCGCGATGGCGCTCTTCGGCGAGAAGTACGGCGACTGGGTCCGGATGGTGGAGGTCGAGGACGTGTCGCGCGAGCTGTGCGGCGGCACGCACGTGGCCGGCACCGCCGAGGTGGGGCTCTTCCAGCTGGTGACCGAGACCTCGAGCGCGGCCAACGTCCGCCGCATCGAGGCGCTCACCGGCCCGGCGGGG
>JBJMLK010000014.1:0-30427 GCA_045805345.1 Thermoleophilaceae bacterium | reverse complement strand
CGCCGGCTTCGACCGGCTCGCGGCGCTCCAGATGGCGATCGACATCGTGCGCCGCGGTGGAACGATCTCGCTCAGCGGCGTCTACGGCGGGATGGCCGACCCGCTGCCGCTGCTCACGATCTTCGACAAGCAGATCCAGCTGCGCATGGGGCAGGCCAACGTCAAGCGCTGGGCGCCCGACATCATGCCCCTGCTCCTCGACGGCGACCCGCTCGGTGCCGAGGGCTTCCACACCCACCGCCTGCCGATCGGCGAGGCGCCGGGCGCCTACGAGAAGTTCCAGAAGAAGGAGGACGGCGTGGTGAAGGTCCTCCTCGATCCCTCCGCCTGAGCGCCCCCGGCCGCCGCGTCGGCCTTAGCCCCGCGCCCCCGCCGCCGCACGGTCGCGGTCGCCGCCCAGCGGGGCGAAGCGCGGGTCGCGGCGTTCCACGAAGCTCGCCACGCCCTCAGCGAAGTCCGGCTGCGAGAACGACTCGACCATCAGCCGGTTCGCGTCGGCCACGGACTCCTCGAGCCCGCGCTCGAGGTCGCCGTACACCTGGCGCTTCATCGCCACCATGCTGGCGGGCGAGCTGTGCGTGGCGAGCTCGCGCGCGTATGCGACGGCCTCGTCGAGCACCGTCGCGTCCGGCAGCGCGCGGTTGACCAGGCCCATCGCCGCCGCCTCGCCTCCCAGCACCACGCGGCCCGACAGCAGCAGGTCGAGCGCCCGGGCGGGACCGATCAGCCGCGGCAGCATCCACGACATCCCGTGCTCGGCCACGAGCCCACGGCGCGCGAACGCCGTGGTGATCTTCGCGCCCTCGGCCGCGAAGCGGATGTCGCACATCAGCGCCTGGACGAGCCCGATGCCGGCCACCGGGCCGTTGATGGCCGCAAGGATCGGCTTCGGGATCGTGAGCGGGAACGCCTGCGGCCGCCGGTCGCGGTCGCGCGCGGCCTCGTCCAGGCCGCCGTCGCCGATCGACTGCAGCTCCTGCATGTCGGCCCCGGCGCAGAAGCCGCGCCCGGCGCCGGTCACGACGATGGCGCGCACGTCCTCGTGCTCGGCACAGTCGGCGAGCAGGTCGAAGTAGGTCCGCTCCATCTCCGCCGTCCACGCGTTCAGTCGCTCCGGGCGGTTGAGCGTCAGCACCGCGACGCCGTCCTCGATCGACCTCTGCACGACCTCGCTCATCCGTCCTCCTCGCTCGTGGCCTGCGCCGGACCCTAAAGCAACCGCCCCGAGCGGCCGACGCTTCCGGTGAGGTTCCCTTGCGCAAGAGGATCGCCCTCATCGTCATGTGCGGCATGAGCGTCGCCGCCCCGTGCGCGGCCGCGTCGCCACGCGCCGAACGCGTGCTCCACAAGGCGGAGTCGACCCTCCGCGGGCACTCCGTGGACAGCGGCCGCGAGGCCACGCCGGCGCTCAAGGAGCTGGCGGTCAAGCTGCCGTCGCTCCACGGCGCCGACCGAAGGCGTGCGCGCCGCCTGCTCGCCCGGCCACTGGCCGCCGGCACTCGCAGTGGCGACATCGACTTCACGGTCGCTTCGCACGACCCGCCGTTCTGCTCGGCTCACTTCTGCATCCACTGGGTCGACACCGGCGCCGACGCACCGCCGTCCTACTCGTCGCTCGGCGACGGGGTGCCGGACTACATCCGCACGATGTCCGAGGTCTTCGAGCACGTGCACGCGGTCGAGAACGGACAGCTCGGCTGGCGCGAGCCCCGCAGCGACGGCGGGCAGGGCGGCGACTACGGCAAGGTCGACGTCTACGTGAAGGACGTGGGCGGCCGGGGCATCTACGGCTACTCGGCCCCCGACCCCGGTCAGGGCGGCAACTCGCAGCACGCGTACCTCGTGATGGACAACGACTACAGCCAGGCGCAGTTCCGGCGCTACTCCGACTACCTGGCGCCGATGGAGGTGACCGCGGCCCACGAGTACAACCACGTGCTCCAGTTCGCCTACGACGTGTACGCGGAAAGCTGGTTCATGGAGTCGTGCGCGGTGTGGGCCGAGGACTACGTCTACGACGACGTGAACGACTACGTCGCCTATCTCACCTACTGGGCCCGGATGAGCCAGGTGCCGCTCACCGCCTTCAACGAGCTCGACCAGAGCGACCCGACGAACTACAAGGCGTACGGCGACGGGGTGTTCCCGCGCTGGCTGGTGTCGCGCTACGGCCCCGGGCTCATCCGCTCGGCGTGGGAGCGTTCGGCCGGCACCACGCCGGCCTCGTTTGCACCGGCCACCTACGACGCCGTCCTGCACGGCCGCGGCACGTCGTTCTTCCAGGCGTTCGCGCGCTTCGCGGTCGACAGCGCGGAGTGGCGCTCCTCGAACGGACCCTTCCACGACTCCGACTCGCCGCTCTGGCCGGACGTCGCGCGCGTGCCCGAGCGCGCCCTCGCGCCCGGCTCGGGCACGGTGAGCGACGACCTCGACCACACCTCGTACGTCCTCGCCGCCGTGCGGCCCACCTCCGATGCGCGGATCAAGCTGGTCGGCAAGCTGCCGAGCGGGACCGCCGGGGCGCTCGCCCTGGTCGGTCGCACGGGCCCCGCGACCAGCGGTCCGGTGCAGGTTGCGCTCACCCCGCTGCCGAACGGGGGCGCCGGCACCGTCACGCTCGCCAACCCTGGGCGCTTCAGCCGGATCACAGCGGTGGTGGTGAACGCGGACTGGGACTCCCACGGCTTCTCCCGGACTACCGGCGCCTGGACATACAGCCGCGACCACCAGCCGGTCGCCGCGCGCGTCTCCAACCGCTTCGCACCGCTCAGGCTGCGCGGCGCGAGCCCGGCGGCCGGTGCGCGCGTGTCGTCGAAGGCGCGAGTGGTGCTTCGGTTCTCGGCCGCCCTCAGCCACGCCGGCGCGCGCTCGATTCGCCTGCGCGACTCGCACGGCAAGCGCGTGGGCGTGCGGGTGAAGCGCAGCCGCGGCGGCAGGCGCGTCACGCTCGTGCCGAAGCACCCGCTGGCCGCGGGCGGCCCGTACGTGGTGCGCGTCGGCCCGGGCGTGGCGGACGTCGACGCCAACCCGCTCGAGTCGCCGCGCGAGTGGTCGTTCCGCGTACGCGGCTGAGGCGGAGCCCGTCTAGGCGGCGACCGGCGCCAGGGCGGCCCGCGGTCCGCGCGGCCCCAGCGTGACCAGGCCGAGGTACACCGCCACCGGCACCGCCCACGCGAGGTACACGGCGTTGAGCACGTCGGGCTGCAACGCGAGCTGGGACGTGAGCAGGATGCCGCCGTTGGCCGCGAGCGTGACGTAGGGCAGTCCGCGACGGCGAAGCGTCTCCCAGACGGCCAGCGCGATCGCGAACGGTGCGTTGTGGTAGCTGATCGCGAGCGGGTCGAGCATGCAGCGCACCAGCAGGAGCAGGGCCAGCAGGGCGATCGCGTCGACCGCCGGCCGCTCGCGGCGGATCCGCCAGTACGCGGCGGACAGCGCCAGGCAGACCCCGAGCACCAGCGGCTCGGCGACGTGCGCGACCCAGGCGTCGACCGTGTAGGTGCGCACCATGTGGCCGTCGACGGGCGACGTGCTGACCATGTGGTTGAGTGGCCACCAGACGCTCGACGGCGTCACGCCCGCGCCGGTGTGCCCGGCCGCGCGCGTCTGGTCGACGAAGCGGTGGAGGTCGCCGAGCGCCATCGGCAGCGCCCACACGAGCGCCACGGCGCCGGCGACGGCCACCATCTTCAGCCGCCGCTGCGGCGTGGTGGCGAGCGCGGGGACCAGCGCGAGCCACGCCCACTGCTTGGTCGCGATCGCGAGCCCGATCAGCGCGCCGGCGAGCAGCGGCCGGCGCGGCGCCGCGATCACGCCGCCGACCGCGAGCGCCGCGGCCAGGAGCTCCTCGGGGTGGCCCCAGAAGAGCGCCTTGAAGGTGAGCGGGCCGGCCATCACGAGCCCGGCGATCAGAAGCTGCTGGGAGGCCGGCCGGCGCGCGTCGGCGAGCCGCAGCGCCACGAGGGCGAGCGCGCCCAGCGCCAGCACGCAGACGAACGCTCCGAACCGGTACTCGAGCAGGAGCTTGTGGTGGCCGCCCAGCGACGACAGCGCCGCGAACGGCGCGCGCAGCACGAGCGAGAAGCTGCCCATCATCGGCTGCTCGGCCACGAACCCGTGCAGGTCCAGTCGCATGAGCGCCTCGATCGACGGGCTCGCGGCGTCGTTGCCGATCCACGACGGGTTCGCGTAGTCGGCGCCGAGCCCGGTGCCCATGGCGATCAGCGCCGCCGCGACCACCACGGCGGCGACCGTCAGCCCAGGAACCAGCCTCTGCCGCATTCGCCTGGAATCGGCGCTCGCGCGCCGGCGCTTTAGCCGGCCGCGGCCGGCACCGCGCCGCGGCGCAGCGCGCCCGTGTCGCGCGTGAGGCGCTGGGCGAGCACGACCGGCACGATCGTCGCCGCGAGCACGAGCAGCACCACCACGTTCACCTCCGGCAGCTGCTGCCCGAGCCGGATCTTGCCGAAGATCCAGAGTGGCAGCGTGTTCTGCGCGCCGGCGGTGAACGTCGTCACGATCACCTCGTCGAACGACAGCGCGAACGCCAGCAGGCCGCCGGCCACGAGCGCCGTGGAGATCAGCGGGAACGTGATGTGGCGGAACGTCTGCCAGCCGTCGGCACCGAGGTCGGCCGAGGCCTCCATCAGCGATCCCGACGTGCGCCGCAGCCGGGCGAGCACGTTGTTGTAGACGATGACGATGCAGAAGGTGGCGTGGCCGATCACGATCGTCCAGTAGGTCAGGTCGATTCCCCAGAACGTGAAGAACGAGTTCAGCGCCATCCCGGTGATGATCCCCGGCAGCGCGATCGGCAGCACGACCAGGAACGACACCGCCTCGCGGCCGAAGAAGCGGAAGCGGCTGACGCCGAACGCCGCCGCGGAGCCGAGCAGGAGCGCCACCGTGGTGGCCACCAGCGCGGCCCGCACGGACAGCCAGAGCGCGTTGCGCATGCTCTCGTCGCCGAACGTCTTGCCGAACCACTTGGTCGACAGCCCGTCGATCGGCCAGCCCTGCACGTTCGAGGAGTTGAACGCGTAGACGGCGATGATCAGGATCGGCACGAGCAGGAACAGCACGATCGCCATCGTCCAGGCGGCCAGCGCGATCCGGGTGCCGCGTCCCTCGCTCACAGCGCCTCGAACGCGCCCATCCGGCGCGCGATAGCCAGGTAGATCCCCATCACCACGAGCGGCACGCTCGCGAACGCCGCGGCGAACGGCACGTTGTTGGCGATCCCGACGTTGCGGTACACGACGTTGCCGATGAAGTCCGAGCTGGCGCCGCCCACGAGAACGGGCGTGATGTAGTCGCCGAGCGTCAGCGAGAAGGTGAAGATCGAGCCCGCGACCACGCCGGGCAGCGCCAGCGGGAGCAGCACGCGGCGGAAGGTGGTCCAGCCGCGGGCGCCGAGGTCGCCGGACGCCTCGAGGTACGAGTCGGGCACGCGCTCGATCGCAGCCCAGATCGGCATGATCATGAACGGGAGCCAGATGTAGGAGAAGACGATCCACATCGCCCAGTTCGAGTAGCCGACGTTGAGGTTGCCGATGCCGACCTTGTCGAGCGACCAGTTGAGCGCGCCGTCGTGCGCGAGGATCAGCCGCCACGCGTACACGCGCACGAGGTAGCTCGACCAGAGCGGCAGCAGGACCAGCACGAACAGGACGGTCTGGAGCCGGCGCGGTGCGATCCGCGCGGCGTAGTAGGCGAACGGGAACGCGAGCAGGGCGTCGGTGACCGTCACGGCCGCGGCGATCCCGATGGTCCGCACCGCGATCGACCGGTACGCCTCGCCGTGGATCAGCGTGTCGAAGTTGCGCGTCGACCACTTGTGGACGACGTCGCCCGTGAATGGGTCGACGGTCCAGAAGGCCGACACGAACAGGGCCGCGAGCGCCGCGAGGTAGATCAGCACGAACCATCCGAGCGGCGGCGCGAGCGTGAGCACGCCGCGCAGCCACGGGCGGCGAAACAGCGCGGCCGAGCCGCGGCGGACCGGCCCCGGAGGGCGGCCCGCCGCGGCGGCCTCGGCTACTGCCATCGAGGGCTCAGCCCTTGATCTCCTGCCACTTCTGCTGCCACTGCGTGTAGTCGGTGCAGTCCGACTTGCCGTTGCCGCAGTCGGCCACGGGCGTCTTCCAGAACTTGATGCTGTTGAAGTACGACGCCGGGGCGTCGGCGTGGTACCGCTTGCAGCCGCCCTTCTGGATCTTCTCCATCTCGGCGCACGCCTTGGTGTTGGCCGGCGTCTCGCCGAACGACAGCGCCTGCTGCGCCTGCACCTTCGGCGTGGAGATGTACTTCATCCACTCGTAGGCGCAGTTCGGGTGCTTGGCCTTGGCCGACAGCATCCACGTGTCGAGCCAGCCGGTCGCGCCCTCCTTGGGGATCAGGTCCTTGACCGGGACCTTCGCGTCCTGGAGCGTGATCGTCTGGTACGGCCAGGCGGCGCCGATCACCGCGTCCCCGTTCTTGAACAGGTCGATCTCGTCCGAGGCCAGCGCCCAGTACTTCTTCACCAGGCCCTTCTGCTTCTTGAGCAGCGCCGCCGCGGCGTCGAGCTGCTTCTGGTTCAGCTCGTACGGGTCGGTGATGCCGAGGTCGGGCTGCGTCTTCGACAGGTAGAGCGCGGCGTCGGCGATCTGGATCGGGTTGTCCGGGATCGTCAGCTTGCCCTTGAACTTCGGGTCGTACGCGGCGGCCCAGCTGGCGGGCGCCGGCTTCACCTTGTCGGTGTTGTAGAGGAGCACGTTCGGGCCCCACTGGAGCGACACGCCGTAGTGCTTGCCGTCCACCGTGTTGGTCGGCGGGGACTTGAGCTGCGGGATGAAGTTCTGCCAGTCGGGGATCAGCGCGACGTTCACGGGCTGCACGTCGCCGCCCTTGATCAGCCGCAGCGACGCGTCGCCGGACGCCGAGACCATGTCGTACTGGCCGCCGCCGCCCTGTCGCATCAGGGTCACCATCTCGTCGGAGGAGCCCCCGAACTTGGCGTTGACCTTGCACCCCGTCTGCTTCTCGAACGGCTTGACCCAGTCGTTCTCGGTGTAGCCCTCCCAGGCCACGAGGTTGAGCTGGCCCTCGCCCTTCCCGATCTTCGTCGGCAGCTTGCTGCCAGACGACCCTTCGTCGTTGCCGCCACAGCCGGCGCTCGTGAGCGCCACGCTGACTAGGGCGACCGCGCACACCGCGAACGGCCGCCATAGGCGGACGAGCGCGAATCCCTTGATGCTCATGTCCGTCCTCCTCCTGGTTCCGAGTCCGTGCTGAACGTGTGCTCCGTCCGCCACTGGACCCGCACCGCACGGTTGTGCTGCTCCAGGGCGTCCTGTGAAGAGGTCTCGAGGTTCTGGGCCACGGCCACGATGTGGCCGCCGCGGTCGAGCTCCACGGTGTAGCGCGTGACCATGCCGAGGTAGGTCACGTCGCGGATCCGGCCCGGCGCGCCCTCGAACCCCGGCGGGAGCGGTTCGGCGGGGTCGGCCAGCCGGACCTTCTCCGGTCGCACCGTGAAGCGGCGCCCGTCGAGCTCGACGGTGTTCGAGGTCCCGACGAAGCCGGCGACGAACTCGGTGGCCGGGCGCTCGTACAGCTCGGCCGGCGGCGCCACCTGCTCCACGCGACCCTCGTTGAACACCGCGATCCGGTCGCTCATCGCCAGTGCCTCGTCCTGATCGTGAGTCACGTAGACGAACGTGATGCCGACGCGGTCCTGGATCTGCTTCAGCTCGAGCTGCATCTGCTGGCGGAGCTTGAGGTCGAGCGCGCCGAGCGGCTCGTCGAGCAGCAGCACGCGCGGGCGGTTCACGATCGCCCGCGCCAGCGCCACGCGCTGGCGCTGGCCGCCCGACAGCTGCATGGGCCGGCGGTCGCCGTAGCCGTCGAGCCGCACCATCCGCAGCGCCTCGGCCGCACGCTCGGCGCGCTCGGACTTCGCGACCTTGCGCACGCGCAGCCCGTACGCCACGTTGTCGGCCACGCTCATGTGCGGGAACAGCGCGTAGTCCTGGAACACCGTGTTCACGTCGCGCTGGTAGGGCGGCCGGCCCGAGACGTCCACGCCACCGAGCTCCACGCGGCCCGCGTCGGGGCGCTCGAAGCCCGCGATCAGGCGCAGCGTCGTGGTCTTGCCCGACCCCGACGGGCCGAGCATCGTGAAGAACTCGCCCGCCGCGATCTCGAGGTCGAGCCCGTCGACCGCCACCACGTCGCCGAACGACTTGCGCAAGCCCGTGAGCCCGATGTCCGAAGCAGCGGGTGGGTCGACATCGGATGCCTGGGTCTCGGGCTCGCTGATGTTCACGGGCGGCGATTATCTTGTGGCCGGTCCGGCAAATCAACAACGCTGGCCGCAGCGGCGCACCGGCGGCTCGTGGCCCTGCCGCCGCGTATAGCGACTAGGCTGCTCGTTGTGCGACGAATTGGCCCCGTCGCGGTCGTCCTACTGGTCATCGGTATCGCGGTGCCCGCGGCCTCGGCGCGCGACTACGCCGGCTTCGCGCGCAACGTGATCCCCTCGGGGCAGTACGGCGCGGTGCCCCCTCCGCCCGGGGCCGACCGCCAGGCGAAGATGTACGACGGCCTCACGCCGCTGTTCGCGCACGTGACCGGCGCGGACCTGTTCAAGTACTTCAAGTCCGAGGCCCTGTTCGTCAACGGGCCCGGGCCGCACAGCTCGGAGGCCGTCCCGCATCCGGGTGTCGAGCTGGTGCGCGACGGCTTCGACGTGCCGCACATCAGGGCGAAGACGCGCGACGGAGCGACGTTCGCCGCGGGCTGGGTGGTGGCCGAGGACCGGGCGCTCGTATTCCAGGTCGCGCGCGGCGACTCGTACCTTGCGGCGATCGACGCTCCGAACCTCAAGGCGTTCGACCTCGTGAAGGCGGTCCGGACGTTCACGCCCACGGCGCAGACCTACGCGTTCGTGGACCGGCAGACGAGCGTCCTGCGGAACGCCGGCCCGAAGGGACGGCAGCTGTTGCACGACATCGACGTGTACCTCCAGGGCGTGAACGCCCGGCTGAAGTTCGACGGCAGCGGCCAGCCGCCCCTGAAGCGCCGCGACATCTACGCGAGCAACGCTCTGCTCGCGCAGTTCCTCGGCCAGGGCGGCGGCGACGAGGCACGCCGGTCGGAGCTCCTGAGCGGGCTCGTGAGGAAGTTCGGGCGAAAGCGCGGGAACCAGGTGTTCGACGACCTGCGCGAGCGCAACGACCCCGAGGCCCCGCACTCGATCGACGGGCGCTTCCCGTACGGTCTGTCGAGCGGCCGGAGCGGGAACGTCGTGCTCGACGACGACTCGCTCACCACCGAGACGGCGGCCGCCAGGGCGCAGGCCTCGGACCGGCTGGCCAGCAACATCCTGATGGTCTCCCCACGGCGGTCGAAGACCGGCCACCCGCTGTTCGTGGGCGGCCCGCAGATCGGCTACTTCTACCCCGGCCTGACCCTCGAGATGGACGTGCACGCGCCGAACGACAACTGGCGCGGGGCCACGGCGCCCCCGTTCCCCGGCTACGTGCTGATCGGCCGCGGCGAGGACTGGGCCAACACGCTGACCTCGGCGCACCAGGACATCATCGACCAGTTCGCCGAGACGCTCTGCGGCGGCGACAGGTTCCACTACCTGTACAAGGGCAGGTGCCTGAAGATGGGCACCTTCGACGCGGGCAGGCTGTCGGCCGGCGACGGCGAGCCCGAGCGCGAGGTGGTGTTCAGGACGACGGTGCACGGCCCGGTCGTCGGCTACGCGACCAGCCACGGCCGCCCGGTGGCGATCGCGAACGCGCGCTCGTCACGCGGTCGCGAGACGCTCTTCCAACTGGCGTTCCAGGACCTGTCGGCGGGCCGTGTCGGCGGGCCGAAGTCGTTCTACAAGGCGTTCAGCCAGTCGCCGCTGACCTTCAACGCGTTCTACGACGACTCGCGGCACATCGCGGAGTACACGGCGGGGCGGTTGCCCCTGCGCGCGAAGGGCGTCGACCCGAGCCTGCCCACCGAGGGGACGGGCAAGCACGAGTGGCGCGGCTTCCTCGCCGCCGGCAAGCACCCGCATGGGGCCGACCCGAAGCGCGGCGTGCTCGAGAACTGGAACAACCCGGTGGCGCGCGGCCTGCGGCCCGCCGACGACACGTTCACCTATGGCCCGGGACACCGTGACGGGCTCCTGAAGCTCGGGCTGGCGAGGCACCGCAAGCACGACCTCGCGTCGGTGGTCGGAGTGATGAACGCAGCGGCCACCCAGGACGTGCGCGAGGTGCTCGTGGTTCCGACGCTGACTGCGGTCCTGAGCAAGGGCGCGCCCAGTGCGCGCGACGCGGAGATGGTGAAGGTCCTGAAGGCGTGGCGGGCGAGCGGCGGCAGCCGGCTCGACCGCGATCTCGACGGGAAGATCGACCACCCGGGGGCGGCGATCCTCGACGCGGCCTGGAGCGGGCTGGCGGACGCGGTGATGGAGCCCCGCCTCGGGCCGAAGCTGACGGAGCAGCTCGCGTCGATCTTCAAGCGCTACGACGACCCGGTGGACCAGCAGACGGACGGGTGGCACGGCTACATGGACAAGGATCTGCGCACCCTGCTCGGCCGGCCGGTGAATGGCCGCTTCCACCTGAGCTATTGCGGCCGAGGGAGCCTGGCGCGGTGCCGCAAGGCGCTGTGGGCGGCACTCGACGCCGCGGGCGACGAGCTTCAGGCGGCGCAGGGGCCGAACCCGCACGCCTGGCGCGCCGACGCGACCGCCGAGCGCAAGGACTTCGCACCCATCAACCTGCTCAACATCCGCTACGCCAACCGGCCGAGCGGAATCCAGCAGGTCATCTCGTTCACGGGGCACAGGTAGGCTGGCGCTCGTGAGGCGCGTTCTGGCTCTCGCGGTGGTTGCCATGGCGCTCGTCCCCGCGCTCGCGCTCGCGAACGTGGACCGTGCGGAGACCGTGCTCCCGCCGGGCGAGAGCGGGTTCGTGCGCGACGCCGGCACCGGCGCGGGGTCGCCGCACCGCTTCGACCAGCTGCCCCTGTTCGTGAACTTCCAGTGGAAGCCGGCGCTGTTCGGGCAGCCCGGCACGGTGGAGAAGCCCAGGCCGGGGGTGCGGATCGTGCGCGACAAGTACGGCGTGCCCGCGGTCACGGCCGGGAACGACGCCGGCGCCTGGTTCGGCGTCGGCTACGCGGTGGCGCAGGACCGCTTGACCGAGCTCGAGCTGTTCCGGCGGCGCGCGTACGGGACGCTCGCGGCGGTGCTCGGCGAGGACTCGCTGGCCGACGACGTCGCGGCCCGGCGCGACCTGCCCGGCCCGGCCGCGCTCGACGCCGAGGTGGCGCGGCTGCCGGCCAAGCTGCACGCGCGAGCGCGCGCCTACCGCGACGGCGTGAACAGGTGGATCGCCCACGTGCGTAAGAACCCGTCCGACGAGCCGGCCGAGTTCAAGCTGCTGGGCGTGCCGCTGCGCGACTGGACGCTGCGCGACACCGCCGCCGTCGGCGCGCTGCTCGTGCGCAACGTGCCGTGGGCGAGCCAGGGACGCGAGGTCCAGAACGCGATCGCGCTCCGCGGGATCGGCGCGAAGAACTTCGAGCGGCTCGTGCCGCTGCACGCACCGAAGGGCGCCCCGCTGATCATCCCGCCGGCGGACGGCAGGTTCCCGTCGCAGCCCGGCCGCACGCGGGCCGACGAGACGGCGGCGTTCGAGCGCTCGCGCAAGTTCGTGGCGGGCCTCACGCTGCCGCCGTCCGACCCGACCACCGGCCCGGCCACCACGCGTTCCCGCGTGCAGGTGCACGGCGGCTCGTACGTGATCGCGGCGCGACGGGGGAGTGGCGGCGTGCTGTACAGCGGGCCGCAGCTGGGCTTCTCGTTCCCCGAGCTGCTCTACGAGGTCGAGGTCAACCGCCCGGGGCTGCACGTGCACGGCGACACCGCGCCCGGCGCGCCGGTCGTGGCCGTCGGCTTCAACCACAAGATCGCCTGGGGCGTGACCAGCGGCGAGTCGGACACCGACGACCTCTACGCCGAGAAGCTCGCCGGCGGGCCGGAGCGCTACCGCTTCAAGGGCAAGACGCGGAAGATGAGCTGTCGCAACGAGGTGTTCGAGGTCTCCGGTGGGACCTCGCAGACGAAGCGACTCTGCCGCAGCGTGCACGGGTCGGTGCAGTTCCGCGCGGGCAACTGGGCGTACGCGCGGCGGTTCGCCACGTTCGGCCGCGAGCTTGAGACAGTGGTCGGGCTCGACGAGCTCGATCGCGCCGGCAGCGTGAAGGGCGCCGGTCGCGCGCTGAGCGACGTGACGTGGAACGAGAACGTCACGGCGGTCGACAGCGCCGGCCACATCGGTTTCTGGCACCCGGGTCTGCTTCCGCTGCGGCCCAAGGGCTACGACGAGCGGCTGCCGTATCCGGGTGATGGGAGCGCCGAATGGCACGGCTTCCTCCCGGTGTCGAAGCGGCCGCACGTGATCGACCCGACCGGCCGCAACTGGCTCGCGAACTGGAACAACATCCCGTCCGCGGCCTGGACGAGCGGCGACGGCTCCGCGCGCGGCCGGATCGACGGCCCGCTCAACCACGCGTCGTTCCTGTACGCCCTCGTGCGCAGCCGCGTGGCCAAGCATCCGACGCTCCACGCGCTCGAGGGGCTGCTGCACCGCTCCGGCACGATCGCCCAGCAGCGGCCGCTGGTGGCCGGCAGGCTCGCGACCGCGCTCAAGGGCTCGACGGGCCGGGCCCGCCCCGTGCTGCGGACGCTGGTCGACTGGGACGGCTCGTACGCCCGCACGAACGGCGCCGGCACCGTGGCGCCGGGCGTGGCCACCTGGCAGGAGTTCAAGAACCAGGTCCACGACCTGGCGCTCGGCCCGATGGGGCCGGGGGCGCTGCAGGTGGACGGCGAGAACGCCGCGTACCACTACTACGACGCGAGCAACGGCGTGCAGTTCGGGCTGCGGACGCTCGGGAAGGCCGGCTACCGGAAGGCGGCGGCGGCGACGTTCGCCGTGCTCGCCAAGCGCTTCGGCACGACCGACCCCTCGAAGTGGCGCGATCCGCGCCACATGTACCCGTGGACGATCCAGGGTGCCGGCAGCCCGCCGCCGATCCCGTTCTTCGAGCGCGGCACCTACGAGCAGCTCGTCGACCTGAAGTAGCGCGGCCTCGCTGCGCGAGCTCAGTACATGCGTCCGCCGTCGGGCACGGCGCGCGTCGGGCTGAGCAGCACGACCTCGCCGTCCGGGCCCGGCACGCCGAGCACGAGCACCTCGGACATGAACCCGGCGATGTTCTTCGGCTCGAAGTTCACGACCGCCACGACCTGCATCCCCACCAGCTCGTCCTTCGCGTAGGTCGTGACCTGCGCGCTGGTGCGCCGCTCGCCGACCTCGCCGCCGAAGTCGACGGTGAGCCGGTACGCCGGCGTGCGCGCCCGCGGGAAGTCCTCGACGTCCGTGATCGTGCCGACCCTGACGTCGACCCGCTCGAAGTCGGCGAAGTCGATGGTCACGCGGCCCACCCTACGGCTAGGGTGCCGCCCGTGGAGACCCGGCTCCTCATCCGCGGCGAGCAGGTGGCGGGCGCCGGTCCGGCTCTCGCCGTGGAGAACCCCGCCAGCGAGGAGACGCTCGCCGAGGTCGCGCTGCCGTCGGAGGAGCAGGTCGACGCCGCGATTGCAGCCGCGCGGGAGGCCGCGCGCGGCTGGGCCGCGACGCCGGCGCTCGAGCGCGGCGAGCTGTTGCACGAGGTGGCGGTGCGGCTGCGAGCCCGCAGCGACGAGCTGGCCCGCGTGATGACGCTCGAGGGCGGCAAGCCGCTGATCGAGAACTCGGACGAGGTCGGCTGGACCGCCGCGGCCTTCGACTACTACGCGGAGATGGGCAGGAACTTCGCCGGCCGGGTGATCCCGTCGATCGAGGCCACTCAGCTAGCCCTGGTGCTCAAGGAGCCGATGGGCGTGGTGGCCTGCATCGTCCCCTGGAACTACCCGCTGCTGCTGCTCGCGTGGAAGCTGGCGCCGGCGCTGGCGGCCGGCAACACGGCGGTGTGCAAGCCGTCCGAGCTCACGCCGCTGTCCACGCTCATGCTGGCCGGCTGCTTCGACCACCTCCCGCCGGGCGTCGTGAACCTGATCGCCGGGGCGCGCGAGGTGGGGGAGCGGCTGGTGGCGGACGAGCGCGTGGACTGCGTCGCCTTCACCGGCTCGGTCGAGACCGGCAAGAGCATCGCGCGCGCGTGCGCGGACCGCGTGGCAAGGATCAACCTCGAGCTGGGCGGCAAGGACCCGTTCATCGTCTGCGAGGACGTGGCCCGTGAGATCGAGGTGGCCGCGCGGGGCGGCGCGTGGGCGGCCTATCTCAACGCCGGTCAGGTGTGCACCAGCGCCGAGCGCTTCTACGTGATGGAGCCGGTCTACGACGACTTCGTGAGCGCGTTCGTGGAGCACGCCGGCTCGCTCGTGGTCGGCGACCCGCTGGACGGCCGCACCGACGTGGGGCCGATGGCCTCCGCGGCACAGCGGGCGAAGGTGGAGCGCCAGGTGGAGGCCGCGGTCGGCGCCGGCGCGACGCTCGTGCGCGGCGGCGACCGCGCCGGTCACGAGCGGGGGCACTTCTACGCGCCGGCCGTGGTGACCGGCGCCGCCGCGGACACCGACCTGCTCCGCGAGGAGACGTTCGGACCGGTCGCGCCGATCGTCAGGGTCCGCTCGCTCGACGAGGCGATCGAGCTGGCGAACGGCACGCGCTTCGGCCTCGGCGCGAACGTCTACACGCGCGATCTCCAGACCGTCTTTCGCTGCATGCGCGAGATCCGCGCCGGAACCGTCTGGTTCAACGACCCGCTGACCGACAACGACGCGGGCCCGTTCGGGGGCATGAAGCAGTCGGGCCTGGGCCGCGAGCTGGGGCAGGAGGGCCTCGAGGCGTTCCAGGAGACCAAGCACGTCCACATCGAGACGAGCCTCGCGCCGAAGGAGTGGTGGTACCCCTACGGGGCGGGCTGACCGCCCCTACGGGGCGGGCTGACCCACGCGCCGCGCCACCGCCAGCGCCTCGTCGGGAGTCAGCCCGGCCACGGCGCTCACCCAGCAGGACACCGGGGCCGCCACGCGCTCGGAGGAGTGCGCGGCCACGCCGGCCAGCTCGAGCAGCGTGGCGAACTCCTCAGGCGTGGGCGGCTCCACGCCGAGCTCCGCCGCGTAGGCGGCGATCCACTGCTCGGCGTTCACTCGGCGGTGGCCGGCGCGGCCTCGGCCTCGGGGGCGCGCCCCGGCAGCAGCTCGTCGAGCCCCTCGCGCAGCCACTCGACCATGCACCAGAGGTCGGGGATCTGGTCGCGGTCGCCGACGATCCCGAAGTCGAGGTGGCCGTCGTAGCTCATCACCGTGATGTTCAGGCCCATGCCGTCGGTGATCACCGACACCGGGTAGTTCGCCAAGAGCCGCCCTCCGGCCATGTAGAGCGGGAACTGCGGGCCGGGGACGTTTGAGACCACGAGGTTCCACGTCGGGCGTCCTGGCCGGCTGGTCGAGAGCCTGAACGTGAGCTGGGCGGCGCGGTGGAAGACGGCCGGCGGGATGAAGTGGTTCGCGTCCTGGAGCAGCTCGGCCGGCAGCGCCTTGTGTCGCTCCTTCACCTCCGACATCGCCTCGTGCGTGGCGTACAGGCGCCGGATCGGATCGGGCTCGTTGGTGTAGAGCGGCGCCGCCATCAGCATGATCCGGTTGCCGAACGTCCCGGTCTCCTCCTCGCCGCGGACCGAGATCGGGATCTGCGCGACAAGCGGCTCGGCCGGCAGCTCGTCGTGCTCGATCAGCCAGCGGCGCACCGCGCTCGCGCAGACCGAGACGACCACGTCGTTGACCGTGCAGCCGTGCGCGTTCTTGACCTCCTTGACCGTGTCCAGCGGCAGCGGGCCGAACGCGAAGCGGCGGTGCGGCGAGATCCTGCCGTTGAACGACGTGCGCGGCGCCGCCATCGACCTGCGGTCGCCGGGGCGGTCGGCGCCACCGCCCACCGCGCGCTGGACGGTGGCCGCCAGACGGCCGACCGTGGCCGCGCCGGGCAGCACGCCGAACGGCGTGTCCTCGATGTTCGGCACGGCCGCCGGCAGCGAGCGGAGCAACCGCGCCGGGTAGCGCGGCAGGCCGAGCAGGCCGCGGCCCAGCAGCTCGAGGTCGCTCGGGTCGCGGTCGGGCTCGGGGGGCGGCGCGTCAGGCAGCTCGCGGCCCTCGGGCGTCAGGTCGAGCAGCAGGCCCATGATCTCCGCGCCCGAGATCCCGTCGATCACGGAATGGTGGATCTTGGTGAGGATCGCGACGTGGTTCGCGTCCTCGAGCCCGTGGATGAGGTAGAGCTCCCAGAGCGGCCGGGCGCGGTCCAGCGGCCGGGCCACGATCCGCGACACCTGCTCGGCCAGCTGCCGGTCGATCCCGGGCGGCGCCAGCGCCAGCTCCCGCACGTGGAAGTCCAGGTCGAAGTCCGGGTCGTCGATCCAGTACGGATAGTCGAGCCCGAGCGGCACCTCGGCCAGGCGCCAGCGAAGCGGCGGCAGCAGGGGCAGCCGCTCCTCCATCAGGCGCTTCACGTCCTCGATGCCGATGTGGCCGCCCGGCGCGGTCGACGGATCGAGGATCGCCAGGCCCGCTACGTGGCCTGTCTGGCGGGCGCTCTCGAGCGCCAGGAACTGAGCGTCAACGCTTGTCAGCTGCCGCATAACGACCTCCCTCGACTGGAGTTTGCCAGGATCCCCGTGTGGCGCGCGAGTTGAAGCTCGGTCTGAACACCGGATACTGGGCCGGCGGGCCGCCCCCGGGGATCGAGGAGACGATCGCCGAGGCGGAGAAGCTCGGCTTCGACTCGATCTGGACTGCCGAGGCGTACGGGTCCGATTGCCTCACGCCGCTGGCCTGGTGGGGCGCCCGGACGGACCGGCTCAAGCTCGGCACCGCGATCGTCCAGATGTCCGCGCGTCAGCCGGCGGCGACGGCGATGGCCGCCATGACGATGGACCACCTCTCGGGCGGGCGGTTCGTGCTCGGGCTCGGGGTGTCGGGCCCGCAGGTGGTCGAGGGCTGGTACGGCATGTCGTTCGCCAAGCCGCTCGCGCGGACGCGCGAGTACATCGGCATCCTGCGCGACATCTGGGCGCGCGAGGCGCCGGTCACGAGCGACGGCCCGCACTACCCGCTGCCGCTGCCGGAGGGCACCGGCCTCGGCAAGCCGCTCAAGGCGTCGATCCACCCGCTCCGCGAGGACATCCCGATCTACCTCGGCGCCGAGGGGCCGAAGAACATCGCGCTCGCCGCCGAGCTGTGCGACGGCTGGCTGGCGATGCTGTTCTCGCCGCACCACGAGGATCTCTTCAAGGACGCGCTGGCCGAGGGCTTCGCGCGCGAGGGCGCCCGCCGCAGCGCCGAGGACTTCGACGTGGCCGCGACGGTGCCGCTGATCGTCTGCGACGACGTGCAGGAGGGGATCGACCAGATGCGCCCCTTCTACGCCCTCTACTTCGGCGGCATGGGCGCGAAGAGCGCCAACTTCCACGCCAACGTCCCGATCCGGATGGGCTACGAGGCGGAGATGCGGGAGGTCCAGGAGCTGTATCTCGAGAAGAAGAAGGACGAGGCCGCCGCGAAGATCCCCGCCGAGCTGATCGAGAAGATGTCGCTGGTCGGGCCGAAGGAGAAGATCCGCCACGACCTCGAGGCCTGGCGCGAGACGATCGTCACCACGATCCTCGTGACGGGCGGCATCGAGACGGTGCGCGAGGCGGCGGAGGTCGTGCTGGGCTAGTGCAACAGGGGGCCAGGCCACCTGTTGCACGTCGAGTGCTCACTTAAGCCGGTCATAGGCGGCTCAAGTGATGAACGAACGGCTGGGACTACTCGTGCAGATCCAGCGCCAGCGCTCCGATGACCGTCTGCAGCCACGCCCGCTCGTCTGCGCCCGCTGACGCCATCCGGCGGCGCGCCCAGGCGGTCAGGTCGCCGCGCGAGCCGAGCGCGAGGACCGCTCCGGTGGCCGCGTAGCGGCCGTCCTCGAGCGCGAAGAGGCCGCCCGGCTGGTCGCGGCGGATCCGCAGCTGGTCGACCACGAGCACGCCACGCACGCGCACCGGCCGCGCCGGGTTGCCGTCGCGCTCGCGCCACGGGGCCGAGCTGAAGATCGCGGCGCGGCCCAGCGGCACGCGCGGCGGCCGCGGCGGCGGGCCGATCGGGCCGCTGCGCCACAGCTCGGTCAGCTCGCGCGTGCGCGCCGCGGCCTCGTGGCGGAGCAGCACGTGCAGCCGGTCGTGCTCGCGCAGGCGGGTGGACCCGCGCGGCGGGATCGCCTGACCCTCGCGCACGATCACGTTGACCACCGCGTCGCGCGGCAGGCCGAGGTCGCGCACGCGGGCACCGACGATCGCGTCGCCTGGCGCCACCGGGTACTCGAGCACCTCGGCGCCCAGCCGGCGGATCGTGCCGGCCTCGGTCAGCGGCCGCGGCAGCGCCGGCTCCTCCGTCGTCAGCCCGAGCCGCCGTGCGAGCGGCTCGAACGTCCCGCCCTGGAGCAGCGTCGACAGCACCACGGCGAAGAAGACGATGTTGAAGAACTCGATGCTGTGCGGCACGTTCTCGATCACCGGAAACGTGGCGAGCACGACCGGCACCGCGCCGCGCAGGCCCGCCCAGCCGAGCAGGCCGCGCTCCGCCAGCGAGTACCGCGCCGTGCCGAGCGTGACCAGGGTCGCGAGCGGACGCGCCACGAGCACGACCACGAGCGCGAGCACGGTGCCCTCGAGCCACACGTCGGGCAGCTGGCTCGGGGACACGAGCAGCCCGAGCGCGAGGAACATCGTGAGCTGCGCGACCCAGGCCAGGCCGTCGTGGAACGCGGTGATCGTCTGCCTGGCCGGGATCGTGGCCGAGCCGAGTGCCAGCCCGGCGATGTAGACGGCAAGGAACCCCGACCCGTGCAGCGAGTCCGCGCCGCCGTACGCGAGCGCGAGGGTGGCGAGCGACGCGACCGGGTAGAGGCCGCTGGTGGCCAGCGGGGCGCGCCGGAAGCCGGCGACCGCCACGGCGCCCACCAGCCCGCCCGCCAGCGCGCCGATCGCGATCTGGCGCGCGAACAGCCACGCCATGTCCCCGATGCCGTAGCTCGGCTCGGTCACGAACTGGATGAACGCGAGCACGAGCAGCACCGCCACGGGGTCGTTCAGCCCCGACTCGGCCTCGAGCGTCCGCGCGAGCTTGCGGCGGAGGGTCGAGCCGCGCAGCAGCGCGAAGATCGCCGCGCCGTCGGTGGCGGCCACGATCGACCCGAGCAGGAGCCCCTCCACGGTCGAGAGGTCGAACAGCCAACCCGCGGCAAGTCCCGCCACCGCCGCGGTGAGCGCGGTGCCGAGGGTGGCCAGCGCTATCCCGGGGCCAAGCACCGGCCGGATCTCGCGGAAGCCGCTCGCCAGCCCGCCCTCGAACAGGATCAGAGCCAGCGCGATCACCCCGATCGTGCGCGCCAGGCGGTAGTCGTTGAACTCGATCCACCCGGCGCCGTCCGACCCGACGGCCATCCCGAGCCCCAGGAACAGCACGAGCCCGGGCACCCGCAGCCGCGCGGCCGCCAGCGACGCCGCGAGGCCGGCGGCCAGCAGCGCGCCGCCGATCAGGATCAGGTTGCCGTCCGCCATCGGGCAACGATGTCAGACGAGCGACTAGCGGCCTAGCGGATCCGCGCCTCGTCGAGGTCGAGCTCGTG
Organism: Thermoleophilaceae bacterium; assembly: GCA_045805345.1. Lineage (GTDB taxonomy): Bacteria > Actinomycetota > Thermoleophilia > Solirubrobacterales > Thermoleophilaceae > AC-37. The sequence goes on along the minus strand of JBJMLK010000014.1, from coordinate 10,700 downwards.
CTCCACCTCCAGCAGCACCTCGGCGGGGAACTCGCGCCGCCCTCGTAGGTCGTCGAGCTCCTCGCGCTGGGCGGCGACCACGGCGTGCCGCAGCTTGCGCGCGAGGTCCGCGTTGGCGTGGCCGCCCGGGTCGTCGTGCAGCGCTCCGGTCAGCCTGCTCAGGCGCGTCTCGTACACGGTCCGCAGGCGGTCGGCCGAGTCGTCGTCCACTTCGTCGCGCGCAGCCAGCTCCTCGATCCGCGCGAGGGCGGCGTGCGCAAGCGACGCGCGCGCCTCGGCCAGGTGGCGGCGCAGCTCGCGACCGCGCTCGAGCCCCACGCGCTTGACCAGCGGGCCGAGCGTGACCCCCGGCACGACCAGCGTCAGGAGCACCACCCCGTAGGTGAGAAAGACGATCGTGGAGCGGTCCTGGAAGCCGTGGCCCATCACGGTGAGCGGCAACGCCAGCGCCAGTGCGAGCGAGAGCCCGCCGCGCATCGCGCTCCAGCCGAGCACGAAACGCGCCGCGCGCCGTTCCTCCGGCCGGTCCGTGTCGCTGCCGCTCCTGAAGAGACCGAGCACGGCGGGCACCGTGAACATCCAGAGCATCCGGATCGCGGAGATCGCGGCGGTCACGGCGAAGACCTGACCGACCAGCGTGGCCGTCACGCCGCCCTCGAGGCCGTCGACGATGTGGGGCAGCTGCAGGCCGATCAGCAGGAACAGCAGGGCGTTGAGGAGGAACACGAGCAGGTCCCAGAACGCCCTGAGCTGGAGCCGGGTGTCGGCGGCAGTCACGTCGACGGCGCGCGCCCCCGCGTACAGCCCGGCGGCCACCGCCGCGATCACGCCCGACCAGCCGATCTCCTGCGCCGGCACGTAGGCGCCGAACGGGATCAGCAGCGAGATCGCAAGCTCGGCGCCCGGGTCGTCGATCCGCCGGCGCGCGTGCACCAGCGCCCAGGCCACCACCAGCCCTATCGCGGCGCCGCCGGCCACGTCGAGGAAGAAGGACCCCACCGCGTTGAGCGCCGAGAAGCCGCCGTGGGCCACCGTGTGCACGGCGATCGCGTAGATCGTGATCGCGGTGCCGTCGTTGACCAGCGACTCGCCCTCGAGGATCGTCACGAGCCGCTCGGGCGCGCCGATCCGGCGCACGACGCTGGTGGCCGCGATCGGATCGGTGGGCCCGAGGATCGCCCCGAGCACTGCCGCCACCTCCCACGGCAGCCCGGCCACGTGGTGCGCCACGAGCGCGACCGCCAGCCCGGTGAGGAGCACGAGCCCGGTGGCCAGCTCCACGATCGGCCACGCGCTCGCCCGCACCTCGTCGATCGACGCGTTGAACGCGGGCGCGTAGACGAGCGGCGGCAGGAACAGCACCAGGATCAGGTCCGGGTCGAGGTTCGGCGTGGGGCCCGGGGCGATCCCCAGGACCAGGCCTCCGAGCACCAGGACGATCGGGTACGGGACGCCGGTTCGCGACGCGATGCCCGCGAGCACCGTCGTCGCCGTGAGCAGAAGGATGATCACGCCGGCGTCGACCACGGGGCGGAAGCTTGCCGCAGGGACGAACCGACCGACCTGCTAGTCTGCCGCCCTCCTATTTCCCACTAACCCGATCAAGAAAACCAGGTACATGTTCACCAAAATTGTCAGCTTTGCCGCATTCCTCGCCGCCTGCGCGGTGCTCGCCGCCTGCGGTGGCAGCTCGTCGGGCGGCGGCAGCGGCAGCATCAGCCTCGTCGCGTACTCGACGCCGAAGGAGGCCTACGCCGCCCTCATCCCGGCCTTCAACAAGACGCCGGACGGCAAGGGGATCACGTTCACACAGTCCTACGGCGCGTCCGGCGACCAGAGTCGCGCGGTCGAGAGTGGTCTCCAGGCCGATGTCACCGCGTTCTCGCTCGAGCCCGACATCAAGCGGCTCGTGGACGCCGGGATAGTCGACCCGAGCTGGAGCGCCGGCCCCACCAAGGGCATGGTCACCGACTCCGTCGTCGTCCTCGCGGTCCGGAAGGGCAACCCGAAGGGCATCAAGACCTTCGAGGACCTCGCCAAGCCGGGCGTCAAGGTGATCACGCCCAACCCGTTCACCTCGGGCGGCGCGCGCTGGAACGTGATGGCGGTCTACGGCAGCCAGATCGCCCAGGGCAAGACCGACCAGCAGGCGCAGGACTTCCTCGGCTCGGTGTTCAAGAACGTCGTGGTCCAGGACAAGGCCGCGCGCGACGCGCTCCAGACGTTCGCCAGCGGCAAGGGCGACGTGCTGATCGCCTACGAGAACGAGGCGATCGCGGCCCAGCAGAAGGGGATCGACCTTGACTACGTGATCCCCGATCAGACGATCCTGATCGAGAACCCGATCGCCGTCACGAAGAAGGCCAAGGACCCCGCGAAGGCGAAGGCGTTCGTCGACTTCCTCGAATCGCCCGAGGGGCAGAAGATCTTCGCCTCGAAGGGCTACAGGCCGGTGGACAAGAGCCTCGTGGACCAGAAGAAGTTCCCGACCCCCAAGCAGCTGTTCGACATCACAAAGTTCGGCGGCTGGGACACGGTCAGCGACAAGTTCTTCGATCCGGACAAGGGTGTGATGGCCGGGATCGAGCAGCACCTAGGAGTCTCCACTGGCGGCTAGTCCGACAGCACTCGCGCTCCCCGCGCGCAGGCTCCGCCGACCGAGCGGCGGTGGCATTGCGCGCGGGGTCGCGATGGGCTACCTGAGCGTGATGGTGCTGCTGCCGCTCGCGGCGGTGCTCACCAAGGCGTTCGACGGCGGCCTCGGCGACTTCTGGAGCGCGATCTCCAGTCGCGAGGCCGTGGCCGCGCTCAAGCTCACGATCATCCTGTCCCTGATCGTGGCGGTCATCAACGCGCTGACCGGCACGCTGGTGGCCTGGGTCCTGGTGCGCGACGAGTTCCCGGGCAAGCGGTTCGTGAGCGCGCTCATCGACCTGCCCTTCGCGCTGCCGACGATCGTGGCCGGCCTCACGCTGCTCGCGCTCTACGGGCCCAAGTCGCCGCTGCCTGTAGATGTGAGCTTCTCGCGTGTCGGCATCACGATGGCGCTGCTGTTCATCACGCTCCCGTTCGTGGTGCGCTCGGTTCAGCCCGTGCTGCTCACGCTCGACCCCGACGCCGAGGAGGCGGCGGCCTCGCTGGGGGCCAAGCCGCGTCAGGTGTTCTCGCGCGTGGTGCTGCCGAGCATCACGCCGGCGATCCTGTCGGGCGCGGCGCTCGCGTTCGCGCGGGCGGTTGGCGAGTTCGGCTCGATCGTGCTGATCTCGGGCAACCGGCCGTTCAAGACCGAGGTGGCCTCGGTGTTCATCTACGGCCGGATCCAATCCGACGACATCACGGGCGCGGCGGCGGTGTCGATCGTGCTGCTGCTCGTGTCGCTCGCGGTCCTGATCGCGATCTCGGTGTTCGGCAAGCGGACGGTGAAGGATGCGGAATAGGCTCGCCCTGCGGACGCTCGCGCTCGGCTACCTGGCGATCCTGCTGGTGGTGCCGGTCGGGTTCGTCTTCTACCGGACGTTCGAGCACGGGCTGGGGGCTGCCTGGAACGCGGTCACCACGCCGGCGGCCGTCCACGCGTTCTGGCTCACGATCGAGCTGGTGGCGATCGCCGTGCCGCTCAACACGATCTTCGGGATCGTCATGGCGCTGGCGCTCGTTCGCGGGCGCTGGCGCGGCCGCGCGGTGGTGAGCGCGCTGATCGACCTGCCGCTGGCGCTGTCGCCGGTCGTGATCGGCCTGGCGCTGATCCTGGTCTGGGGCGTCAAGGGCTGGTTCGGGCAGTGGCTCCTGGACAACGGGCTGCAGGTGATCTTCTCGTTCCCGGGCCTGCTGCTGGCCACGATCTTCGTGTCGCTCCCGTTCGTGGTGCGCGAGACCGTGCCGGTGCTGCGCGAGATCGGCACCGAGCAGGAGGAGGCGGCCGAGACGCTGGGCGCAACGGGGCTCCAGACCTTCTGGCGCGTCACGCTGCCGGCCATCCGCTGGGGCGTGGCGTACGGCGTGATCCTCACCACGGCCCGGGCGCTCGGCGAGTTCGGCGCCGTGAGCGTGGTGTCCGGCCACCTGGCCGGCAGCACCGAGTCGCTGACCCTTCACGTGGAGGACCGCTACGAGGCCTTCGACCTGACCGGGGCGTACGCCGCGGCAGCGCTGCTGGCGCTGATCGCGGTCGCCACGCTCGCATCGATGACGCTGCTGCGGCGGCGCAGAGGGGACGTGGGATGGGCATCTTCGTAAAGGACGTCACCAAGCACTACGGCGACTTCCTCGCGCTCGAGGACGTGTGCCTTGACGTGCCGTCCGGGTCTCTCACCGCGCTGCTCGGGCCGAGCGGCAGCGGCAAGTCCACGCTGCTGCGCACCATCGCCGGTCTCGAGCGGGCCGACACCGGCCGCGTGGTCATCGACGGCGACGACCGCACCGAAGCCCCGGCGCGCGAGCGCGGCATCGGGTTCGTGTTCCAGCACTACGCCGCGTTCCGGCACATGACCGTGCGCGACAACGTGGGCTTCGGCCTGCGGGTGCGCAAGACGCCGAAGGACGAGATCCGAGCGCGGGTGGACGAGCTGCTCGAGTTGGTGCACCTCGAGGGCTTCGCCGATCGCCTGCCCGGGCAGCTCTCGGGCGGCCAGCGTCAGCGCATGTCGCTGGCGCGGGCGCTGGCGGTCAAGCCCAGCGTGCTGCTGCTCGACGAGCCGTTCGGCGCCCTCGACGCGACCGTTCGCAAGGAGCTGCGCGCGTGGCTGCGAAGGCTGCACGACGAGATGCACGTGACCACGCTGTTCGTCACGCACGACCAGGAGGAGGCGATGGAGGTCGCCCAGCAGATCGTGGTGATGCACGATGGTCGGGTCGAGCAGGTCGGGTCGCCTCGTGACATCTACGAGAGGCCGGCCAGCGACTTCGTGATGGGCTTCATCGGCCCCGTCACGCACCTGCAGGACGCGGTCGTGCGGCCGCACGACCTCGAGGTCACCGTCGACCCGGTGCCGGGTAGCACCCAGGCGATGGTCGAGCGGGTGATCCACCTCGGGTTCGAGGTGCGCGTGGAGCTGACCTCGGGCGACGGCGCCGACCTCTGGGCGCAGCTCACGCGAGGCGAGGCCGAGCAGCTCGAGGTGGTGGAGGGCCAGATCCTCCACGTGCGACCGGTGAAGGAGTTGGCGAGGAACGGCCTGGTCGCGTCAGCGGCGCATCCAGGCGTCGGGGTCGCGAGCCAGGCTTAGGACCTCGGCCGGCACCTCGCGCTCCACCACGTCGGCAAGTGTCACGCCCTCGAGCACGAAGCGCATGCTCGCGCGCAGGGCGACCCACACGGTCTGAAGCTCCTCGGCGGCGCCGCGGTACTCGGTGGCCTCGGGGCGGTCGCCGTGGATGCTGGCGAGCGGTCCGTCGACCGCCCGCACGACGTCGGCGAGGGTGATCTCGTTGGCCGGCCGGTCGAGGCGGTAGCCGCCCATCGGGCCACGCTGGCTCGTGACGAGCCCCTCGTGCCTGAGGTCCACGAGGATGTTCTCGAGGAACTTGAGCGGGATGCCCTGAGCCTCGGCCACGCGCTCGGCCTTGATCGGCGGGTCCTCGGCCGAGGCGAGCTCGAGGGCCGCGCGCACGGCGTAGTCGGCCTTGGCGGAGATCCGCATTCCCCCATTCTGCCGGGCCGACCCCACCCGTTGCGGATTGGCGTGACCGCACTTACAGTGGATCGACGGTGGGAACGGACTCCCGCATATGCCTCGCCGGCCGGCGCATCGCGCTCGCCTGCGCCCTGATCGCGGCTCTCGCGCCCACTGCCCCTGCCAGAAGCGCGCCCCCGCGGAACATCCCCGAGCAGACGGTACGCGACCTGGAGACGGCCATGCTGGGCCCGGCCCACGCCCGCGAGCACGCGGTCGAGCGGCGCCTCGAGCGCCGGGCGCTGCGGCGCTGGAGCGCGTTCTCGCCGAAGCAGCGGGCGCGCGCGCGCCGGGCTCGGGTCGCGAACCTGCACACGGCCAGCGACACTCCCAAGTCCGAGGTGGGCAGCTGGGAACAGGCGCCGTTTCCGCTGCCCGTTCACGCGATCCACTCGGCGGTCCTGCCCACCGGCAAGGTGATGATCTGGAGCTATCCGTTCCAGGCGACCGAGACCGGCAACCGGCTGCTCGAGACGCACGCCTACATCTGGGATCCGGCGGCCGGCACGGGACCCGACTCGTGGCACGAGGTCAGCCCGCCGGCGGACGACGTGTCGTCGCACGCGATGATCTTCTGCGGTGGCGGCTCGCTGCTGGCCGACGGCCGGCTGCTGACGACCGGCGGCACGCTCTACTGGCCGCCCGACAACTCCACCTGGGCCGGAATCAAGGACGTCTGGACGTTCGACCCGTGGGACGAGACCTGGACGCGCCAGCCGGACACCCGCCAGGGCCGCTGGTATCCGACCCAGACCGAGCTGGCCGACGGGCGCACGGTGATCCTCGGCGGCTACGACGAGAACAAGCAGGAGGCCGTCGACACCGACCTCGAGGTGTTCACGCCCTCGCAGGATCCGCATGGCGTCGGCACGATCGACCGCTACCCCGACGCCTCGTTCCCGAAGGTGACCACCTACCCGCACATGTTCACGATGCCCGACGGGAATGTGCTGCTCGCCGGCCCGACCTATTACCAGGACGCGCTGCTGAACGTGGGCAAGGACAGCTTCTCCTGGAGCGACATGAAGGACTCCGACTGGAGGACGCTCGGCACCGCATTCCTCGAGCCGGGTGGGCCCGCCGGCTCCAGTCGCGTGACGCTCGTCGGCGGGATGGACCCCGATACGACCCAGCAGCACCCGACCTACACGGATGCGCGGGCCACCACCGAGACGCTCGACGCGGCGCACCCCGCCGAGGACTGGAAGCCGGGCCCGTCGATGAACGTGCCGCGCGCGAACTTCAACACCGTCGTGCTGCCGGACGCATCGGTCCTCGCGATCGGCGGCAGCAAGGGGACGAGCAAGGCCGAGGGCCTGTACGCGAGCTGGGACGACCACCGCTCGCGCCAGGTCGAGATCCGCGACCCGAAGACGCACGAGTGGCGGCTCGGGCCCGCGCAGGCGGAGGATCGGGCGTACCACTCGACGGCGGTCCTCCTACCCGACGGCCGCGTGCTCTCGGGCGGCGACGACCGGCCGGGCACGCGCACCTCGGACACGGGCGAGATCTACTCGCCGCCGTACCTCTTCCGCGGCCCGCGACCGCTCATCGGCACGGCCCCGGAGAAGATCGGCTACGGCGAGGGCTTCCACATCGGCGCGAGCGGGGGCGCCACGCGCGCCGTGCTCATGGCGCCGGGCGTGACCACGCACGGCACCGAGATGCAGGCCCGCCACGTGGAGCTCGCGCTCACCCGGCACGGCACCAGCGGGCTGGACGCGGTCGCGCCGCCCTCCGGCGGCGTGGCGCCGCCCGGCTACTACATGCTCTTCCTGCTGAACGCCGACGGCGTGCCGTCGGTAGCCCGCTGGGTGCACGTGGGGCGGGGCGAGGGCGGGCCCCCGAAGCCGCCGGCCTTCGGCAGCTCGACCCGAGTCGACATCGTGACCGAGCGCGCGCGCCTCCACGGCCGCGAGGTCGTCCTGCGCGTGTCGAACGCCAACGGGTTCAACGTGCCGGCGAGCGCCACGCTGCGGCTCCGCAAGCGGCTGACCACCGCCAGGCTGAGCCCGGTGGCGCGGGCCGACAAGCTGCTGCCCGCGAACGGCAGCGCGGGCATCACGCTGCGCGTCGGCAACAGGAAGGCCAAGCAGATCCGCCGCCTCGGCCACCTTGGCGGCAGGCTGTCGCTCGTGGTGAGCGATCCGGCGGGGCACCACCGCACCGTGTCGGGCGCGGTGCGGGTGTGGGCGCCGCGGCGTCACGGTTGACGGTCTCCGCCGTGGCGTGTGGCTGCGCCATCGCAAACTGCGGCTTTTGAGGGTGGGTCCGCGAGTTCATTGATCACTTGAACCGGCTATAGGCGGCTCAAGTGATAACTGACCAGTCCCCGCGGCCCTCATAGCCTTTCTTCTGACGAGATGACCTGGTCGGGCCCGATCGCACCGGATCCGCCCACCTACCGCGGCGGCAGCGGCGAGCCGCTCGTCCTGATCCACGGCGGCGGGGGCACGCCGCGCCTCTGGCGCACCACGATCCCGCTGCTCGAGCCGCATCACGACGTGCTCGCGGTCACGCTCGACGGGCACTTCGGGGGACGACCGGTGCCGCCGGGCACCGAGGCCTCGATCGAGGTGCTCGCGCGCGGGGTGGAGCGCGACATGGACGCCGCCGGGTTCGAGACCGCGCACGTGGCGGGCGGGTCGCTGGGCGCGTGGGTGGCGCTCGAGCTGGCGCGGCGCGGACGGGCGCGGACGGTGGTGGGGATCGCGCCGGGTGGGGGATGGGGGAAGGGCAGCGCCGAGTGGCGCCAGCTGGTCTGGGTCTACCGCTTCCTCGTGCACGGCTCGCGCCTGTTCGCGCGCTGGCCGCGCCTCTGGGCCAGCCGCCCGCGGCTGCGCCGGCTGGCCGCCTGGCACCACTTCGCGCATCCCGAGCGCATGGACGCCGGCGACTTCGCGTACATGGTCGCGGGCGCGGCGGGCATGGACTCGCTCGAGCAGGGAATCGCCTGGGGCAACGAGTACGGCGGCGCGCGCCGGCTCGACGAGATCGACTGCCCCGTGCTGCTGGCCTTCCCCGAGAAGGACCTGATCCTGCCGCGCCGCCGCTACGGCGAGCCGCTCGTGCGGGGGCTCCCGCACGCTGAGGTGGTGGACCTTCCCGGCGTGGGTCACGGGGCCATGGTCGACGACCCCGCGCTGGTGGCGCGGACGATCCTCGGCTTCACGGCGCGCCACGCGGCCGGGGCGCCCGAGGGCGTCGCCGCCCGCGATTAGCATCGCGCCCATCGCCCGCCGCACCGTCATCGCCGCCCTGATGGCCGTCGCGGCCACCGCCCTCCCCGTGCCGGCCCGTGCCGCGCACGAGCTCGACCACGTGCGCAAGCTCGACGACGCCGACGACCCGCACGGCCGCCTCGACATCGCATCGGTCGCCGTCGGACAGCGCGGCCGCGACCTGGAGTGGCGCTTCAGCGCGCGGAGCGGCTGGGACGCGGACGACCTGGCCGCCGAGCCCAGGCGCAGGATCTGCCTAATCGTGCGGCGGGCCGGCGGTGAGGATGGACGCGTGTGCGTCCAGCGCAGCAAGCGCGTCCAGCCGTTCGCGCTTCATTTCGCCACCGGGCACGGCGCGGCGCGTCCGGTGGCGGCGCTCGTCGAGCGGCGCGACGGACGCTCGTTCCGCGCGCGGTTCGCGCCCGAGGACGTGGGCCTGAGGGTCGGACATCACTACCGCTGGAGCGTCGAGACCCGCTGGACCGCCGCCGGCGCGTGCGCGTCCACGTGCGTCGACTCGGCGCCCGACGACGGCTCGGTCCGGGCCAAGCTGGTGCGCACGCGACCGATTGCCTGCGTGGCGTCGGGGGAGCACTTCGCCCGCTACGGCTCGCGCGCCCGTCGCGCGGTCGCGCTGACGTTCGACGACGGACCGTGGCCCTACACGCCGCAGGTGCTCGACGTGCTCGAGAGCCGTGGCGTGCCGGCCACGTTCTTCCTGATCGGCCGCCAGGTGCACGACGGCGCGGACTGGTCGCGCCGAGCGCTGCGGGACCGCGACATCGTCGGCAACCACACGTGGGACCACGGCGACGTGTCGGGCGGCGGGGCGTACGCGGCCAGCCAGATGGAGCGCACCAGCGCCGCGATCCACGACGAGCTCGGCTTCGACACGTGCCTGTTCCGCGCGCCGTACAACGCCTACAGCGGCGCGCAGATCGCGGAGGCCTGGAGCCGGCACATGAAGACCGTGCAGTACGACGTCGACCCCGACGACTGGCAGAACCCGGGCGCCGACGCGATCTACAGCCGGGTGACGAGCGCGGTGCGCCCCGGCTCGATCGTCCTGCTGCACGACGGCGGCGGCGATCGCAGCGACACCGTGGCAGCTCTGCCGCGGATCATCGACGAGCTGCGCGCGCGCCACTACCGGTTCGCGACGGTGCCCGATCTACTCGGGATGCACGTGGTGTACGGGCGCGGTTGAATAGCGTGTACAGCAGCTACCCGAGAGGAGGGCACATGAGCGTGCTCATGACCCTGCGAGTGAAGGCCGACCCGGCGCGGCTCGAGCAGTACGCCGCGGAGAACAAGGACCGGCTCAAGTCGATCTCAAGCCGCGGCAGGGACGCCGGTGCGGCCCACCACGCGTTCTACGGCTCCGACGACGGCACGGTGATGGTGGTTGACGAGTGGGACTCCCCCGAGAGCTTCCGCTCGTTCTTCGAGGGCAATGCGGAGATCGGCGAGGTGATGCAGGCCGTGGGCGCCGAGGGCGAGCCCGAGGTGAGCTTCTGGCGCAAGCTCGAGACGGGCGACGAGTTTTAGGGGTCAGACGGAAGTCAGACCCCGGACGCGGCGGCGCGCCGGCTAGGGCGTGCCGCCCACGAACCCGGACGCGAAGCCGTGGAGCTTGTACAGCAGGAAGCCGCGGGCGTAGTAGTGCGAGCACCAGCCGTTGAACATCCGGTGCGCGGCGTCGTCCGGTATCACTGAGCCACGGCCGTTGAAGCCCTTGCCGTTCACGGGGCCGCTCGTGATCTCCCGCAGCCTGTAGATCACGTAGCGCCGCTCGTCCTCGCCGGCG
>JBJMLK010000013.1:0-8271 GCA_045805345.1 Thermoleophilaceae bacterium | reverse complement strand
CGCGCACCTCACGCGAAGCTCCCCGAGTGCGCCGGGCCCGTCGCTCAGGCTCGCGATCGCGGCCGCGATCGACCCGCGGTCGTCGGGATGCGCCAGCCGCGCGAGCGGCGTGCCGCGCAACTCGTCCGGCGCATGGCCGAGCGAGTCCGCCCACGCATCGCCCGCGGCGAGGAGGCGACCGTCGAGGTCGAGCGTGCAGAAGAGCTCGCTCGAGAGCGACAGCCAGTGATCGGCGTCCGGCCCGATCTTCGACATGTGTCGGTATCGGGAACCTGGCGCGACTGAGCGATCCCCGGTTTGCGGTAGGCGTGTGGCGCGCGCGCTGCCGACCGCGCGCGACGACGTTCTACCTTCATCGCATGACCGGACCGACCGCCGCCATCGAGGCCCGCTCGCTGGTCCGCACCTTCAAGGGCGGCGTCGAGGCCGTGCGCGGGATCGACCTCGAGGTCGCCGCCGGCGAGGTCTTCGGCTTCCTCGGCCCGAACGGGGCCGGGAAGACCACGACCGTGCGCATGCTCTGCACTCTGCTGCCGCCGACAGGCGGAAGCGCGACGGTGGCCGGGGTCGACGTCCAGACCGAGGGCGCCGAGGTGCGGCGGCGGATCGGCGTAGCCCTCCAGGAGATCGGGCTCGACCCGCTCCAGACCGGCCGCGAGCTGCTCGAGCTGCAGTGCGGCCTCTACGGCATCACCGGCACGAGCGCCCGCGAGCGCGCGGCCGAGCTGCTCGAGCTGCTCGGCCTGACCGACGCCGCCGACCGCGCCACCAAGACCTACTCGGGCGGCATGAAGCGCCGCCTCGACCTGGCGAGCGCACTCGTGCACTCGCCCCGCGTGCTGTTTCTCGACGAGCCAACAACCGGGCTCGATCCCGCGTCGCGGCGCACGGTCTGGGAGGAGGTGCGGCGCATCAATCGGGGCGGCACGACCGTCTTCCTCACAACCCAGTACCTCGAGGAGGCAGACGCGCTCTGCGACCGCCTCGCGATCATCGACGCCGGGCAGATCGTGGCCGGGGGCACGCCCGAGCAGCTCAAGGGGCAGATGGGGCACGACGTGGTGTCGGTCACGCTCGACGGCGCCGGCGTCGAGGCCACCGCCGCCGCGATCGGCGAGCTGCCCGGCCTCGAGCGGGTCGTGACCGAGCACGACGCCCTCGCGCTGTACGTGGAGGACGGCGCCTCCTCGATCGCCGAGATCGTCAGGCGCCTCGACCGCCAGCGGATATCGGTGGGCGCCATCTCTGTGTCGCGGCCGTCGCTCGACGACGTCTTCCTGCATGCCACCGGCCGGCGCCTCGAGGGCGCCGGTGCGACCGAGGAGGTGCCGGAATGACCGAGGTCGTGCTCCTCGGCCGCCGCGCCATGCGCGAGATCATCAGGCTGCCCGCCGCCACGATCCCGACGCTGTTCATCCCGCTGTTCTTCCTCGCGGTGAACATCGGCCAGGTGTCGAGGACGTTCCCGAGCTCCACGCCCTTCCTGCACGGGCAGAGCTACGCCGCGTTCCAGATCCCGGTGTCGCTGCTGTTCGCCGTCTCGACGGTCACCACGGGGATGGCGATCGTCACCGAGATCGAGGCCGGCTACTTCGACAAGCTGCTGGTGGCGCCGATCCGCCGCAGCTCGATCATCCTCGGCCGCCTGGCGGCCGACCTCATGCGCGGCCTGATGCTGTCGGCGCTCGTCCTCGGCGCCGGCTTCGCGTTCGGCGTGCACGTGAAGGCGGGCGTGCTCGGCGCCGTGGTGCTGGTCGTGCTCTCGGCGCTCTGGGGCGTGGCCTACGCGGGCATCGGCGTGCTCATCGCGCTGATCACCCGCAACGTCCAGGCCACCCAGTCGAGCTTCATCCTCTTCTTTCCGCTCCTCTTCCTCACCCCCAACTTCGTGCCGTTCGACCGCCTCTCGCCGCTGATGGAGGCGCTCGCGCGGGCCAACCCCGTCAGCTACGTGATCGAGGGGCTGCGGTCGCTGATCCTCGAGGGCTGGGTCGTGGACAAGCTGCTGCTGTGCATCGGCGTGACGGTGGCGACGGGCGTGATCCTCACGCTGCTGTCGCTGCGCACGATCGAGCGCTACGACCGCTGAGCGCCTCCTGGCGCAGCGACACTTAAAGGTTGCAAGGGAACTTGCCGATAGGTACGGTCGTATATGCGTCCACGCAGGAGGAATGAGCTCAAGCCGCGCGGACCGCGTACCCCTCGACATAAAGGCTCCAAGGGAGGATCCCATGAGTCCCCGTCCCGCCGCACCGCATGACGCACCGCGCGCGCCCACCCACAGACTGCGCCTGGTCGCGCTGACCGTCCCAGCGCTGGTGGCGCTGGCCGTCGGCCTGCCGACCGTCGCGCAGGCCTCGCACGGCAAGGCCGCGAGCGCCGGCAAGTCCGGCGATCACAAGCCCGCCGGCGCCGGCAGCGGCCGGCGCGTCCGCTAAGCGTTCTCGCCGGACCCAGCGATGACCGGCGCGCCTGACAAGGCGTCGACCCCGAAGAGCTTCCGTCGCTACGCGACGGCTCTCGCCTGCGCGGCTCCGGTCGCGGCGATCGCGAGCGCGGTGGCCTGGCCGGCCCAGCTCGGCGCCCAGCCCGCCAAGTTCTGGGCGCTGGCGGCGTTCGTGGTGGTCGGCGAGCTGCTGCCGATCCGGATCCCGCGCGGCACCCACACCGAGGAGATAACCGTGTCGACGGCGTTCGCCGTCGCCTTCCTGGTGCTCTTCGGCGCCCTGCCAGCGATGGCCGTGTACGGCGGGGCGTGCCTGGTCGCCGACGTGCTGCGCCGGACGGCGGCCATGAAGACGCTCTTCAACGCGGCGCAGTCCGTCCTCTCGCTGGCCGCCGCGGCCGGCGTCCTCGCGCTCCTCGCGGACGCGCCGCCGGGCGGCTCGCACGGCTCCAGCCCGCTCGTCACGCTGGCCGCGGCGGGCGCGTTCTTCGTGGTCGACGAGCTGATCGTGACGGTAGCGTTCATCCTGCTCACCGGCGTCGGCTTCGCCACCTACCTGCGCCGCGAGAGCGCGTCGCTCACCTGGACGAGCGGGTTCTTCGTGACGCTCGCGCCGCTGGTCGTGGCGAGCGCCGAGCGCAGCGCGTGGCTCGTGCCGCTGCTGTTCGGCCCGACGCTCGCGATCTACCTCGGCGGCAGGCACGCGATCCGCAGCGCGCACCGCGCGCTCCACGACGAGCTCACCGGGCTGCCCAACCGCGGCATGCTCCACGACCGCCTGGGCGAAACACTCGACGCGGCCAAGTTGCACGGCGAGCGGGTGGCGGTGCTGCTGATCGACATCGACGACTTCCGCGCGGTGAACGACACGCTCGGCCACGAGCACGGCGACACCCTGCTCGTGGCGGTCGCGGGGCGGCTCACGGCGCAGCTCGGCCAGGAGGCGGAGCTGATCGCGCGCGTGGGCGGGGACGAACTGGCGGTGGTCGTGAGCGGCGAGGGCGCGGATCCCGACGTGGCCGCGAAGCGCACGGCCGAGGTGCTGGCCGCGCCGTTCTCGGTCGGCGGCCTGTCGCTCGAGGTGCGCGCGAGCCTCGGCGCCGCGGTCTTCCCGGAGCACGCCGATCACGCGCGCGAACTGGTTCGGCGCGCCGACATCGCGCTCCACCGCGCGAAGGCCGAGCGCACGCTCTACAACGTCTACCGAGCCGAGTACGACAGCTTCAGCATCGACCGCCTGCTGCTCGCCGGCCAGCTCCGGCGCGCGATCGCCGGCGGCGAGCTCGTCGTCTACTACCAGCCGAAGATCTCGCTCGCCGATGGGCGCCCGCGCGGCGTCGAGGCGCTCGTGCGCTGGGACCACCCGGAGCTCGGCCTGCTCGGCCCGCAGGCATTCGTGCCGCTCGCCGAGCACACCGGACTCGTGACCGAGCTGACCGACGTGGTGCTCGCCCAGACGCTCACCCAGTGCGCCGCCTGGCGGCGCGCGGGCCTCGACCTCGTGGTGGCGGTCAACCTGTCGCCGCGCAGCCTGCTCGACGCCGACCTCCCCCGCCGGATCGAGGCGGTGCTGGCGGCCAACGACCTGCCCGGCGAGGCGCTCCAGGTGGAGATCACCGAGAGCCGCGTGGTGTCGGACCTCGACGGCGCGGCGCGCGTTCTCGACCAGCTGCACGCGCTGGGGGCGAGCTGCGCGATCGACGACTTCGGCACGGGCTACTCCTCGCTCACCCAGCTCCAGCGGCTGCACGTGGACGAGATCAAGATCGACCGCTCGTTCGTGGCCGAGATGGACCGCAGCCCGGACGATGAGGCGATCGTGCGCTCGACGATCGAGCTGGGCCGCAGCCTGGGCCTGGCCGTGACCGCCGAGGGCGTCGAGAGCGCGGCGATCTGGGAGCGCCTCGTGGCGCTCGGCTGCGACTACGCGCAGGGCTTCCACCTCGGCCATCCGCAGCCGGCGGCGGCGTGCTCGCGGGTGCTCGACAACGCGATCGGGCGCGCCCGTGCGTAGGGCGGCCGCGATCGGCGCCGTGGCGGCGTGCTTCGCCGCGCTCGCGGGCGTGGCGGCGCCCGCGGCGGGCGCGGCCAGCGGGCCGTACGTGGTCGCGTTCCACGACGGGTTCGACGCGGCCGCCACCACCAACCGGCTGGTCAGCTCGCTCGGCATCCGACCGTCGTTCCGCTACGACGCCGCGATGAACGGTATGGCCGCGGTGCTCTCGGACGCCCAGCGGAAGGCGCTCGCGGCCGACCCGGCGGTCGAGTTCGTGACGCCCGACGTGCCGGTCAAGGGGAGCGGCGTCGCGCCGCTCGCGAGCGGCGAGACGGCCCCCCCGGGTATCCGCCGCGTGGGCGCGGCGACCCTCACGCAGGCGCACACCGCGGCCGACTCGCCGGTCGCCGTGCTCGACAGCGGGGTCGACCTGGTGAACGCCGACCTCAACGCGGTGAGCGGCAAGAACTGCATCTCCACGAGCGCCCTGGCGAAGGACGACAACGGCCACGGCACCAACGTGGCGGGCATCCTCGCCGCCCGCAACAGCGGCAGCCTGCTGACCGGCGTCGCGCCCGGCACGTTGATCTACTCGGTCAAGGTCCTCGGCCCGAAGAACACCGGCGCGCTCTCGCAGATCCTCTGCGGCATCGACTGGGTGACGGCGAACGGCCCGACGCTCGGCATCAAGGTCGCGAACATGAGCATCGAGGGCGCGGGCGCGAACGACAACAACTGCGGCAACACCAACAACGACGCCTGGCACAAGGCGATCTGCCGCTCGACCGCAGCCGGTGTCGCGTACGTGGCGTCGGCCGGCAACGCGCACACGACGCTCGACAAGACGATCCCGGCCGCGTACCCGGAGGTGCTTTCGGTGACGGCGATGAGCGACACCGACGGCCTCCCCGGTGCCAAGGGCGGGGCGCCCAAGTGCAAGTCGGGCGAGGCGGACGACAAGTACGCGTCGTTCTCCAACTACGCGGCCAACGCCACCGCGAGCGCGCACACGATCGCCGCGCCCGGCACGTGCGTGGCCGGCGACAAGATCGGCGGCGGCACCTCCCTCTACTACGGCACGAGCCAGTCGGCGCCTCACGCGGCGGGCGCGCTGGCGCTGTGCTTCGGGAGCGGCGGCGCGGGCCCGTGCGCGGGCCTCGGTCCGGCGCAGGCGATCGCCAAGCTGCGCGCCGACGCCGCGGCCGCGGCCACCACGGCCAACGGCTTCGCGGGCGACCCGCTGCGGCCGGTGAACGGCAAGTACTTCGGCTTCCTGGACAGCGCGGCGGGGTACTAGGGGCGGCGTAGTGGCGCTCCGCTCCTGCGGGCGCGCCCCTCCTGCGTCGGCTGGATGGGCAATAACGAGGGGGCACGCCGGACGAGGGTCCATTTGTGTGCCCTATAGGGCATAGAAATGGACCTTCGTCTTACAAGCACCCGAAGCGCCGCATCGTGAGCGGCTAGGAGTCGAGCGCCTTGAGCCGGCGGTCGGCGGCCGCCAGGACGGTCTTGCGGCCGCGGTTCGCGTGCTCGTAGAGGCGCGCCACCGCCACGGCGGCCGGATCGGCTTCCTCGAGCCGGGCGATCACCTCGGACGCGCTCATGGACGCGTACGACGGCCACGGCTCGCCGACCGAGATCTCAGGGCCGGCGCCGTCCTCGGCGCCGGGGTCGGCCACCTCCTCGACCAGCACGGGCTCCTCCGAGACGTGGTCGGGCGCCTCGGCTTCCGGAGTGGACGCGGGCGTAGCGGGCGGCTCGACCGGCGCGGGCCGCTCGGCGCGCGCGGGCCGCTCGACGGTTGCCGGCGGCTCCGCCGTGCGCGTGACGGGCTCGTGTCGCGGCGCCTGCTCCTCCGCCGTCGCGACGCCGCCCCCGCCGTCGTAGCCCTCCCCGCCGTCGTAGCCGTCCCCGTCGCCGCCGGCGATCCCGCCCGCGGCCCGGAGCAGCATCTCCGCGCCGCGCAGCGCGAGCCGGAGCGGAAGGGTCATCAGCTGGGTCAGGGGTCCGACCACGATCACCCGTCCCGCTTACCCCGCGCCGAGCGCGGCTAACCGCGCGTAGCATCCCGGCGCATGCAGACCGAAGACCTGAAGGCCATCCAGGCTCCGCTGAAGGAGCGTTACCGCGACGAGCCGGACGCCGCGCTCGTGACCCTGTCCGCCGACGGCACCCTCGGCGAGGGCGTGTCCTGCTCGGTGCAGACCGGCCGCGCCATCGCGGAGGCCGGACTCCACCCCGCGACCGGCGGCGACGGCCAGCTGCTCTGCTCCGGCGACATGCTGCTCGAGGCGCTGGTCGCCTGCGCGGGCGTGACGATGAGGTCGGTGGCGACCGCGCGCGGCATCGCGATCGAGTCGGGCCGGGTCAGGGCGGAGGGCGACCTGGACTTCCGCGGCACGCTCGGTGTGGACCGCGAGGCGCCCGTGGGCTTCCGATCGATACGGCTCGCCTTCGAGCTCGAGACCGATGCCGGCGACGACGAGCTCGCGGCGCTGCTGCGCACGACCGAGCGTTATTGCGTGGTCCTGCAGACGATCGCCGGCGCCCCGGAGCTCTCGACCACGCTCGACCGGGTCGCATAGTCCCCAAAGAGGGGTACTCTCCGGGCGGTGGACGTACCCCAGCGGATCCTCGAGACGCTTCCGGCGGACATCGAGTCGGTGCCCGTGGCGCGGGAGCTGGCCTCGGACGTCGGCACAGGGCTGATGGAGCCCGCACAGCTCGACAACCTCACGCTGGTCGTGACCGAGCTCGTGTCGAACGCCGTGCGACACGCGGAGTCGGAGGAGCCGGTGCGGCTCGCTATGACGCCCAAGAACGGCTACATCTGCGTGCAGGTGACCGACAGCGGCCGTGGGCTCGTGCCCGAGCCGGGCGCGATCGGCGGCGACGCCATTCCCGGCTACGGGCTGTTCCTGGTCGAGGCGCTCACCCGCCGCTGGGGCATGACGCGCGAGGGCGGCTGCACGCGTGTGTGGGTCGAGATCGACTTCGCCGAGGCCCCCGCCGACGACCCGCGCGAGCGGGCGCCGGTGGAGCGAGCCGCCTAGGGCGGGCTGAGCCCCGCGGCCGCGGCCTCACGCGGCTCGGCCGGGGCGCCGCCGGCGTACGCGTCGGGGTCGGCCTCGAACGAGCGCCGGCAGTGCTCGCCGCAGAAGTGGAAGTCGCGCCCGCCGTGGCGAGCGACGAGCGCGCCCGAGCGATCCACGCGCATACCGCACACGGGGTCGGTGGCGCCGCGGCGCATGGTCAGCAGGAACAGCCCCGCGAAGACGACGAGCGCGATCGCGTTCAGCACGAGCTTGATGTCGACCTCGATCGACCCGAAGACGCCCTCGCGCGTGGGCCGCGCGTCCGGGACGATGCCGGCGAGGGAGAAGAGCCCGTCGACGGCGAGCGCCGCCGCGATGATCGTCACGAACATGAGCGCCGTGATCCGCAGCGCGAACCGGGTGCCGTAGTACTTGCGGTAGATCAGGATGATCGGCAGCACGATCAGGTCGGCGAAGATGAACGCGACGACTCCGGCGAACGAGATCCCGCCGCTCCACAGGACGGCGGCGAGCGGCACGTTGCCGACCGAGCAGACGAAGCTGAGCACCGCGATCAGCGGCCCGACCACCACGTTCTCGAGCGTCCGCAGGGCGCCCGGCGCGTCGGTCACGAACAGCCCGTTGAAGAAGTCGTCGCCGAGCAGCGCGATGAACCCCGCGAGCACGAACCCGAGCGCGATCTCCTTGTAGAGCATCCCCCAGTCGTTGCGGAAGTTGTGCGCGACGTCGGACCACGCGTCGACCGACGTGAGCCGCTCGCGCAGCGTCATCTG
>JBJMLK010000012.1:0-27226 GCA_045805345.1 Thermoleophilaceae bacterium | reverse complement strand
CGGTCGAAGACCGCCTGCACGTCCTCCGGAAGCGACGCCGTCATCGCGGCGCGAGTGTATAGCCCTACGACGAAGCGCAGCCGGCGCGGCCCCACATCCCGCGGCGGTGCTCGCGCGCCCGCCGCTCGGCTGCGCGGAAGCGGGGGGCGAGGTCGTCGTTCGGCGGGATGGTGAGCGTGGTGGCATAGCCGCGCTCAGCGAGCAGCGCGTTGAAGAGCCGCCCGTCGCGGAGCCAGACGTACGCGAGTAGGCGGCCGTAGCGGTCGCGCGCCTCGGCGCCGACTCGGTAGCGCACCCGCGACCCGGGTCGCAGGAGCGACTTCGCGAACGCCGAGGCCTCCGGCCCGAAGCACTCGACGGTGCCGCCGTACACCTCGGGGGTGTCGATCCCGATCAGCCGCACGCTGCCGAGCCCCACCAGCCGGACCGTGTCGCCGTCCACGACGCGCTGGACCGTGGCCGAGTGCGCGGAGCGGGGCGCGGTGCCGGCGCGATCCGAGCCATGCGAGCGGCCAAGAAGCGACAGGGCGACGACGAGAACGGCAACGAAGGGCAGGAGCGAGCGGCGCGACCTCATGCTCATAGAAGGCGCCCAGCCTCGAACTTTCGCCCTAGGCGAGCCCGAGAACGGGCGCGAAAAGCGAGGAGATCAAGGAAGAAGGAGGGGGTCAGTGCTCCGCACGGCCCCCGACTGATGACGCAGATATCCGACGCTTTGCAGCGGCCGCGCTAGTTGTCGCTGCCCAACCTGTCCCAGCAGTAGATCTCGACGGCGTCGGCCGCGAGTTCCATCGAGCGCTCCTCGGACAGCCACGGCAGGACCGTCATGAGCGCCTGCTCCTCCCCGGCGCCACCGTCGAAGGCCTCCTCGCCACGGAAGCCCGCGGCGATCCGCAGCGCCTCGCGCCGGTGGTCGCCCAGGCCGGGGAACGCGCGCAGCAGGAAGTCCTTGTTCGCCACCGGGTGGCCGACCTCCAGCGACGCGTGCCACGCGGCGAGCATCGAGATGTCGTCGTCGTCCAGGTCCTCCACCGCCTTCGCGTAGTGGACCTCGAGCTCGTCCTCCGGGATCTCGTCGACCCACGCCCGCACTACCTCTCCGAGCAGCTGGCGCCGGGCCTCGCGGCCGACGGATTCGGCTACGACGCGTATCGCTTCCTGGGGCTCGATGAAGCAGAGGGGCATCGGGTCGGGGTCTCCTCGTGGCGGTAGAGAGCTGCGGTTCGAGTGCCAAAGTACGCCCGGGTCCCGACGGAAAGACGATTTGCCCTCCGAGGAGCTCAGGGAGGGGGGCTACTTGGCTTCGAGGCGGGCGATGAGGTCGTCGAGCTTGAGCTCCTCCAGCCCGCGCCCGACGGCGTCCAGCTCGCCCGCCGCGAACTCGATCAGCGACTTGCCCTCGCCGCACAGCTCGAGCGTCTCGCGCAGCCCGGCCTGGTTCGAGTCGAGCCGGGCGATGATGTGCTCCAGGCGCTCGACGGCGGCCTCGTAGGTCATGGTTTCGGTGGTCATGCTTCCTCCTCGTTCCTGACCCGCGCCGGCACGGTCCCGCCGTGCATCCGCAGGTCGAAGCTTCCGGCCTCTCGCAGGGCGCCCGGCGCCGTGAGCGGCTCGCCCCCGGCGTCCAGCGCCAGCGCGTAGCCGCGTTCGAGCGTCCGCTCCGGGTCGTGTGCCCGCAAGGCAGCGCCGGTGCGGGCCAGCCAGCGCGCCCGGCGCTCCGCGGCGTCGCGCGCCGCGCGGTCGAGCGACGACGTGCGGGCGCCGAGCCCCGCCGCCTGCCGCGCCGCATGGGCCCGCGCGGCGTCCGCCTTGCGGCCCATCACGGCAGCAGCGATCCGTCGCTGATAGTCGAGCCGCGTGGCCCGCCCGCGGCCGGTCGTGGCGCGCAGCTCGCGCGCGAGCTGGTGCAGCCGCGTGCGGTGGCGAGCCAGGTGCTCGCGCGGCGCGCGCGAGGAGCCCGTGAGCTGCCGCGCGCGCTCGACCACCGCCCGGCGCCCGGCGGCGTCGATCCCGTGGGCCGCCACGCGCAGGGCGCGCAGCGCGGCGCCGCAGTCGATCCCGACCGCGGCCTCGGCCGCGTGGGTGGGCGTGGAGCAGCACACCGCGGCGACGTCGTCGAT
Source organism: Thermoleophilaceae bacterium (assembly GCA_045805345.1). GTDB lineage: Bacteria > Actinomycetota > Thermoleophilia > Solirubrobacterales > Thermoleophilaceae > AC-37. The sequence goes on along the minus strand of JBJMLK010000012.1, from coordinate 25,106 downwards.
CAGCGTGCGATCCACGTCGTGCCCGACCGCGCTGATTACCGGCACCGGCGTGAGCGCCACGGTGCGGCAGAGCGTCTCGTCGCAGAAGGCCCAGAGGTCGGCGATGCTCCCGCCGCCGCGCGTGACGACGATCGTGTCGACGCACGCGTACGCCGCCAGGTCGCGAATCGCCGCGGCGACGGCCGGCGCCGCCCGCCGGTCCTGCACGGGGGCGTAGCCCCACACGATCGTGCCGCGCCAGCCGCGGCGCTCGAGCCCGGCCAGGAAGTCGCGCCGCGCGGCGCTGCCGGCCGCCGTGACGACGCCGATCCGGCGCGGCAGGACCGGCCGCGCGAGCCCCTTCTGCGGCTCGAACAGGCCCTCGGTGGCGAGCTGCCGCCGCAGGCGCGCGAGCCGGGCCAGCAGGTCGCCCTCGCCGGCCAGCCGCAGGTCCTGCACACGGAAGGCGAAGCGCGGCGACGCGCTCGCGCTCCCGGGGTAGAAGTCCGGGCCGCCCGCGGCCACCACCTCGACCCCGTCGTGCAGCTCGTCCGCGCGCAGGCCGAGCCGGTCGAAGTCGGTGCGCCACATCGCGCACGGCATCGCGCCATCGGCGTCGCGCAGCTCGAAGTACACGTTCGGGCCACCGGTGATCCGCACCCCCGTCACCTCGCCGATCAGGCAGACGCGCGCCCGCTCGCGCATCCACTCGCGCAGCTTGGTGGCGTAGCGGCCGACCGCGTACGGCCCGGGATAGCCCGGCACCCCCGCGGTCTCGCGAGGCTGGCTCTGTAGGCGCCCGCTCACCTCACGAGGGTATGGCTGGACTCGGATGGTCCCGCAGCGTGCGGTCGGGGCCCCAGGAGCACAGTGCGGCACGCCCCGGACAGGTCAGGCAGAGCTCGCGGTGGGGCTCGGCGGTGGGCGCGAACTCGCCGCCGATCACGCCGGCCGCGAGCGCGAGCAGCCGCTCCTCGAGCTCCTCCGCGTCGGCCGCCTCGAACGTGGCGGTCACGGGGCTGCCCGGCGCCTCCAGGAAGCTGTACGCGACGTCCACGCGCGGCGCGCCGGAGCGCAGCGCCGCGAGCGCATACACAAGCCGCTGCGTGGTGTAGCGGACCTCGACGATGGGCTCCGGATCGGCACCCTCGAGCGGATCGGTCTTGTAGTCGACGACCAGCACGCCGTCCGGCTCCTCCACGTGGACGTCGACGATCCCGTTCACGAGGATCGAGCGCGGGTCGGCGGGGTCCGGCTGGAGCTCGAAGGCGAACGGAAGCTCGCGCCGGACCCGAAGACCGGCGGCGGCGCGCGCCCGCAGCTCCGACCGCGCGAACCCGTCGATCAGCCCGCGCACCCGCTCGACCTCCTGCCCCGTGACCGGCGCGCCGTGCGCCCGCAGCAGCTCCTCCACCTCGCCGGCCGCCGGGACCTCCGCCCGCCCGAAGTCAAAGCGCTCGAGCAGCTGGTGCACGATCGTGCCCCGCAGGAGCGGCGTGACGCCCGGCTCGACGTCCGGCGCCGGCACCTCGAGCTGCAGGACCAACTGGCCGTTCCTGGCCGGAGGCGCAAGCCGAACGGCCTCGCGCGGAGTGGGCCCCCGCAGCCCGGCCACCCGCTCCAGATAGAACCGGTACGGACAGCGGTTGTACTGCTCCAGCGCCGAGTAGCTGAGCCGCGAGACAGGCAGCGAGTAAGGAGCCGGAACAGCCGCAAACTCCGATCGGGCGGGTGGCGCGGAGGCGGCCGCTGCGCCGTCGACCCTCTCGGGAGACGGCGTCGAGACGCCGAAGCGACAGGACCCGTCCGCCACGGCGTCGGCACCGAGGAGATGTACGCGGACGCCGGACACATCAGTAGGAGTCCCGATCGGCGCCTCTTTCGCCCCCGGGCACAGCCCCCGCCACAGCCAGTCGACCGGCGCGCACAGCTCCTTGGGGTCGGGCCAGCGCTCGAAGTCCACCGCCCCACTGAGGATCAGGTGCTCCCGCGCACGGGTCATCGCAACGTGGAAGACGCGCTTCTCCTCCTCGTCCGCCCGCGCGCGCTGCTCGGACTTCAGCGCCTCCATGTCGAGCGAGTCGTGCGTCTCGCCCGACGCCGAGGCCAGCCGCAGCCCCAGCCGCCCGTCCTCCGACACCTCGAGCGCCTCGCCCTGCTCGCGCCCCGGCGGCCGGGCGAGGTCGGCCACGCACACCACCGGGAACTCCAGGCCCTTCGCGGCGTGGATCGTCATCAGCCGCACGGCGGGCTCCGCCGTCTCCCCCTCGACCGGAGCCTCGCCCTCGCGGGCGCCGAGCAGCCGGCGCTCGTCGAGGTGGTCGATGAAGCCGCGCACGTCGCGCCCGCTGTCGGCCTCGTACGAGCGCGCGAGCCGCATGAGCTTGCGGACGTTCGCCAGGCGCCGCTCGCCCGCCGGCATCGCCAGCACCTCGACGTCGTAGCCCGTCTCGGTGACCGCACGGTCCACGAGCGCCTCGAGCGAGAGCCGCGAGGCGCGCGCCCGCTCGGCGTGCAGGCGCCGCACGAACCCCGCCACGCGATCGCGCTGGTCGGCAGACAGCGCGCCTGCGAGCCCATCCGAGCCGTCGCCGTCCGGGAGAAACGCCTGCTCGAGCGCCCACCACAGGGTGCGCCGCAGCGCCTTCGCGCGCAGTCTGACGCAGGCGATCGTGCCGAGGGTCGCGCCCACCAGCGGCGAGGCGAGCACCATCACGAGCGCTAGCTCGTCGCGCGGGTTGGCGAGCGCCGCCAGGTACGCGCGCAGGTCGAGCACCTGCTGGGCGTCCCACCAGCCGCCGCCGCCGTGGGCGTACGTCGGGATGCCCAGCTCCGCGATGGCGCGCTCGTAGGCCGGCATGTCCGTGGCCGCGCGGAACAGGACCGCGACCTCGCCGTAGCCGAACGGCCGCCCGGGCCCGGCAATCGCGTCGATCCGCTGCGCCAGGAGCCGCGCCTCGGCGGCGCGCCAGGGCTGGACCGTGGCGAGCGACTCGCCCAGCGGCGCGTCCGCCCCGAGGGCGTCTTCCCACCTCGCCTTGGCGTAGTCGACCAGCAGCAGCTCGGCCGCCGGCTCGGCGCGGGCGGGCTCGAACGCGGCGTCCTGTGGCGGCCGCAGCGGCTCGTAGCCCTCCCAGACGCCGGCGAAGACGCGGTTGACGGCGTCGAGCACCTCCGGGCGGGACCGGAAGTTGGTGCGCAGGCTGCGGGCGCGGCCCGCCGACTCCGCCTCTGCGCGCCGTTCGCGGAACAGGCCCACGTCGGCGTGCCGGAAGCCATAGATCGACTGGTGCTCGTCGCCGACAGCGAACAGATTGCCGTCGGAGATCAGGTCGAGCAGCTGGTTCTGGAGCTGGTTGATGTCCTGGAACTCGTCGACCATCACCTGGGCGAAGCGCGCCCGGACGCCGGCGGCGACCGCGGGGCGCTCGACGAGCAGGTCGCGCGCGCGCAGCTCGAGGTCGTCGAAGTCGAGCCCGGAGCGCGCCTCCTTGAGCTCGGCGTAGCGGTCGCGGAAGAGGTCGAGCAGGCGACTGAGCAGCGCGTGCTGCGCCGCGGCCTGGCGGCCCTCGCAGTACGCGAGGTACTCGGCGTGCGCCTCCTTCACGTCGTCGAACACGGGGGTGCGCAGCGCCTTGGCGGTGCCGGTCCTGATCTCGAGCTTCTTGAAGTCCGCGGCCTCGGGGTCGGCGTCTCCCAGCTCACCGAGCACCGTGTGGCAGCGGCCGAGCACGTCGAGCACGCGGTCGATCGTGGTCCCCTCGCCCGCGCGCGGCCCCAGCTCGCTCCGCGCGGCCGCGACGGCTCGCACGAAGCGCTCGCGCTGGCCGGCCGCGGGCGGTGGCTCGAGCGGCTCGAGCTCCGGACGCCTTCCGAGGCTCCGCAGCCGGTCGTGCACGATCACGACCATCCTCCGCAGCCGGTCGGTGCCGTACGACGCCGCCAGGTCGAGCGCGGCGGTTCCGCGCGCGTCGTCGAGGAACCGCTCGAGCGCCTGGTCGAACGCGTCCAGCACGAGCCGCGCGGCCGCCGCCTCGTCCAGCACCGTGTACTCCGGATCGAGGCCGGCGTCCAGCGCGTGGGCGCGCAGGAGAGTCGAGCAGAACGAGTGGATCGTCGAGATCGCGGCGGCCTCGGCCTCGCGCGCACGCTCGCGCTCGCCGAGCTCCAGCAGCCGCGCCCGCACGCGCGAGCGCATCTCGGCGGCCGCCTTCTCGGTGAACGTGATCGCGAGGAGCCGGTCGACGCCGATCCCGTCCTCGACCAGCGCGGCCACGAAGCGCTCCACGAGCACCCGCGTCTTGCCGCTGCCCGCGCCGGCGGTGACGAACAGCGACCCCTCGCGGCGCTCCACGGCCTCGCGCTGCTCCGGCGTCAGCGCGACGCTCACTGCTCCACCCGGCAGATCGAGGGATAGGTGCAGCCGCCGCCGGCCTTCCACGAGCAAGTGCCCGGACACGGCCGGACCTCGCCGCCGCGCAGCCTGCCGGCCAGCTCGACCGCGCGCTCTCGCGCCGCGGCCAGCTGCCGCTCGATCTCCTCGCCGCTCACGCGATCGTTGTCCACGAACCCGTCGCCCAGCTCGTCGGCCAGGTCGTCGCGCAGCAGGCCGCGCGGGCGGCGGTCCTTGCCCGCGAGCGGGACGTAGACGCCGCCGGCCGGCTCGAGTCCCATCAGCTCGCGCACCGCGAGCATGTACAGCGCCACCTGCAGGCGGCTGTCCTTCTCCCACTTCGCGCCGGGCGGCACGCGCGAGCCGCCCTTGTAGTCGCGCACGAGGAAGTGCCCGTTCGACGTGTCCACGCGGTCGATCCGCCCGCGGATGCCGAGGTCGCCGGTGAGCTGGAGCGGCCGGTTCTCGAGCGACTCCGGCATCCCGAACTCGAGCTCGAGCGCCGCCGGCTCGAACGACCCGCCCGCCTCCGCCTCGAAGCGGAGGTGGCCCAGCAGGTCGAACTCGAGCCGCCGCACAGCGGTCCTCACGCGCACGGCCGTGGGCGAGATCGGGAACTCTCCCTGGCGCTCGCGCAGCGCCTCGACGAGGATCGCCTCGGCCTCGGCCAGGTTCTCGATCGTCACGCGCCGCGAGCCGGTGCGCTCGCGCAGCCGCCGGTAGGTCAGGTCGAGCACCGCGTGCGCGTAGCGGCCGCGCACGAGCGGCTCGGGGTCGGGCTCGAGCGCCTCGGGGTCCAGCAGGCGGTCGACCATCCACTTGACGGGGCAGTCCGCGTAGGCCTCGAGCGCCGCCGCCGACAGCAGCTCGCGCGCCGCGAGGTACTCGCGCACCTCGGGCGAGTCGATCGAGCCCGGCCGGCTCGGCGGCACGTCGGGTCCGGCGAGCGCCTGCGCGCGGCGCCACTCGGCCTCGGTGGGCGCCTCGTCCGGCGGCCACGCCACCTGGGCCAGCGGCCGCGAGCGGCGCCCGCGCTCGAGCGCGTCCCCGTCGAGCGCCCCGCATACGTCGTCCACGAAGAACGAGCGGACCTGCGGTCGCCCCTCCTCGTCGGTCTCGCGCCAGCTCAGCGCGAGCAGCCGCTCGGCCCGCGAGACGCACGCGTAGAAGAGGTAGCGCTCGCGCTCGGGACGGTGCTCGCGGACGGGCAGCACGAGACCCGTGGCCGACGCGATCTCGTGCCGGTCCTCATCCGAGAGGAACGGCTCCGGCCGCGCGGGCCGCGGGAACTCGCCCTCCTGAAGCCCGCACACGAACAGCGCCTGGAAGCGCCGCGCGCGGATGTCCTCGGGGCGTGCCACCTGCACGCGATCGGGGGCCGGGTCGGCGCCGAGCCGCACGCCGGCGTCCGCGACCAGGTCGTGCAGGCGCGCGCGGTCCGGCGCGAGGGCGGGAGCCGCGCGCGCCAGCTCGCGCACGCCGCGGAGCGCGCCGCGGATGGCGTCGCGCACGGCCGGGTCCTCGCGCTCCTCGTCGGCGAACACGTGCGCCGCGCGCCGGTACGGGCGGGCGAACACGCGCTCGACCTCCTCGTCGAGCTGGTCGCACAGCGCGGTGATCCGCGTCGGCTTGGCCAGCCTGTCGATCTCGCCTAGCTCGAACCACTCGCGCTCCCAGAGCTCGCGCGCCGCCGCGGCAGTGCGCACGCCGGCGCGCCGGACCTCCGACTCGAGGGCGTCGGCCAGGTGCGGCCGGTCGAGCCGTCCGGCGGTGCGGAGGTAGGCCACGAGGTCGTCCGCCGTGCCGTCCCCGGAGGCGCAGCGCAGCAGCGCCAGGACCCCGCGGCCGAGTCCGGTGTGAGCCACCGGCACACGGCGCTCGAGCGAGAACGGGATCCCGTACGCGCCGAACACGCGGTCGACCAGCGAGGCGTACTCCGCCACCTCGCGGAACACCACCGCGACCTCGCCCGCCGGCGTGCCGCCGCGCAGCAGCTCGAGCACCTGCGCCGCCACGAGCTCCACCTCGGCGCGCTCGCCTCCCGCCGACAGGAGCCGTACGGCGCCGCCCGGGTCGGGGCGCGAGGGCGGCGGGTCGAAGAGCGTGCGCTCCAGGTGGTGGAGGGCGGCGCGCGACTCCGGCGCGTAGTGCTCCGCCGTGGGGCCGAGCGACTCGTGTGACGCGACCGCCGGGCCAAGCGCGTCCAGCGTCCGCCTGGTGGCGGCGAACGCCGGACGGTCGGGCTCGTAGGGAAGGGAGACGGTCACGTCGGCGCTCACCGGGCCGGCCAGCAGCTTGAGCAGCTCGAGTTCGAGCGGAGTGAAGTCGTCGAAGCCGTAGACGAAGACCGCCGAGCCGCCCCAGCGCTCCGGCTCGGCGCGGAGGGCCGCGAGCGCGCGCGCCGCGAAGCGGGCGTCGTCCTCGAGGCCCGCGCGGTCGAGCGCGTCGTGATAGGCCGCGTAGAGCGCGCCCACCTCCTCGGCCCGGGCGGCGGCCGGGCCGTCGCCCGCCCAGGCGCGCAGGGCCTGCCACAGGCGCGGCGGCTCGACCATCGCGCGTCCCAGGTCGGCGAAGAACCGGCCGGCGGCACGAGCGAACCCGGGCCGCGCCGCGGCGCTCGCCAGGGAGTCGAGCGGCGCCGAGCGGACGGCGTGCTCCACCAGCAGCTCGCGCTGCTCGAAGCCCGCGATCCGGCCGCGACCGAGCCCGCAGCGCTCCGCCACGTCCTGAAACAGCCAGCGGAACCGCACGACGCGCGTGCCGAATACCGCGCCGCGGGAGGCGAGCTCGCGCTGGGCGTGGCGGACGTCGCGGAGCGCCGGCACGACGAGCACCGGCTCCTCCGCGATCCGGTCCCGGTATGCGCCCAGCACGCGCCCTGCCTTGCCGGCGTTGGCGGGCCCTGTGACGACGGTGAGCGGCACGGCCCCGAATCTACGCGCGGGCCGGGACGCCGCGGGCGGGCCCCGTCGTAACGAACGCGGTCGTAGCGGGACGATCCGGGCATGAGGCTCGTGATCGCACTGGCCGGGGTCCTCGCGGCGGCGGCCGTCGGCTGCGGGGAGGGCGTGTCGTCGAAGGCGGCGCCCCCGCCGGCCCCGCCCGCGGCCGCCTCCGAGACGAGGACGAGCCCGAAGCCCGAGCCGAGGCCGCCGGGCGGCAAGCGCGTGACCCTCCACCGCAGCGCCTACGGCAAGATCCTGGCCGATAGCCGCGGCCGCGCCCTCTACCTGTTCACGCACGACGACTCGAAGAGCCGTTGCTACGGAGCATGCGCGAAGGCCTGGCCGCCCCTCCTCACGAAGGGCGCGCCGCGCGCCGGCAAGCGGGTGAAGCAGAGGCTGCTCGGCAGCGTGAAGCGGAGCGATGGCAGGAGGCAGGTGACCTACCACGGCCACCCGCTCTACTACTACGTAGGCGACCACGAGCCCGGCCAGGTCCTGTGCCAAGCCGCGCTCGAGTACGGCGGCTACTGGTACGTGGTGAAGCGGAGCGGCGAGCCGGTCGAGTAGTCGGCGCTAGCGCCCGGCGCGCCAACATCGAGCGGAACAGCAGGCTGTAACGGAGTCGTGAACTCGAGTGTGAGCCGAGTACCACCTACCACGCGACGGCGAGCCCTCGCCTAGCCGCTTAGGGCTTAGCTTTCGGCCGCGCGCCCGTTCTTCGTGCGCCGCGCAGTCTTCTCGATCCGCGAGATCGACTTCTTGACCTTTTGGTCGTAAGCGTTGTTGCTGCGCGCGAACTCTCGGTACCGCTGCTTGGCCCTGCTGCTGCTGCCGCTGTCGCTCCGTCTCGCCACCGTTGGCTCCGTCTCCTCCGAGGCCCTATTCCGGCTCGACCACCCTACTCCTCGCCGTTTCCCGTTGCCTCGGTCGCGTTTACGTGGCCGCCGCTGGGGGCCCCACGTCTTCGTCTCCGTCCTCGTCCTGCTCGTCGGTCTCCTTGAAGACGTGCGTCTCAAGATCGTAGAGACGCTGGTTCACCATCTCCATCTGTTTCGTCACCCGCGTGTTGAGCTCCCCGAGGGCCTCCTCCGTCGCCTTCGCTTGCGCACCGAAGTCGATCTCTGTGCCGCCCGGCATCTTCGCGCGCTGCATCTCACGGCCACGCCACATGGGGACCGCGATCCCAATGACCGCCATAACGGCCCCCGTCGCGCCGAGGCCCTTGAGAAATGCCGGGTACAGATCCTCAGACCGAGTCAGCGTCTGTCGGAGCACAAAGGCGACACCAATCACGCCCGCGATGATCACGATCCACCGCCCGAACGGCCATTCGCCGATCAGTTTCTCTCTCGCGCTGTGGAACCATCGCATGCCGACGAGCGTACGGCTGCGGGCGGATGCGGGCGCAATCCCGCCCGCTAGCGCCCGGCGCGCCGCGGCACCTCGACCGCCTGCTGGTAGGTCGGGCGGTTCTGCCACGGGATCAGCGGCTGGGTGATCGCGCCGAGCGGCCGGAAGTAGATCGAGTCGAAGCAGGTCTGGCTGCCGTCGCGCCCCGCGTTCTTACAGACCTTGTCGCCGCTGTACAGGCGCGCGGCCGGCACCGCGAGCGCCTCTCGCAGCGAGCCGCGCAGCGCCGTCCGGCAGCGTGCGAGCTTCCCGCCGCCGCAGTAGACGCGCGAGTAGCGCCCGCGCACGCGCCGGCCCAGCACCGTCCGCAGGTCCTTCTGCGCGTACGAGTACCAGCCCGCCTGCCATGCCGAGCCCAGGTGCTGACCCGAGTTGTTGGGCGCGTTCACGAACTCGTTCACGCCCTCGATCGAGGCGAACAGCTTCTTTCCCAGTGCCGGCTCGAACTCGGCCCGCAGCCAGCGCGGCCACCACGCGTCCATGATGCGAACCGCCTCGGCGTCGTCGTAGCGGCCGTCGCGGTTGCGGTCGATGCGGTGCGCGCCGGCTCGCTGCCACGCGCGCAGGACGTCGACGGCGTGGCCCAGCCGGCCGCCGCGCGGCCGGCCGATGACCTTCAGCGCCCAGGGCAGCACGTGCGAGCCGCGGAGGTCGACGGTCGCGGCGTCCTCCATCGCGCCCACGAGCTTCGGCAGCGTCATCCGCCGGCCGCCCCGGAGCGCCGCGCGCACGCGCACGTCGAGCGGCTGCGACCGGTAGACCGACCCGTAGCCCCAGTTCCCGTCGGCCGCGCGGATGCCGAGCGCCTGCTTGTTGTTCCAGCTCGTCATCCAGCTCTGGTCGATCGCCCGCGCCCGCCGTCGCACCGGCACGATCGGCGTGACGTTGGTCGCCGGGTTCCAGCCGCGCCACTCGTAGCGCCGCCTTCCCATCACGGGGAGGTCCGGGTCCACGTCGCGCGGGCGAATCGGGTCGGCGCCCGAGTTCAGGTAGGCGGTGTGCCGCGAGTCGACGTAGAACCAGTTGAACGTGTAGCCGATCAGCGACGCAGCCCGCTGGAAGTCGCGCGGGCCGCGGATCGAGCCGGGCTGGTTGAACAGCGACAGGCCGAGGCTCGAGTCCGGCTCGTGGAGGTAGGTGGAGCGCAGCTTGGTGTAGAGCACGGGGCGCCCGCGCACGCGCGCCCGCGCGGTCACGATGCCCAGCGCCGTGCGCTGCGAGGTGAAGGTCTCGCTGCCCGGCGGGGTCTGGTCGGCGGCGTTCGGCTTCCAGGTGTCGGTCCGCTTGAGGACCTCGATCGACAGGCACCTGCCGCGGAACAGGTAGTGGTCGGAGCTGAGCGTCGCGGCGCCGCCACCGGGCTCGCACAGCGGCACCGCGTAGGTGTCGGTCAGGTCCTGCCCGGCCGAGGTCGCGCTCCACGCGTAGTCGCGGCCGTGGCCGAGCGACACGTAGAGGTTGGCGCCGGGGAACGAGGCGCCGCGCGCGTCGAGGCCCGGAGCGTGCACGTCCTGCTCCATCAGGATCTCAGGGGCGAAGTACGCGACCTGCGGGCCGAACACCGCCAGCGGATGGCCGGACGCCGACCGCCGCGCCGACACGACCAGGGCGTTGGACATCGCCTTCGGTACGGCGAAGCGGCGCACGGCCTTGGTGTTCGTGGTCGAGGCGTCGAGGTCCACGAAGTCGCGCAGCGACCCGCGGTCCGGCATGGCCACGCCGTGGGCGTGCTTCGGGCTCGGCTCGTAGCTGAAGCGGTGGCCGCGGACCGTGGTGGGCGCCTCGGGGTCGTTCGCCGAGCGGAAGTCGCGCCATACGCGCCTGCCCAGACGCCTGCCGAACCGCGACTGCGCGCGCTGGAGCACCAGCGCGGACTTCAGCTCGCCGCCGCCGCCCGCGCCGAAGATCGCCCCGACCAGCGTCGCGACCGCCACCGAGTCGCGCGGGTTCCAGTCGTCCGGCCCCTGCGGCTGCCCGATCGCGGCGTACTCCGCCGGCATCTTCAGCGGGTTGAGCCGCGCCTCCGCGATGTAGGCGTTCACGCCGGCCACGTAGCTCGTCTCGTCGGCGCGGATCCGGTTCGCCTGCTTGACGAAGCCCGGCCGCACCTGGTCCACCTGCCGCTGGAGGTCCTCCTCGGTGTACGGCGCCGTGTGCCAGATCTCGCGGTCGAGGAGCACGTTCGACGGCGTCCCGCCCGCGAACGAGGCGAGCTGCGCGCGGCCCAGGTGGCGCAGGACGTCGATGAAGAACAGCCGGTCCTCCGCGGTCGCGTAGCCGATGCCGTACATCGCGCCGGAGCGCGTGCTCCCGGTGATGTGCGGCACGCCGAAGCGGTCGCGGACGATCGTCACGTCGGGGCGCGGGCTGTATGTGCGCTCGCGTGCCTGCGGCAGGCTGCCGAAGCGCGAGTCCTTGTAGTACCGCCGCAGTCCCCTCGCCGACAGCTTCGGCGCCGCGTAGAGCAGGTCGCGGTACATCGCGAGCTGGTCGTCGTTGTGCGGCGGGCGGTCGGTCATGCCGCTCGAGAAGAAGCGCGACAGCTGAACGGCGTTGTCGAAGCCGTTCGTGCCGGGCGGCAGCACGTCGCGGAAGCCGCCCGCGTCGTGCTCCCCGTACCCGGTCGGGACCGGAGCGGCGGTGGCGGCGGCCGGCAGGACCATCGCGGCGAGCGCGACGGCGATCAGGACCCTCCTCACACCGCGGAGTCTGCCACTGTGGTCGATAGAGGTCGCTATGCGACCTCCGGTTACCCCACTATCCCCGTAACCAGCCACCGGACCGTGCGGCAGGCGACGGGCCGGCGGGCGCTGGGCTCAGCGGGGCGCGGCGCCGACGAGCCCCAATCGAGCGGCGGCCGCGAGCGCCTCCGCATACCGCGCCGCCGGCATCATCGGCGGCGCGTCCTGGAGCTCCCAGCCGCGGCTCGGGTAGAGCAGCCAGCGGCCCACGCGCACGCGGCCGCCGTCGAGGGGCTCCACGCGCAGCTCCTCGCGGAGGTCGCCGGAGCGGCCCGGGCTGGCCGCGTGGCCGCCGTCCCCGTCCGGCTCCGTGCGCAGCGCCTCGCCCAGCGCCGCGGCGTCGCGCGCGGGCAACAGCTTGTCTACCAGCGCAGCCGTCACGAGCTCCGCGAGGCCGGTGGCCGGCAGCTCGGGAGCGCGGCGCTCGAGCCGGCCGCCCGACCACTCGGCCAGCCGCACCCCGCCGGGCACCCGCTCGAGGCGCACCTCGTAGCGGCCGCCGTCCTCGCGCTCGTACGGGCCCGCCGTCACGTGCGGGCCGGAGAACTGCCGTGCGGCGCCGGGGTCGCTGCGCTGCCGCCGCGCGCCGCCGCCGCCCGCCGGCTTCGGTCGCGGCCGCCGCCCGGCCGCCCGGTCCGCGTCGAGGACGGTGCCCTTCGAGCAGATGGGGCAGTCCGCGGTGAAGCGGTTGTGACGGCAGAAGAGCGTGGACACGCGGACGGCAGGCTAGATGATCGATCCGGGCTTGCGAAGATCACGCGCATGCGCGCCGTCGTGCTCTCCGACCTACACCTCGGGACCGTCACCCGCCGCGACCTGCTGCGTCGCGCCGCGCCGCGCGCCGCGCTGATGGAGCGCCTGTCCGGGGCCGACCACGTGGTGCTGCTGGGCGACGTGCTCGAGCTGCGCGAGCTGCCACTGGCCGCGGTCCTCCGCGAGGCCGAGCCGTTCTTCCGCGAGCTGGGCGAGGCGGCCGGCGACGCCCGGATCACGATCGTCCCGGGCAACCACGACCACCGGCTGAGCTGGCCCATCACCGACGGCAGAACCGGTCAGTTGCCCGTCAGTGCCGCCGTAACCGATCCGGGCTCGGAGCCGTTCGAGCTGATCTCCTCGTGGCTGGGAAAGGGCCTGGAGCTCGCGTACCCCGGTGCCTGGCTCCGCCCCGACGTCTACGCCACCCACGGCCACTACCTGGACTGCCACCTCGAGCTGCCCACCTTCGAGCGGCTCGCGATCGCGGCCACGGCACGCGTGGTTGGCGGCGACGGGATCCGCTCGGCGTCCGAGCACGAGGCCGCCGTGGCACCGCTGTACTCGCTCGCCTACAGCCTCGCCCAGGCGTCGCGCCGCGGGGCGCTCTTCGGCGGCGGGCGCACAGTGAGCACGTGGGAGCGCCTGGCGGGGGAGAACGGGCGCCAGCGCGTGGGCGCGCGGCTCGCGGCCGGGCTGGTGCTGCCCGCGACCGTCGGCGTGCTCAACCGGACCGGCTTCGGACCGCTGAGCGCGGACCTGTCGGGCCCGTCGCTGCGCCGCACCGCGCTGCGCGCGATGACCACCGTGGCCACCGCGCTCGGACTGCACGAGGCCCACGTGCTGTTCGGCCACACGCACCGCTCGGGCCCGTGGCCGGACGACGACGGCGCCGAATGGGAGCTGCCCGGCGGCGGCCGCCTGGTCAACACCGGAAGCTGGGTGCACGAGCCCGCGTTCGTCCGCACGCGCGGTCGCGCGAGCCCCTACTGGCCGGGCGTGATCGCCACGGTCGACGACGAGGGCCCGCCACGCCTCGAGCGGCTGCTGGACGAGCTGCCGGCTACTGGAACCTGACGCGCACGAGCCGCTGCGCGGCACCCGGCTTCGTCACGACGCTCAGCACCGCCGAGTCGCCGCTCGCGATGGTGTGCACGGCGTCGCAGTAGCTCTTCATCGTCGGCTCGAGCTGCGCGCCGTTGATCTTCGTGATCACGACGCCTCCGAACCCCTCGCGCGCCGCCTCGGTGCCCGGCACGGGCGTGGTGGCCAGCACGCCCGGCGGCACGTGCTCGGCGGTGAACTCCCCGGGCGTCGGGAACTTGAGGCCGAAGCCGGCCCAGCCCTGCGAGTGGCCGTCGCGCAGCGCGTCGGTGACCTCCTTCACGCGGTCGACGCCGATCGCGTAGCCCTGGCCGTTGACCGGCGAGCTGCCGAGGCTCGTGAGGATGGCCGTGTTGACCCCGATCAGCCGCCCCTTGCGGTCGATCAGGGGGCCGCCGGAGTTGCCCGGGCTGAGCGCGGCGTCGGTCTGCATCACGTTCTCAAGCGGCGCGGCGTCGGCGCTCGGCACCCGCACGGACGTGTGCGTGACCGAGACGTTGCCGGTCGTGCTGGTGAGCTTGTCCTCCAGGCTCGCGTTGGCCGGAAAGCCGAGCGCGACCACCGAGTCGCCCTGCTCGACCTCGGACTGCGAGCCGAGCGGGAAGTCGCGCATCCCGGACGGGTCGTCCACGCGCAGCATCGCCAGGTCGTCGCACGGCGCCGCTGCCACCAGCCGCGCGGTGCGCGGGGAGTCGTTCACGCCCACCTGGAAGCGCTCGCCTCCGTTGACCACGTGGAAGTTCGTGACGACGAGGCCACGGCCGGCGTCGAGCACCCAGCCGCTGCCGCCCTCGGCCTCGTGGCGCGAGGCGGCCTTGATGTTCACCGTCTGCGGGGTGGCGCGCCGAACCAGCGCCGCGACGCCCTCCTGCTCGCCGCCGCCGCGCGTGAGCACCACGACCAGCACCGCGGCCGCGACCACGCCCGCGGCGATCGCCGCCAGCAGAGCGCCGCGCGACATCTGCGCGAGCCGCCGGTGCGCGGCGACGGGCACGACCTCCACGGCCTCGCCCTCGGTGACCACGCGCACCGTGGCCGGGTCATCGGGCTCGCCATCGCCGTCCTCGTCCGGCGCCGGGACCACCTCCACGGTCTGCCCCTCGGTGTGGACGCGCACGGCCGGCGCCGGCTCCTCGTGGTGGCCCTCGAGCTCGTGCAGGCGGCGAGCCTCCTCGTCGGGATCCTCGACCGTGGCGCTGAGCAGCGTGCGGCCGATCCGGATCTCCTCGCCGCCGTGGATCGGCGTGACGTGGTCCACCCGCCGCCCGTCGACCCAGGTGCCGGACTCCGAGCCGAGGTCGTGCAACGACACGTGCCCGTCGTCGTGCACCTCGAAGTACGCGTGGAGGGGGTCGATCCCCTCGCCGCGGACCATCAGCTGACACTCCTCGCCCGAGCCGATCAGGAAGCGCTCGCCCTCGACCCGGACGGAGAGGCCGCTCCCCTCACCCGACCCGAGCGTCACCCACATGGCCGGCGGTTCAGGCGGTCTTCTGCGGCTCGCGCTCGGGCGCGGCGCCGTCGGATGCGGCGCCATCGGAGGCGGCGCCGTTCGCGTCCTCCTCGGCCGGCGGCTGCGGACGCGGCTCGCGGGCCCAGTCCTCGTCGAAGTCCACGCGCCACTTGCCCTCGTCGTTCTGCTCGAGCTTGAGCTTGGCGCGGAACGTGCGGCCGGACCGGCCGCGGAAGCCCGTCACGGGCTTCTCCGTCTTCCCCGTGGCCATCAGCTCCTTGACGACCGACGCCGGCAGGATCTTGCCCGCCTTCTTCTTCCAGATCACGAAGCCGCAGCCGGGGTCGTCCTTGCTCCAGCACGAGTAGCCCTTGCGGTTCTCGATCACGTCGCGGCCGCAGACCGGGCACGGCCCGAGATTGGCCCGCTCGATCTTCACGTCCTTGAGCTTGTCGAGCTCCTTGACGGTCTCCTCGGTGAACTTGGCGATGTCGGACATGAACGACGGACGGCTGTCCTCGCCCTGCTCGATCAACCCGAGCCGCCGTTCCCAGTCACCGGTCAGCTGCGGCGAGGTGAGCGGGTGCGCGCCGAGCAGCCGGATCACCTGGACGCCCTTCTCGGTGGCCACCAGCGCGCGCCCGTCGCGCTCGATGTAGCCGACGTCGATCAGCCGCTCGATGATCGCCGCGCGCGTGGCCGGCGTGCCGATGCCCGAGTCCTTCATGGCCTCGCGCAGCTCGGCGTCGTCGATGTCCTTGCCGGCGGTCTCCATCGCGCCGAGCAGCGAGGCCTCGGTGAAGCGCCGCGGGGGCTGGGTCTCCTTGCGCAGCGACTCGACCTCGGTCACGCTCACGGCCTCGCCCTGCTCGAGCCGCGGCAGCTGCTGGTCGCCGCCGGAGTCGTCGTCGCCGCGCTCGGGCTGCGCCTCGTCGCCGTAGACCGCCTTCCAGCCCGCTTCCACCAGCCGCCGTCCGCTGGTGCGGAAGACGTGCTCGGCCACGGTCGTCTCGACGCGCGTGCGCTCGAAGACCGCCTCGGGGTGGAAGACCGCCAGGAAGCGCTTGGCCACAAGGTCGTACACCTTCACCTCGTCCGAGCCCATCCGGTCGAGGTCGTGCTCGGCGCGGGTGGGGACCAGCGCGTGGTGGTCGTCGACCTTCTCGTCGTTCACCACGCGGCCGAGCGGCAGCTTGTCGAGCGACAGCACGTACTCCGCCCCGGCCGTGTAGGCGGCGTTGCGGCCCACGAGCTCGGCGGTGGGCTTGATCTCGGGGATCTGGTCGCTCGGCAGGTAGCGCGAGCTGGTTCGCGGATAGGTGATCGCCTTGTGCTCCTCGTACAGCCGCTGCGCGGCGCCGAGCGTGCGGCGGGCCGAGAAGCCGAACAGCGTGTTGGCGTGCCGCTGGAGCGTGGTGAGGTCGTAGAGGAGCTGCGGCCGCTCGCGCTCCTCCTTCTTCTCGAGCTTGGTGATCTCGCCGCGGCCGCCCCGTACCTCCTCGACGATGCGCGCCGCCAGGTCCTCGGCGATCCGCTTGCCGCCCAGGTAGCGGCCGCGGTAGTTGCGCGTGGCGTCGGCCTCGAACGCGCCCTCCACGAGCCAGTAGGGCTCCGGCTTGAAGGCCCGGATCTCCTCCTCGCGCCGCGCCACGAGCGCGAGCGTCGGCGTCTGCACGCGGCCGAGCGACACGGCACCGTCGAACGCGGCGCGCAGGCGAATCGAGGCCGCGCGCGTGGCGTTCATCCCCACGACCCAGTCGGCCTCCGAGCGCGACCGGGCCGCCGCCTCGAGCCGCTGCATCTCAGTGCCCGGGCGCAGCCGCTCGAACGCCTCCTCGATCGCCTTCTTGGTCATCGAGGAGAGCCAGAGCCGCTGCACCGGCTTGTCGATCCCGGCGGTCTCGTACAGGTAGGCGAAGATCAGCTCGCCCTCGCGGCCGGCGTCGCAGGCGTTCACGATCAGCTCGACCTCGTCGTCGCGCATCAGGCGGTGCACCGCCTGGAGCTGCTTCTTCGAGCGCTCGTCGACCGGGACGAGCTTGAACTTGTCGGGCACGATCGGCAGGTCCGCGAAGCGCCACTTCTTCAGCTTCGGGTCGTACTCGTCCGGAGCCGCGAGCCCGACCAGGTGTCCGACGGCCCACGAGATCACGAACTCGTCGCCGTCGAGGTGCGTCTTGGCCTTGTCCTGCTTGAAGCTGCCGGGGAGCGCGGACGCGAGGTCGCGGCCCACTGACGGCTTCTCGGCTATGACGAGCGTCTTCGGCATTGACGAGTCACGATAAACGGGCTTGTCGACGCCCGTCCACTCGGACGTCGCCCGGCCGGGTCAGCGCCTGAGCGTCCGACGCGCCGAGCCCGCGCCACGATTGCCGGCCGCATCGCGCGTCGAGACGGCAACTGTGAAGCGTGCCTTCGACGCGCGCCGGAGCGCCTCCTGCAGCTTCGTCGTGAGCGTGAGCCCGAGCTGCACCGGCCGGTTGGCTTGGACCTTGCGCGTGAGCTTCGCGATCTTGTAGGTCTTGCCGCCGGCGCGCGCGGACCCGGAGATGCCGACCCTCGCCCGCTCGTCGGTGTGGAACGAGATCCGCAGCTTGCCCGAGCTGGCAACCGTCCCGAGCTTCGAGCTCACGATCTCGACCGCGACGCCCGGGGCACGCGTGTCGACCCGCGCCGGCCGCGGCGCCGGCTTGCCGGCCGCGGTCACGTGCAGCGTCCCCGTCATGAACGGGTGGATCGAGCAGTAGAAGTCGTAGCTGCCGGTGGTGAGGTACTGCGAGCCGTCCACGAAGGCGGTCGAGCCGGTGCCGATCACCGGCGTCTTGAACAGCGGCTTGCCGTCCACTCCGGGCAGCCGGGCCGTCACGTCGTGGCCCGTCGTGTCGAGGTTCCGGAACGTGAGCCGCTCGCCCTGGTCCATCGTGACCGAGGTGGTGAGGTACTGCGTGCCCGGGCCGGCGGCGATCTGCTGGTCGGCGCTCGCGGCCGGCGCCGCGAGCGCGAGTGCCGCGACCGCGGCCGCCAGCGAGCGCCGGATCACTTGGTGACCCTGAACGCTCCGCGCATGAACGGGTGGACGCGGCAGAAATACGTGTAGGTGCCGGCCGGCAGGTTCTTCGGCGCGCTCCACACGATCTTGTTGGTCGCCGCGCTGTAGCCCTTCGGCCCGTAGCCGAGCTGGCCCGAGTCGAAGTCGTACCTCCCGTTCGGGAGCGGGTAGCTGATCCCCGTGCTCCCGTTGCACGGCGCGCGGCATGCGGTGATCGTATGGAAAACCTGCGCCGGCTCGTCGTCGTTGGTGAACGTGAGCGACTGGCCGCGCTGTACCACCGGTGGCCGGCCGAGCGAGTTGTCGAGGCTCAGGTCACCGGGCAGGTACGTCCAGTCGGCTACCGCCGCCTCGGTTGTCGGGCTGCCGCTGGCGAGCTTGCGGGGGTCCGGCAGGCCTGTCTTCTTGCCGCCGTGGTTGTCCGCCGCGTGGTAGTGCCCGTGGGTGATCTTCCCGCCGCGCGGGATGCGCTCCGGATGCTTGAACGGGTCGACACCGGAGTGATCGCCGTAGGCCATGTACGGGACCATCAGGCCCATCGCCTCGTAGGCGGACAGCCGCTTGGTGTCGTAGGTCGCGCTCACGCTCAGCACGTCGCCCTTCTTCACGAGGACGCGCCACCTGTACGGGGTGTACTTCATCGCCATGTCCCACGACACCGGCCCGTTCGGGTCGAAGTACTTCGCGCGCGAGCGGAACACGTTCACGGTCCGGCCGTGGCGCGTGACCTTCAGGTCCGTGTAGAGCCCGCCCGGGTGCACGTGCCCGACCGTCGCGACGAGCGTCCCGTCGTGGTCGGCGGTCCACCTGTTGATCGCCTGGCCCTTGGGATACGGGCTGGGGCGCGCCTCGTCGGGGTAGGTGAAGCGGCCGTCGGGGCCGCCGAACGCGCGCTTCACGTCGAAGACCGGGTAGGCGCTGCCGTTCTGCACGTCGAGCCAGATCGGCTGGACGGGCTTCATCCGCTTGCCCAGCTTGCTGTTCGCCGGGATCCAGTCGACGGTGTACGTGATGTACAGCTCGTGCGACTGCGCCGTCTCGTTGTGCAGCATGTAGTTGATCATCCACTGGTCGGTCGGCTTCACGTAGTAGCCGTAGGGCCGCGGGAGGAACCCGATCGTCTTCTCCTCGGCCCACGCCGACATGCGCTGCGGGATGCGCGGGTAGGTGATGTCGAGCCGCGAGGTGCTGAGGATCAGGCCGTGGTGGGTGTGGACCTGCTCGATCGGCGGGACCTTGCCGTTCGGGTACTCGAGGTCGGGCTTGAAGCGCACGCCCCAGCCCGCGCCGGGCGGCTTCTCGACCGTCACCGGGCCGAACAGGATCAGGTTCTGACCCGCGCCCGCGACCAGCGGTCCGTAGCGGAACTTGTAGCGGTAGACGTCGGGGGCGACCTTCCGCTCCCAGGCGAGCTCCGAGTGCGCGAGGGCATTGGCGCCGGTCGGCTGGACCCCCCACGTGGGAGCGACGGTCGCGGCGGACGCGTCGCCGGCCCCGCCCCCGATCGCCGCTGCGACGACACACGCCGCCGCGATGCCGAGCACCCGCATCTTGCCTCTCCGCATTGGCCCCCCTCGGACTCAGGAGCCCGCGGGCTCCCTAAGTTACTCAAAGTCAATATACCAACGTGGCGCGAAGGAGCAAACGCTTTTCGCTCCGCCGGTTGGGGGGTTCGAACCGGCCATTGGGAGGGTCAGCCGCGGCGAGGGCGGGCGACCGCGCTGCCGGTCGCGCGCTTATGCTCCGTCCGCATCGTGGCGCGCACCGCCCCCTCCGCCCCGCCCAAGCGACGTCGCGTCCCGCGCGCCGTTCGCGAGGAGCAGATGCTCGAGGCCGCCACGCGGATCTTCGCGGCGCGCGGGTTCCGCGACGCCTCGATGGACGAGATCGCCGAGGCGTGCGGCATCACGAAACCGATGCTGTACGCGTACTTCGACTCGAAGGAGGGGCTCTTCAGCGCCGCCGCGGAGCGCGCCTCCGCCGGGCTGCGCGACAGCGTCCGTGCCGCCAGCGAATCGGAGCGCAAGCCCGAGCTTCGGCTCTGGCGCGGGCTCGTGGCCGTGTTCCAGTTCGTGGATCAGAACCGCGAGTCGTGGTCGGTCCTCTACCCGTACGGACCGACGACGAGCGGCCCGTTCGCGGAGGCGGCCGCCCGCGCACGCGACGCCATGAGCGGCCTGCTCACCGAGCTGTTCGCCGAGGCAGCCGCGGACGAGGGCATCTCGGCGAGCGCCAAGCGGGACAGCGAGCCGCTGGCCCATGCGCTCACCGGCGCGACCATCGCCCTGGCGAGCTGGTCCGCGAGCCATCCCGAGGAGGGCGTCGAGGCGCACGCCCTGCGGCTCATGAACTTCGCGTGGATGGGCCTCGGCAACCTCACGCGCGGAAAGCTCTGGGTGCCGCCGGCCGAGCGCCGGGCGCGGCGGCGGTAGGGCGCTCCGGCCCGGCGCTCCGCTCGACCCGGCGCCAGGGCCCAACCGTCGCCAGATGGGCTTATGAGGGTGGGCTCGAGCGGTTTCGTCCTGACTTAGTCCCGGTAACCGGGATCAGGGCAGGACGAAACCGCTCGTACACCCTTCCCAAGCCCGACGGACGACGCCGGTCGACCGCGGGCCGGTGGCGCGGAGCGCCGCGCGCCGCGCCTACCCCGCGCACGGCCCCGTATCCACCGCACGGCCCGCGCGCCTGAGCGCCGAGCGCACGATCGAGTCGGGCACCGCGTAGCCGCCGCGCTGGCCGCCGCCGGTGGTCGCCGCGAACACCGTGCCGAGCACGCGGCCGCGACCGTCCACGAGCGGCCCGCCGGAGTTGCCGGAGCGCACGTGGCCGCGCAGCGCGGTCACACGACGTCGCACCGGCCCGCGGCCGTAGGCGTCCTGGGTGATCACGGTGGTGGTGGCGCCGAGTCGCGCGGCCGCCACGCGGAAGGGGCCGTTCTCCGGGAAGCCGAGCACGGCGCCCGAGGTCCCCGGTCGCGCGTTCACGTTCGGCTCGAGCGGCCTGGTCGACCCCAGGCCGTCCACCCGCAGGATCGCGACGTCGTTCTTCGGATCGAACCAGATCGCCTGCGCGTCGAGGTGATCGCCCTCCCCCTCGAGCTGGACCGTCGTGTCGTCCTCGCCCGCCACCACGTGCGCGTTCGTGACCACGGTGCCGGCGCGGGCGACCCAGCCGGACCCCTCGATGCCGAGCCCGCACGCGGTGCCCAGGACCCTCACCACGCTGCGGCCGGCCTGCCGGACCTGCGGGTCACGCGCGATCTTCGAGGTCGGCGGCGGCACCTCGGCGCGCGGCCCCTGGATCTGCGGGAACGGGTCGAAGCGGGCCAGCGCATTGAGCACCGTGCGCGGCGGGAGCACGTCGTTGAGCCGGCGCAGGATCGTCGAGCGCTGGATGTCGCGCCGCAGGTCGCGCGCACCCGGCGTCTGGAGCGCCACCGCGCCGCCGATCCAGCACGCCACGAGCCCCGCGCACGCGAGCAGGACGGCGCCGCCCGCGCCGTCGACCACGCCCAGCGGGCCGCGCAGGTAGTTGCGCAGGCGTACGCCGACGATCTCGAGCGTCGAGGCGAGGAAGCCGCCGATCACGAACGCGCCGGCGAGCGCGAACATCGGCGCGTACGGCGAATGGGCGCCGTTCGAGAGGAGCAGCGGCCCGACGCGCGACCCGACGAAGCCGCCGCCGACGAAGCCGATGAGCGAGAGTGCACCCACGACGAGGCCCTGGGCGTAACCCCATATCGCCATCAGCACCGTAAAGACGACGATGATCCAGTCGATGACGGTCACGCTCGGGCACACTAGACAGTGACGGTGGCGCGAGCTGGGTACTCAGATGAGCGGCGCCGTCGGCTGCGCCGGCGGGCGCTGCCGGCCATCGGCGGCGTCGTCCTGCTGCTCCTGATCGTGCTGATCGCGATGAGCGCGGGCGAGTCCGACGAGGTGCGGGGAGCAGGTCGCTTCGCGGCGGCCTGGGCGCGGTCGGACTACGACGCGATGTACGGGCAGCTGACCGACCGCGCGAGGAAGCTGTTCCCGCGCACCGCCTTCGAGCAGTCCTACCGCCGCGCCGCCGCGACCGCCACGCTCCAGCGCGTCGTGCCCGGCAAGGCGAGCGACTCCGGCGACGGAGCGGCGGTGGAGGTGACCATGCGCACGCGCGTGTTCGGCCGGGTGCGCGGCCGGCTCGAGATGAAGATGTCGGGCGACGCCGTGAAGTGGTCGCCGCGTCTCGCCTACCCCGCGCTGAGGCGGGGCGAGCTGCTCACGCGCCGCAGCGACCCGCCGCGCCGCGCCGCGATCCTCGACCGCCGTCGCGACACGATCGTGTCCGGTCCCGCCACGGCGCGCGCCCCCACGGCCGCGGGCAGCTCGATCGCCGGCGTGCTCGACGGCGGGGCGACGGTCGCCGCGCGGGACGCCGTGTACGCACGCGGCTTCCCCCACGCCTGGCCCGTCGGCCAGACCGGTCTCGAGGCGATAGCCGAGCCGCAGGTCGCCGGCACCCCCGGCGGCCGGCTGTACGCGGGTCGCAGGCTCGTGGCGAAGGCGGCCCCGCGGCCTGCGCCGGCGCTCCGCACCACGATCGACCTCGGGCTCGAGACGGCGGCGCAGACCGCGCTAGCGGGCCGGCTCGGCGGAATCGCCGCGCTCGACGCGCGCACCGGGCGGGTCCGCGCGCTCGCCGGGATCGCCTTCTCGGCCCCACAGCCGCCCGGCTCCACCTTCAAGATCGTGACGCTCGCGGCCGCGCTCGAGAACAAGGTGGCGAAGACGTCGACCAAGTTCCCGTTCTCGAGCTACGCGCTGATCGACGGGGTGAAGCTCCAGAACGCGAACGGCGAGGTGTGCGGCGGCAGCGTGGCCGAGGGATTCGTCGAGTCGTGCAACTCGGTCTACGCGCCACTCGGCGTGCGGGTCGGCGCCGACAAGCTGGTTTCGATGGCCGAGCGCCTCGGCTGGAACGCCGCGCCGCCGTTCCCGGGCGCGCGGCCGAGCACGCTGCCCGAGGCCCGCGAGATCGCCTCGAAGCTCGAGCTGGGATCGACGGCGATCGGCCAGGGCAAGGCGCTCGCCACGCCGCTTCAGATGGCGATGGTCGCGCAGACGATCGCCGCCGGCGGCCGGCAGACCGAGCCCACCATCGACCCCCATTCGGCGGGAGCGCCGCGGCGCGTCATGTCGACCCGCACAGCGCACGTGA
Source organism: Thermoleophilaceae bacterium (assembly GCA_045805345.1). Lineage (GTDB taxonomy): Bacteria > Actinomycetota > Thermoleophilia > Solirubrobacterales > Thermoleophilaceae > AC-37. The sequence continues at coordinate 2,077 of JBJMLK010000012.1, read as the reverse complement.
TCAGGAAGCTCATGGTCGGCGTCGTCGCGCGCGGGACGGGCGTGTCGGCGAACCTCGGCAGCGGCGTGGTCGCCGGCAAGACAGGCACGGCCGAGCTCGAGAGCACGACCGATCCGGCCGCGGGCCAGAACCCCGACGTCCGCAGCCACACCGACGCCTGGTTCACCTCGTTCGCCCCGGCGAAGAACCCGCGGATCGTGGTGGCCGTGATGCTGGTGCGCGCCGGCGCGGGCGGCGAGACCGCGGCGCCGGCGGCGCGAGCGGTGCTGCAGGCCGCGCTGAAGTAGTTGCATTCCGCGCCAGCCGGCGCCCCCGCTCACGCGTCGCAGGATCGGCTTTTGAGGGTGGGCCGGGCCGAAGTGTGGTCGTTTGAGGTCGCTATGCGACCTCCCGTTGCCACAGTGCGCGCCGCCCGGCCTAGATATCCAGCTCGATGATCTTCCTGGCCGGCTTCTCGCTGCCCGGCGGGGCCTCGATGTGGAGCTCCAGCGGCCGGTTCTCGAGCGAGGTGAGCGGAAGCTTGTAGAGCAGCAGCGCGCCGGCGGTCGGGCCCGACGCGGCCGCGCTGCCGTCCTCCGGGATGCACGACCCGCTGGCGAGCCGGCGCGCGCGATACGCGAACACGTCGTCCCTCGGCAGAGGCAGCGGCTTGAACTCGTTGCCCTGGTTGTCCACCACGGTGAAGGTCGTGTTCGGGAACTTGTAGCCGTGCCCGTGGTTGCAGACCTGGATGAACACGCCGTAGAGGGCGGCGCCCGGCGGCGCCTCGGGCCCGCGGTAGTAGTCGCGGTCCTCGGCGTCCCGCAGGTTCAGCTGGCGAGTGATGAAGACGTTGTAGTCGAGGCCCGAGACCTTCTCGTAGAGGCCCTCGCGCGAGACCCCCTCGGGTCGCGACGACTTGCAGCCCGCCACCAGCAGCACCGCGAGGGCGCACGCGAATACGGCTGTCACGAGGCGTCGGGGGCGCATTCGGCCGCGGAACTCTATCCCCTGGCCGCGCGCGTGCCGGTGCCGAAGCGGGGGCCGCGCGACTGCTCCCAGCCCGCGACGGTCGCACGCTCGAGCGGCTCGTCGGGGCGCTCCTCGAGGATCGTCCGCAGCCGGTCGAGCGACTTGTTCGCCTGCCGGCGCAGCCACCGGCGCGCGCCGAGCCTCTCCTTGAGCCGCTCGCGCGCCGAGCCTCCCTCGGCCCAGAGCGTCATCTCGACGCGCGTGAGCGACCGCCCCTGCGGGCTGAGCTCGTACACCACCTCGCCGCGGGTGCGGCCGAGGCGTCCCGAGCGCGTCGCCTCCACCACGCGGCGCGGCCGGTCCGCCTCGATCACCTCGGTCTCGCCCCAGCGGCGGTCGAGCGGGGCGTCCAGGCGGTAGCGCGCGGCCGCGCCGACCCCCTGCGACCGCGGGCTCTCGAGCCGGAAGTCCTTCAGGTAGTGGTCGGTCCAGCCCGGGCGCGCGGCCATGTCGACGAGCAGGTCGAACACCTTCTCTCGCGGCGCGGAGATGTATGCGTGCAGCCGAAGCGGGATCACGGCGGCCGCATTCTATGGTCGCCGGGGCCCCGTGGCGGGGCCGTCGAGGCTACGCCGCGCGCGGCTGGACCACCGCGAGGCGGCGCTCGCCCGAGCGCACGAGCTCGGACGCCACCGGCTCGCCCTCGCTGCCCGCCACGCGCGCCACGCACAGCGAGCACACGTGCTCGCCTGAGCCGAGCTCGTGGATGCGCTCGCCGACGAGCGGCGTGCGGTTGCAGTGAGAGCAGCGCGGGCCCTCGGGAGCGAGGGCGCCGAGGCGGGTCCTCAACAGGATCGAAGCGATTTCCTTGGCCATGCCGAGGTCTTCTCCGCGGTCGCCGGCAAACCTTCGAAGGGTTCGCAAATTGCGGAAAAGGCAGCGCCAACGCGCCAGGGGATGGGTTGACGCGCTCGTTATCATTCGCACTATCTCGGGAGGAGAGACCGACACCGTCCCCGCCGGAACGCTCGCCGGCGCCGGTTGCTTCCGTTGCGACTCCTGCGGCTACGCGGTAGCCCTGCAGGAGCTGGATGAGGTCCCCGCCTGCCCGCATTGCGGCGGCGCG
>JBJMLK010000011.1:0-3029 GCA_045805345.1 Thermoleophilaceae bacterium | reverse complement strand
ATCGCCCCCGCCCTCACGAGCGGCCACCTGGATGGCGCGCGCGAGCTTCGTGAACTCGGCCCCGCGCCGCTGGTCGGTGACCGCCTTCTTGTGCTTGATCGACGCCCATTTGCTGTGCCCGGACATGGGGCATCAGTCTAAAGCGGCGCCTTTCGACGAAGTCAGCCGTTGTTGCCGCTGTTCGCAGCGGTGCGGCGGTGCGAAGCACGGAGGCCCGCCAGCGCCGAGCGGACACCGTCCACCTGCCGGGGGCGGTCGGGGCGCGGGCGAGCCGGCACGCGGCGGGATATGCGCTCGCGCAGTGTGCTGCGTACCCGGTCGACCTGCATCGCGTCCTCTCTCTCCTCCGTAACCCACACGCTGGTTACCCGAGCCCAGGTGGGGCAAACCCCACAAAAGGGGGGAGTTAGACCACGAACTGCCCGTCGCGCTGCAGCTCGACCCCGTCGACCTCGATCGACCCGCCCTTGCGCAGGTCGCAGACCAGGTCCCAGTGCACGGCGGACTCGTTGACGCCGCCCGACTCCGGGTAGCTGGCGCCGACGGCCATGTGCACGGTCCCGCCGATCTTCTCGTCGAGCAGGATCTCCTTGGTGCCGGTCTCGATGCCGTAGTTGGTGCCGATCCCGAGCTCGCCCAGCCGGCGCGCGCCGTCGTCGGTGTCGAGCATCTCGATCAGGAACTCCTCGCCCTGCTGGGCCGATGCGTCGACGATCTTGCCGCCCTCGAACTTGAAGCGGACGCCCGAGACCTCGCGGCCGCCGTAGACCGCCGGGAAGGTGAACGCCACCTCGCCGTCGACGGCGTCCTCGATCGGGCCGGTGAAGAACTCGCCGTCCGGCATGTTGTGGTCGCCGAAGCACGGTATGAACGTGCGGCCCGCCACGCCGAGCTTGATGTCGGTGCCGGGGGCCTTCACGTGGACCTCCTCCTTGCCCTCCATCCACGCGGACAGGCGCTTGACCTGCTCCGACTGCCGCTCCCAGGCCGTGACCGGCTCGGGATCGGTGGCGAGGCAGGCCGAGTAGTAGAACTGCTCGTACTGGGCGAGCGACATGCCCGCCTCCGAGGCGAACGCGTGCGTGGGGAACAGCGTCACGCACCAGCGGTACTCGCCGGTGGCGGCGCGCCGCATCGTGGTGTCCAGCAGCGGCTTGCGCGCCTTCTGCGCACGCGCCTGCTTGGCGGGATCGGCGCGCGACAGGTCGCGCACGTTGGCCGTCGCGTCGATGTAGATCCGCACGTCGGCGTTCTCGGCGGCCCAGGTCGCGGTCGGCGGGATCCAGTCGAGTTGCGCGTCGGACGCGAGCTCGTAGAACGCCGCGCCGGCGTCGTCGGTCGTGAGCTGGAGCACCGGCAGGCCCCCGGCGCGCAGCACCTCCTCGTACACGGCCTGGGCGAGCGGCTCGCCGGAGGTCGTGGACTGGACGACGCAGACGTCGCCCTCGCTCACCTTGGTGGAGTAGCGGACGAGGATCTGCGCGAGCGACTCCGCGCGCTGGTCCCTCACGCGGCCTCCCTCACGCCGGCCGCCGCCACCGTGTCGAGCAGCCAGCGGTGCAGGCGTCCGTCGCCGGTCAGCTCGGGGTGGAACGCCACCGCCAGGACCTCGCCCTGGCGCACCGCCACGGGGTGTCCGTCGACCTCCGCGAGCACCTCCACGCCCGGGCCGTGCTCCTCGACCCACGGCGCGCGGATGAACACCGCGCGGATCGCTCCCTCGCCGAGCGCCGGCAGGTCGAGGTCGGTCTCGAAGCTGCGCACCTGCCGGCCGAACGCGTTCCGCCGCGCCACGAGGTCGAGCACGCCGAGGTGGTCGCGGTCGAGCACGATCATGCCGGCGCAGGTGGCGAGCGTCGGCGTGCCGGCCGCCACCAGGTCGCGCAGCGGCTCGGAGAGCTGCTCGCGCTCGAGCCCGAGCGTCATCGTGGTCGACTCGCCGCCGGGCAGGATCAGCCCGTCGAGGCCCTCGAGGTCCGCCGGCGTGCGCACCTCGCGCGCCTCGGCCCCGAGTTGCGCGAGCACCCCGGCATGGGCCTCGAAGTCGCCCTGGAGGGCAAGGACGCCGATGGTCGTGGTCATCCGGTTACCAGCCGCGCGTCTGGATCAGGCCCTGCTCGCCGAGCTCGGAGATCTCGATGCCGCTCATGGCGGCGCCGAGGTCGCGCGAGGCGCGGGCGACGCGCTCGGGGTCGTCGAAGTGGGTGGTGGCCTCGACGATCGCCGCGGCCGTGCGCTCGGGGTCCTCGGACTTGAAGATGCCGGAGCCGACGAACACGCCCTCGGCGCCGAGCTGCATCATCAGCGCGGCGTCGGCCGGAGTGGCGATCCCGCCCGCGGAGAAGTTGACCACCGGCAGCCCGCACTTCTCGGCCACCAGCTGAACGAGGTCGAGCGGCGCGCCGAGCTCCTTGGCGGCGGTCGGCAGCTCGCTGCGCTCCATCGACGAGAGCCGCCTGATGCCGCCCTGAATCGAGCGCATGTGGCGAACGGCCTCGACCACGTTGCCGGTGCCCGCCTCGCCCTTTGTGCGGATCATCGCGGCGCCCTCGGCGATGCGGCGGAGCGCCTCGCCCAGGTTGGTGGCGCCGCAGACGAACGGCACCTTGAAGGCCCACTTGTCCACGTGGTTGGCCTGGTCGGCGGGCGTGAGGACCTCGGACTCGTCCACGTAGTCGACCTCGAGCGCCTCGAGCACCTGCGCCTCGGCGAAGTGCCCGATCCGGACCTTGGCCATCACCGGAACCGTGACCGCGCCCTGGATCTCCTCGATCTTGGTCGGGTCGGCCATCCGCGCCACGCCGCCGGCCGCGCGGATGTCCGCGGGCACCCGCTCGAGCGCCATGACCGCGACCGCACCGGCCGACTCGGCCACGCGGGCCTGCTCGGCGGTGACCACGTCCATGATCACGCCGCCCTTGAGCATCTCGGCGAGGCCGGCCTTGACCCGGAATGTGGCGGTGTCCTTCATTCGAGGGGATGTTACCCCGGGGCGCAGGTCGGACCCGGGCGCGCTCAGCGCGCCGCGT
>JBJMLK010000010.1:0-5484 GCA_045805345.1 Thermoleophilaceae bacterium | reverse complement strand
CTCGTCGGTGCCGTGCTGTTCGTTCTGCTGGCCGTCGCCGCACTGACCGTCGAGTGGCCGTTGTGGCCCGGCGGCGCCCCGCTGGCGGCGCTGGCCGGGCTCTTCGGGCTCACCGTCTGGGTCACGCTCTCGGTCGGCTGGGCGCGCATCGAGGAGCTCGCGGCACACGACGTCTACAGGCTCGCGGCCTACTGCGTGGCGTTCGCGCTCGCGCTCGTAACGATGCGCGTGCGCGCGATCAGGCGCATCGCACCCGTCGTGCTCCTCACCGGGATCCTGGTCGTGTCGCTGTACGCGCTGGCGGGGCGGTTCCTGCCGCACCTGGTCCACGAGGAGAGCACCACGGTTCGGCTCAACCAGCCATTCCGCTACTGGAACTCGCTGGGGCTGTTCACCGGCTTCGGGGTGCTGATCGGGGTGGCGCTCGCCGGCGAGCGGACCAGGAGCCGCGCGCTGCGCGCCGCGTGCTGTGCCGCGGCGGTGCCGTGCGGGCTCGCGTGCGTGCTCACGCTCTCGCGCGGCGCGTCAGCCGCCGTGCTGGCCGGGCTCGCGGTCTGCGTCGTCCTGCGCGGCGGCCGGTCGACGCTTGCCGCGGCGGGCTGCGCCCTCGGCGCGATCGTGTTGCTGGGAGTGGCGCTGAGCGCGTTCCCGGACGTGCTCAATCAGGGACGCGACACGGACGCCCAGGCATCGCAGGGCGCCCTGTTCATCCCGATCGCGCTGCTGGTGACGGCCGCGGCGGGCCTGGCGTTCGCGCGGCTGAGACGCACGCGCGCGGCCGCCGTGCACCTGCCCCTGCGGCGCGGGCGACGAGCGGCCCTGGCGGCGGTCACCGTCCTGGTCGTGCTCGGCGCCGCGATCGCCGTGGCCGGCAGCGGCACGGAGAGCACCGGCGTCCCCCGGTCGGCCGCCCGGATCACCCGCCTCGAGACCGACCGCGGGCACTACTGGCGGGTCGCGCTGGACGCGTTCCGGCGCCACCCGCTCAACGGCATCGGCACGGGCAGCTTCTACGTCGACTGGACCCGCCGGCGCGGGCGGGACCAGTCCGCCTTCGACGCGCACTCGCTCTACGTCGAGACGCTGGGCGAGCTCGGCATCGTGGGCGCGCTGCTGCTGCTCGCGTTCCTCGGCCCGCTCGCGGTCGGCACGCTGCGAGCGGCCCGCGACGCGCCGCGCGACTCCACCGCGGCCGCGGCCGCCGCCTGCCTCGCGGCGTTCCTGATCCACGTAGGGCTCGACTGGGACTGGGAGATGCCGAGCGTGGTGCTGGTGCCGCTGATTCTGTGCGCGGGCGCGATGGCCGGGCGCAAACAGCGGCAATGAAGAGCCGGGGCCGGCGTTCGTTCGTCACTTAAGGTCGCTATGGCCGCCTTAAGTGACGACTGAGCGAGCGGCGCCGCTCGTCCAGCCCGCTATTGCCCGGCCCGTCGCCGCCTCGGCGCCCGCTGCGCGCGAGCGGCGCGCACCCGGCGCTCGTGCTCGGGCGCCGCGCGCAGCGCCCTGTCGATCTCCTGCGGCAGGCGCCGGTGGAACACGGAGCGGTCGAAGCGGGCGGCGCTCCGAACGCAGTCGGCGGGGTCGATCGAGTCGATGTCGAATCCGAGGACCGTCTCCACGAGCTCGCCGGGGCCGCCCTGCCAGAGGCAGCCCGTCACGCGGTCGATCACCGTCTCGAGCGCGCCGCCGACGCCCACCGAGAGCACCGGCCGGCCGGCCGCCTGCGCCTCGACGGCCGCGATCCCGAACTCCTCGACCGCGGTCACCACCAGAGCGCGCGACGAGCGCAGGAGCCGCGCCACCTCGTCGTCGCTCACGCGGCCGACGAAGCTGACCGACGGTCCGGCGAGCGAGCGCAGGCGCCGCATGTCGGGCCCGTCGCCGGCCACCACGAGCGGCAGCCGCAGCCGGTTGAACGCCTCGATCGCCACGTCGATCCGCTTGTGCGGCATCAGCTCCGACAGGACCATGTAGTGGCCGCCGCGCACCGCCGGGGCGGTGTCCGCCGGGTCGAAGCGCGCGGTGTCGACCGGCGGATGTACCACGCGGGAGTCGCGTCCGAAGTACGCCTTGATCCGCCGGCGCGAGGTCTCGGAGTTCGCGATGTAGGCGTCCACGCGCTGGGCGGCGATCCAGTCCCACTGGCGCCAGCGGTGGAACAGCGACCGGAGCACCGCGCGGCTGACGGCGTCGCGGCGCGCGGCCAGCGTGCGGTCGCGGTCGTTCCAGGCGTAGCGGAACGGGTTGTGGCAGTAGGAGACGTGCGTGGTGTCGGCGTCGCAGATCACGGCATGCGCCCAGGCGCTGGAGCTCGACACCACGAGGTCGAAGCCCGACAGGTCGAACGATTCGACGGCCGCCGGGTAGAACGGCAGCAGCGCCCTGAAGGTGCGCGCGCTCGGGCGCAGGCGCTGGAGGAACGAGGTGTGCACGTCGCGCCGGGCGAAGCGGCCCTCGGTGCCCTCCTCGTCGTACACGACGGTGAAGATCGGGGCATCCGGCCACAGCTCGCACATCTCCATGAAGACGCGCTCGGCCCCTCGCAGATCGAGCAGGAAATCATGGACCAGGGCGACGCTGGGCCGAGGCGGGGTACGAGCCTCCATGCAGTGATGAGTCTAAGCAGACGCCGCGGACCCCTGCCGAGGCTTAACATCGCTCTCCGGGCGGTCTGCTACCAATAGCCACCGGATGACGCGCGCGCTTGTCGCATCGACGCTCGCGGCGGCCCTTCTCGCCGTCGCGCCGGTCGCCGCCGTGGCCCAGGACAGCGGCGGGCATCAGTACGACGACCCGTTGGCCGGGACCCCGAGCTCGCCCTCCACGCCGTCCACTCCGTCGACGCCGTCGCCCGGGTCGACAGCCTCGGCGGCCGGCACGGGCACGACCTCCTCCCCGGGCGCCGGCACGACATCCTCGTCGACCGCGAGCACCGCCACGCCCACGGCGGCTGCGACCGCCGCCGGCAAGGGCGAGATCCCGCGCACCGGCTTCCCGGTCGGCTGGCTCACCTTCGCCGGCTTCCTCGCACTCGGCGGCGGCTTCGCGCTGCGTCGGGCCGCTGGCTTCCAGGCCGTCTAGCCCGCTTCCCGGTCCGCTCGCGGCTCCCGCCGCGGCCGGGTCGCCTGCCGCACGTCCGGCGCCGATGACGCTGTTCGTCAGCTACTCGGGCCTGATGGGCGGCGGTGAGCGCATCCTGGTCGACCTCGCCACGCGCCTCGACGGGCTGACGCCCGTGATCGCATGCCCCGAGGGCGCGCTCGCCGACGCGGCGCGGGCGCGCGGGGTTCGCGTCTTTCCCCTCCACCCGCGCCGCCTCGAGCTGCGGGCGAGCGTGCGCGACCGCGCGCTCGCGCCGCTGCGCCTGGCCGGCCAGGCCGTCGAGGTGGAGCGGCTCGTCCGGGCGCTGCGGCCACCGGTGCTCGTGGCGTGGGGCACGCGCGCGACGGTCGAGTGCGCGGCGGCGATCCGCCGGGTGGAGCCCGCGCCCGTGCTCGTGTTCCAGAACAACGACCTGCTGCAGGGCCCGGCGATCGGCGCGCTGGCCCGGGCCGCGGCGCGCCGTGCGGACCTCGTCGTGTCGCTGTCGGCCACCATCGCCCGCGATCTCGACCCGGGCGGGCGGCTGGAAGACCGCTCGGTGGTCGTCTCACCGGGCGTGGACCTCGGCGACTACGCCCAGATCGAGCCGCCCGGCGACCGGCCCAGCGTGCTCCTGCTCGGGGCGCTCGTCGGCTGGAAGCGGCCGCGGCTGGCGCTCGAGGCCGTGGCGCTCGCGGCGCGCGAGTTGCCCGACATCACATTGACGGTGGCGGGGCCGGAGATCGACGAGCCGGGCGAGCGGCTCGCCGCCGCGCTGCGCCGGCGCGCCGCGGAGGCCGACCTCGCCGGCCGCGTTCGCTTCGTCGGGGCGCTCGCGGATCCGCGACCGGCGCTCGCCGAGGCGAGCTGCCTCCTCCACTGCTCCGACTGCGAGCCGTACGGGATGGTGTTGGTCGAGGCGCTCGCCGCGGCGCGACCGGTCGTCGCGCCGGCGGCGTGCGGGCCGGCCGAGGTCGTGCCGCCCGACTGCGGTCGCCTGTTCGTACCGGGCGACGCGCGGTCGGCCGCGGACGCGCTGGTCGGGCTGTTCGGGACCCCCGGGCTCGCGCGCCAGGTCGGACTCGCCGCGCGGGCGCGCGCGGAGCGGGTGTACCGGGTCGAGGACTCGTCGCGGCGATGGGGCGAGCTGGTGGCGGAGCTGGTCGCCCGGCGCGCTGCTGGGCAGCCGCGGCCCCGCGGCGCGGGCTCCGTGTCCGGCCAGGACTCCGCCCTCCCGGGCGCCGGCATCGCGCTCGTCACCGTGCTGCACGACTCCGAGCGCGAGGTCATGGCCCTGCTCGCCTCCGTCCAGCGCCACCTGCCCGGCGCGCGGGTGGTGGCCGTGGACTCGGGCTCGAGCGATCGCGGGGCCGACGCGGTCCGGCGCCTCGCGCCCGGTTCGACGGTGCTCGACCTCGGCCGCAACGCTGGCTTCGGGGCCGCGTGCAACGCAGCGATGGCCGAGGTGACCGAGCCCGTCACGGTGCTCGTGAACCCCGATGCCGAGGTGCTAGACGCGTCCCTCGCCGACGCCGCCGCCGAGCTGCTGCGCGGCCACCGGCCGGAGCGCCTGCTCGCGCCGCTCGTGATCCACCCCGGTGGGCGGCGCGAGGATTCGGCGCATCCCGAGCCGGCGAGCGCCCCGGAGCTCGCTCGGGCGCTCGTGCCGGCCGCCGCCCTGCCCCGCAGGCTGGCGGCGGCGGTCGAGCCGTGGCGAGCGGACGCGCCGCGGCGGGTCGGGTGGGCGGTGGGAGCGTGCCTGGCAGCTCGCACCGAGACCCTCCGCCGGCTCGGCCCGTTCGACGAGCGCGCGTTCATGTACGCCGAGGACCTCGACCTCGGCCTGCGCGCGAGCGACCTGGGGATCGAGACGTGGTTCTGGCCGGCGGCACGCGTGCTCCACCACCGTGCGCACGCCACGAGCCGCGCGTTCGGCGGCGAGCCGTTCGAGCTGCTCGCCGCGCGCCGCCGCGAGGTGGTCGGCGAGCGGCGCGGCCCCGGGCGCCGGCGCGCCGACGACGTGGTGCAGCTCGCGACGTTCGCGAGCCGAGCGGCGATCAAGACGCTGCTGGGCCGCGGAGCGGCGCGCGAGCGGCGGCAGATCGGTGCGCTGCTCAGGGCGCGGCGGCGGTCGTAGGCTGGGCGCTCCGCGCCACCCGGCCCTCGGGCTCCAGCCGCGCCCGTTCGGCTTTCGAAGGAGGGTCCCGAAGGGGGTGGCACGGATTGCGTCAACATGGCTGACGGAATACGTGCCACCCCCTCGCGGGCCACCCTCAAAAGCCGCTGTTTGCGCCCGCACCACCGCCGGGCCCCGCGGCCGACACCGCGCCCGCGATACTCACCCCATGGCGCCAACCGTCGCGATCGACGCGCGCGCCGCGGTGCGCGCCGAGATCGGCGGGG
>JBJMLK010000009.1:0-3987 GCA_045805345.1 Thermoleophilaceae bacterium | reverse complement strand
TCCGAGCACGAGGAAGAAGGGGCCGTAGCGCCAGCGCCGCGTCCACACGAAGCCCGTGAGCGCGAGCCCCGGCACGACCAGCGTCGCCACCACCACCGGAAGGTCGAACAGCAGCGCACGCGAGCTGCCGAAGTACGGCGTCAGGACGTCGCCGTAGCCGGCCCCGAGGTACGACGGCCAGTAGCCCATCAGCCGCAGGCTCTCGGGGAGGCTGTTGGTGTTCCAGATCGCCCCGATCTGCTCGGTGAAGCTGAGGAAGTTGAGCCCGTAGAGCGCCTGCACCAACACCGGCGCCACCCACCACGCCGACGCGAGCGCGGTGGCGACCGCGGCGCGCCAGCCGAACGCCACCGCCGGGCGCCAGCCGACCCCGCAGGCGAACGCCTCGTAGAGCAGCAGCACGAGCGGCCCGACCAGCAGCCAGCCGATCACCGCGGCGTTCACCCCGCCGCCCACCGAGGTGACGATCAGCGCCAGCGCCGCCGCCCACCACAGCCGCCGCGGCTCACGCACGCCGCGGTGCACCACGATCAGGAGCCACGGCAGCGCGGCGTAGCCGATCAGCGTGAACGTGGTGCGGTCCGAGAAGACGACGACGTACGGGTTGACCCCGTAGAGCACGCCGGCCGCGACGTGCGCGACGCCGCGCCGCGGCGAGCTCAGCGCGTCGAGGAGCCTGACCGCGCCCCACGCCGCGAGCGCCAGCAGCGTGCCCAGCCACAGCCGCTGCACGAGCCACGGCGAGAGCCCGAGCGAGTGCAGCAGCGAGAAGAACGGGCCCATCGGCCACAGGTAACCGCCGTACTGCCCACCCTGGACGTGCCCGAGGCCGGCGGTCGGGCTCCACACGTCGGCCACACGGCCGAGGAACCCGCCCGGGTCCACGTGGAGGTCGATCTTCGTGTCCGAGGTCGCGAGCCCGGGCCGCTGGAGGAGCGCGAGCGCGTAGGCGCCGGCGGCGAGCCCCAGCGGCACGGCCCGCCGCGAGCGGCTATCGCGCACGGCGCTCAGCGTAAAGGCTGGCTCACGGGGGCGGGCCGACGCACACGCCGGTCGCGTCCTTGCTGCAGCCGGCGGCCCGGAGCGCGAGCTTCCGGTACGCGTCGTACGCCGGCATCTCCTGCTCCTCGCCGAGCGGATCGCCGCGCCGGTACTTGATCAGCCCGGTGAAGTCGAACGTCCAGCCCTCGTAGTCGGACGCCCACGTGTACCAGTACACGCGCCCGATGCGGTACTTCACGCGGTTCTTGATCATGTCGTTGTAGACCTCCTTGACGAAGGAGGCCATGCCGGAGTCGGTGGTCTCGAACTCGCCCTTCGAGGTGGCCTTGCCCTTCGACGCCGGGAGCGTCGTCTCGGTCACGAGCAGCGGCCTCTTGCTGTCGTGGTTCTGCCGCATCACCGTGCGGAAGTACCTGACGATCGTCAGCGGACCGTGGGCCGACCCGGTGTACGGGTGAATCGCGGCGATGTCGAAGTACCCGCGGATCTGCCCCACGTCGTAGAGGTGCGCGAGCGCCTCCCACGATCGCCCGGGCAGCCCGGCGAGCACCACGCGCACGCTCTTGTCGGCCTGCTTGGCGCCCTTGTACGAGGCCTTGAGCAGCTTCGCGTAGCTGGGCGCCCAGTCCTTGTTCGACGAGACGGTCCACTGGTAGCGCTCCGACGGCTCGTTCCAGATCTGCCAGTCGCGCAGCCCGACCTTGGGGATCTTGGGGTGGTTCGACCAGTAGGTCCCGTGCGGCCCGTAGCGCTTGATCGCGGCCTTCAGGTACTTGACGTAGGGCTTCGGGCTCTTGGGCGGAGCGTTGTCCTTGTTGCGGGAGCGCGCCCACGGCGGCGCCTGCATCACCACCGGCAGCAGCCGGATGTGGTGGGTGGCGGCCAGCTTGACGATCGAGTCCGTGTCCTTCCAGTCGAAGTCCTGGTCCTTGCCGTAGAACTGAGCCTGCGACCAGTCGAAGTTCGCCCGCTGCGACTCCACGCCGATCTCGGCCATCCGGTCCCAGGCGTCGCGCTTGAGCTCCGGCGACGAGTGGTAGCGGATGTCCTTGTCCCAGTTCATGCCGAAGAAGCCGGTCGGCACGCTGCGCGGGGCGCCGCCGGCCGCGGGGGCCAGAGCCAGCAGCAAGAGGAGCGCGAGGAGAAGGGCCGTGCGGGGTCGCAAGCTCAGCCGAATGTAGCGCCGGGATGTGGGCTCCAGGAACACGCTACGAGTAGAAACGCGCGACCCTTGGCTTGTTGCGGTGAGCAGGGCCGCGGACGCCCGTCTGGCGCATGCCGCTAATGTCAGCAATCTGACCAGAACGCAAGGAGACCAATGAAAGTCATCGGAGCAGGCCTCCCCCGTACGGCCACCACCACGCAGCTCTTCGCGCTCGAGCAGCTCGGCTTCGCCCCCTGTTACCACATGCGCGACGTCCTCATGGACCTCGAGAACCAGCTTCCCAAGTGGGAGGCGGTACGCGACGGAAACGCCGACTGGGCCGACATCTTCGGCGACTCCCAGTCGACGTGCGACTTCCCCTCGGCGCGCTTCTACAGGGAGCTCCTCGACGTCTACCCCGACGCCAAGGTGGTGCTCACCGTGCGCACGCCCGAGGGCTGGGTCCGGAGCATGCGCGAGACCGTCTGGGGCATCTACCACGGCGACTCCGTGCTGCGCCACCTCTCGGGCGCGCGCGCCGCGGTCGACCCGCTCTGGCAGCGCTACCTCACGCTCATGACGAGCATGACGTGGGATCCCGACACCGGCGCGATGGCCGGCGACACCCACGACGACGCCGAGTTCGGCCGCATCATGAAGCGCTGGAACGACGAGGTGCAGCAGACCGTGCCGGCGGAGCGCCTGCTGGTCTGGGACCCGAAGGACGGCTGGGATCCACTCGCCGAGTTCCTCGAGGTGCCGGTGCCCGACGATCCGCTGCCGAACCTGAACGACACCCAGTCGTTCAAGGCCGGCATCATCGGGGGCTCGCTCGGGATAGTGGGCGCGTGGTGGGAGCAGCAGCCCAAGCCGGAGCGCGGACTGCACGGCGCGCCGATGCAGCCGGCGGGGCAGAGCCAGAGCTGAGGGACCGGCTGGGGCTCACTCCACCTTCCACGAGAAGCGGGCGTCCACCTGGTCGTTCGAGCTCGGTTGGTTGGAGCCGGTGTCCTCGAACCTGAAGCCAGCCGGCGTCGCAGCCGTCGCGCAGCGACTCGAACCTGTCGTCGTAGTTGAGGGCCGGGAACTTCACCCGGCCCTTGCCCCTGCGCGAGCCGGACTTCTCGGTCACGCCGATGCCGGCGCAGCCCGCCAGGACGAGCGCGCCAACCGCCAGTGCCGGGGCCGGGCGCACGTGCGGATCGTGCCACGAAACGAGGGGCCTGACCCCTGTTTCGGATAGCTTGCCCGGCCGTGATCACCTACCTGCGCCGTCACCACATCGCATTCCTCGCCCTGTTCCTCGCGCTCGGAGGGGGCGGCGCCTACGCCGCCACCCAGCTCTCGGGCGGCGCGGTGCGCGGCTTCGCGGTCACGTCCACCAACTCCACGGGCGGCGCCAGCGGCACGCTTGCGAAGCTCGAGGGGCTGACGCTCACCTATCGCAGCGAGAGCGCGGTCGACTCGCGCAACTGCCGGCTGATCGCCAGGACGAAGGGCAAGGGCGAGCTGCACACCCACGTGGTGATCCAGCCCAGCGAGGGCGCGCGCGAGCAGTTCGTGGGCGGCAAGCGGTTCAGCGGCGCCGGGTCCGCCGACGTGGTGTCGGCGAGCGCTGACGCCGGCGCCCCGGACATCACCCGCCAGGCCGAGGGTCAGCTGACCTGGGCGGCCGGGACGGGGCACGTGGCCACGGCCGTCTTCCACGTGTCGGCGGAGACGAAGCGCTGCGCGTTCCAGGGCACCCTCACGGGCGCCGGCTGAACCGCACCGCGCCGCCCGCCGCCGCGCGATTGTTAAGAAGCGGTCGCATGCCGCGCGACTAGCCCGCGGTACCGGGG
>JBJMLK010000008.1:0-20789 GCA_045805345.1 Thermoleophilaceae bacterium | reverse complement strand
CCGCCGGTGCCGGCGGTGTCGACCAGCGGCGCGCGGTCGACCTCGACCGGCACCGCCAGCTCGCGCATCGTGCGCGCGAGGCCCTCGACCTCGTCCACGGTCTCGCCCTTCGTGCGCAGCGCGATCAGGAAGGCCGCGGTCTCCACCTCCGAGGCGCGGCCGTCCATCACCTCGCGCAGCACGGCCGCGGCGTGGTCGGCGCTCATGTGGCGCCCGGCCGCGAGCGCGTCGATCGCGCGCGTCATCACGGGGTTGGGCATCAGTCTTCCGGGAGATTCATCCCTCGCGTCCCGCGAGGAAATTGCGCAAGAGCTGCTTGCCGTTCGGGGTCAGCACCGACTCCGGGTGGAACTGGACGCCCTCCGCCGGCAGCTCGCGGTGCCTGACCCCCATGACCACCTCGCCGTGCCAGGCGGAGCGCTCGAGGCAGTCGGGCAGGTCGGGCTCGACGACGAGCGAGTGATAGCGGCCGGCCACGAGCGGGGATTCGAGGCCGCGGAAGATCGTCCTGCCGTCGTGCTCGACGGTCGCGGGCTTGCCGTGCACTGGCTCGCCGCGCACCACGCGGCCGCCGAACGCGTGCGCGAGCGACTGCAGCCCCATGCACACGCCGAGCACCGGGATGCCCGCCTCGGCCGCGCGCGGGATCAGCTCGACCGACACGCCGGCGTCGTCCGGCGGCTTGCCGGGTCCGGGCGACACGACCACGCGGTCCGGCCGCCGCGCCACCAGCTCGTCGGCGCCGGCGGCGTCGTTGCGCACCACCTCCAGCTCGGCCCCGAGCTCGCCCAGGTACTGGACGAGGTTGTAGGTGAACGAGTCGTAGTTGTCGAGAACGAGGACCCTCATGCCGTGCCGCCTCGCCTCACGCCCAGTCCGGCTGGCTGCACGCGAGCGCGACCGCCTCGAACACCGCGCCCGCCTTGTGCTCGGTCTCGCGGATCTCGTAGCCGGGGTCGGAGTCGGCCACGATCCCGCCCCCGGCCTGGGCGTGCACGCGACCGTCCTTGATCAGCGCCGAGCGGATGTAGATGCAGGTGTCGAGGTCGCCGGTGAACGACAGGTAGCCGACGGCCCCGCCGTAGGGCCCGCGCGCCGTGGGCTCGAGTGTGTCGATGATCTGCATCGCGCGGATCTTGGGAGCGCCCGAGAGCGTGCCGGCCGGAAGCGAGGCGCGCAGCGCGTCCATCGCACTGACCCCGTCCGCGAGCGTCCCCGAGACCGACGAGACGATGTGCATCACGTGCGAGTAGCTCTCCACGACCATGTGCTCGTCGACGGTCACGCTGCCGTACCGGCACACGCGGCCGAGGTCGTTGCGGCCGAGGTCGACGAGCATCTCGTGCTCCGCGCGCTCCTTCTCGTCGGCGAGCAGGCCGCGGGCGCGCTCGAGGTCCTCCTTCGTCGTCTGCGCGCGCGGCCGCGTGCCGGCGATCGGGCGCTGCTCGGCCCGGCGGCCCGTGACCTTCACCAGTGACTCGGGCGACGCACCGGCGATCTGGAAGTCCTCGAAGTCGAGGAAGTACATGTAGGGACTCGGGTTGATCGTGCGCAGGCCGCGGTAGATCGAGAACGCGTCGACCGGGCAGTCGGCGCTCCAGCGCTGGCTCGGGACGATCTGGTAGGCGTCGCCGGCGCGGATGTGCTCCTTGGCGCGCTCGACCGCCGCGGCGTAGCCGTCGTTGCCGATGTTCGAGGTCCAGGCCGGCGGATCGGGGCGGCTGGGCGCGCTGCGCGGCACCGGGGCGCGCAGGCGCTCGCGGACGTCGGCTATCGCCGCCACCGCGCGCTCGTACGAGTCCTCGACCCCGTCGCCCGACTCGACCACGTACGCCAGCACGGTCACCGTGTGCGTGAAGTGGTCGAACGCGAGCAGCACGTGCGAGACCATCACGGCGAGGTCCGGCATCCCGAGCTCATCCGGATTGGGCTCGCCGACGCTCGGCTCGAAGGTGCGCACGAGGTCGTAGCCGAACAGGCCCACCGCGCCGCCCGCGAACGGCGGCAGACCCTCGAGCGCGGCCGGCCGGTGGCGGGCGATCTCGTCGGCCACGGCGGCGTACGGGTCGGCGGCCTCGCGCGGCTCGCCGTCGACCGTCAGCCGGCCGTCCTCGAGGCGCATCACCGCCCGCTGCTGCACGCCGAGGAACGACCAGCGGCCGAAGCGCTGCCCCTGCTCGGCGGACTCGAGCAGGAACGACGGGCCCGAGCCGCGCAGCTTCAGGTAGGCGGAGACGGGCGTCTCGCAGTCGTCGATGAAGGTGTGCCGGACCGGGATCAGCGAGTGGTCGCGCGCGAGCGCGCGGACCTCGTCGAGCGTCGGCGTGACGTCGAGCTCGGCCGGGTCAGCGACGACGGCCATTCAGCTCCTCCAGCGCGTCGGCCAGCGTCAGGCCGCGCGCGGCGAGCAGCACGGTGAGGTGGTAGAGCACGTCGGCCGCCTCCTCCCCCAGGCGCTGGTCGGACTCGTCGCCCGCCGCGCGCGCCACCTCGTCGGCCTCCTCGCGGACCTTCTCGCCGATGCGCGGCGGGTCGGCGAGCAGCGCGGCCGTGTAGCTGCCCTCGGGGCGCTCGGCGCGGCGATCGGCCACCGTGCGCTCGAGCGCCGGGAGCGCCTCGTGCGGCGCGGGCGGCTCGAGCTGGCCGTTGTGGAAGCAGGTGCGCTCGCCCGTGTGGCACGCGGGGCCGGCGGGCTCCACGAGCGCGAGCACGGCGTCGGCGTCGCAGTCGAAGCGCAGCGCGCGCACGCGCTGCACGTTCCCCGAGGTCGCGCCCTTGTGCCAGAGCTCGTCGCGCGAGCGGCTCCAGAAGTGGGTCTCACCCGTGCTGCGGGTGCGCTCGAGCGCCTCCTCGTTCATGTAGGCGAGCGTGAGCACCTCGCCCGTGCGCCAGTCCTGGACGACGCACGGGACGAGTCCGCGCTCGTCGAAGGCGATCTCCTGCATTCGAACCGATTCTATGGCGGTCGAAGGAGGCTCCCGATCTCCTCGACCATGGCGCGCTCCTCGAGCACGTCCTCATAGGTGTAGGTCTTGAACTCGTCGCCTCGGGCTCGCGCGGCGCGCCGGCGCCGGGCGTCGTCTTCCCAGGCGTGGCGCGAGTGGTGGAAGCGATAGCTCTGGAACTCGACCGTGAGGCCGGGCCAGCGCATGTCCACGTAGTTGGCGCCCTTCTTGCGGTTGACCTCCGGCCTCGGGAAGCCGGCCCGGAGAACCGCCGCGAGCGCGAGCCGCTCGAGCTCGCTGAGAAGCGCCGGGGCGTCGCCGTCGAAGATCGGCCTGAACTGCCCGGCGCCGGGTGCGTTCGGGCGGCGGATCAGGACGGCCTTCACCTGCCGCGGCGTCGTGTGGTGGCGGACGCCCGCGTTGTGGGCGGCTAGCGCGAGCTCGCCGAGGCCGAGGACGGGCGCGAGGTCGACCAGCGTGCGGGCCGGGGTGGTGACCGGGATGCCGCGCCAGAGGGTGCGCTCGGCACGCGGGACACTCGACCGGCGCGCGAAGCCGAGGCGCCGTTTTCCCGGCCCGAACACCTCGGGCGGCGGGGCCTTCCCTCTCAGAAGCCCGAGCAGGTGTGCCGCCGCGCGGCCGGCGAGCACGGCGCCCGTGTCGCAGGCCAGGACGGCGGCCATGTAGTCGGCCTCAACGCTCGGCGCGGTGTGGCCGACCCGGTAGACGCCGCGGTGCTTCGGGATCAGCGTTCCGTTCGCAACGCGCGTCTTGATCTGCTTCGCGGTCAGTCCGGCATTTACGAGCTGTGAGCGGGTGGCATTGCCATGCTGGCGGCGTGCGATCCGGGCGATCGTCGCCGCTGTGGTCGATTGGGTCCCCATATGGGACCAAAGTGACCACGGCGCCCAATCTCTCCCCCCTACCCAGCCGCCGTTTACGCCCGGCGAACCGCAGCGAATAGGCTGCGCGACATGGACTCCACGGACCTGGCCTTCGCCGGGCTCGCGCAGCAGGCCGAGCTCGTGCGCAGCCGCGAGGTGTCGCCGCGCGAGCTCGTCGACCTCTACCTCGAGCGCATCGAGCGGCTCGAGCCGCGGGTCAACGCGTTCCGCGTGGTGCTGGCCGAGCGGGCGCGGGCGGAGGCCGAGCAGGCCGAGGCGCGGGTCGGGTCCGGCGACCAGCGGCCGTTGCTCGGCGTGCCGGTGGCGATCAAGGACAACCTCAACCTCGCCGGCGAGGTGACCGGCCACGGGTCGGCGGGGCACGGCGGCCCCGCGGATCACGACTCCGAGCAGGTTCGGCGGCTGCGCGAGGCCGGCGCGATCGTGATCGGCAAGACCAACCTGCCCGAGCTGGCGATCTTCCCGTGGACCGAGAGCGAGGCGAACGGCAAGACGCGCAACCCGTGGAACACCGACCGGACGCCCGGCGGGTCGAGCGGCGGCGCTGCCGCAGCCGTGGCCGCCGGAATGGTGGGCGGGGCGTCGGCCAGCGACGGCGGCGGCTCGATCAGGATTCCGGCGGCGTGCTGCGGGCTCGTCGGGCTCAAGCCGCAGCGCGGCCGGGTGAGCCTGATGCCCGACAGCGAGCACTGGCATGGGCTGAGCGTGGCCGGATCGGTCACCCGCACCGTGGCCGACAGCGCCCTCTGGCTCGACGCCGTCGGCGGCCCGGCCGAGGGCGACGC
Source organism: Thermoleophilaceae bacterium (assembly GCA_045805345.1). Taxonomy (GTDB): domain Bacteria; phylum Actinomycetota; class Thermoleophilia; order Solirubrobacterales; family Thermoleophilaceae; genus AC-37. Next base: position 16,154 of record JBJMLK010000008.1, on the reverse strand, counting down.
CGACCACGCCACCCCGCCCGGCGGCACCTTCGCCGAGTCCGCGCGCACGGCGCCGGGCAAGCTGCGGATCGCGATCTCCACGCGCCCGCCGGTCCCCGGCACCAAGGTCGAGGGCTCCGCGAAGCGGGCCGTGGCCGAGACCGCCGCCGTGCTCCGCTCGCTCGGCCACGAGGTGACCGAGCGCGACCCCGACCGCCCCGAGCTGCGGAACTGCTTCCTCCCCCGCTGGGTGCGCGGCATCGCCGACGATGCCGCCGCGATGCACGATCCCGACAAGCTCGAGCCGCGCACCAAGTCGCTCGCGGGACTGGGTCGCCGGATCAGCGACAAGGCGCTCGCCCGCGCGCGCGAGCGCGAGGCGGGCATCGCGAAGCGCATCAACGCGATCTTCGAGCACTGCGACGTGCTGCTCACTCCGACCATCCCGCACCCGCCGCGCGAGGCGGGCCGCTACGACGGCCGCGGCTGGCTCTACACCGTGTTCGGCGCTGCCAACACCACGCCGTTCACGATCCCGTGGAACGTGACGGGTCAGCCGGCGATGTCCGTGCCCGCGCCGTCGCTGCACGACGGGCTGCCGATGGGCGTCGAGCTCGTGGGCCGCCCGCACGACGAGGCGACGCTGATCTCACTCGCGGCCCAGCTCGAGGCGGAGGTCGGCTGGGCCGACCGCAGGCCGCCGTCGACCGACTAGGTCGCTAGGCGCTGACCCGGCGGAACAGGCCGCGCGGCAGGTGCCGCATGGCCGACATCACGAGTCGCAGCGGCGCCGGGGCCCAGACCGTGTGCGCCCGCCGCCGCAGCCCCGCCGCGATCGCATCCGCGACCGACTCCGCGTCGGTGGCCAGCGGGGCCGGCTCGAGCCCCTCGGTCATCTTGGTCCTGACGAAGCCCGGCCGCACGACCATCACGTCGACTCCGCTGCCGTGCAGCCAGTCGCCCAGGCCCTGGGCGAAGCCGTCGAGCGCGGCCTTGGTCGACCCGTAGACGAAGTTCGCCCGTCGCACGCGCTCGCCGGCGACCGATGACAGGTAGACGATCGTGCCGTGTCCCTGCCGGCGCATCCGCTCGGCGATCGGCAGCGACACCGATACCGCGCCCGTGTAGTTGACCGTCACGGCCTCGACCGCCGCGGCCGGGTCGTGCGCGAGGTGCTCCGCGTCGCCAAGCACCCCGAACGCGACCAGCACGCAGTCGACGTCGCCGTGGCGGTCGAAGACGTCCTCCACGAACGCCGGGTGCGAAGCCGTGTCGGCCGCGTCGAACGCGACCGTCTCAACCGTCTCCGCGCCCCGGCGCCGGAGCTCGTCCGCCGCGGCCTCCGCGCGGGCGGGGTCGCGCGCGGCGAGGATCACCGTGCGCGTGCGCCCCTCCACCAGCCTGCGCGCAGTGGCCAGGCCGATCTCGGACGTGCCCCCGAGCACCAGCAGGGACTGGACCGCTCCTACGGCGTCCCTCACCCGAGCCCCAGCCGCCGCGACAGGTCGGAGCGCATGACTCCGCGCGGGTCCACCCGGTCGCGGATCGCGCGCCAGTCGTCGAGTCGCGGGTACATGGCGGCGAGCGTATCCGGCCGCAGGCGCGAGTCCTTCGCGAGGTAGACGCGGCCGCCCGCCTCAGCAACCAGCTCGTCGAGCCCGTCGAGCAGTGGCCCCAGGCCGTCCAGCGCGGCCGGGACGTCGAGCGCCAGCGTCCACCCCTCGAGCGGGAACGAGAGCATGCCGCGCTGCGGCCCGAAGCGCTTGAGCACCGCCAGGAACGACGGGCAGCCGGCCGCGCTGAGGCGCTCGAGCGTGTGGCGCACCGCGTCCTCGCGCCGGCGCGGCACGGCGAGCTGGTACTGCAGGAGCCCGCCGCGGCCGTAGATGCGGTTCCACCCGCTCACTGCGTCGAGCGGGTAGAAGAACGAGCGCAGGCTCTCGAGCCGTCCGGTCTCCCGGGCCGGCGCGGCGCGGAAGTACGCCTCGTTGAAGATCCGCACGGTCGAGTGCCGCAATAGCCCCGACGGCACCCAGGGCGGCGCGGCAAGCCGCGGCCCGCCGGCCGGCGCGAGCGCCGGCCCGGACCCGTTCGCCGCCGCGGCCGGCGCGTGGTCGCCGCGGATCAGCACCGATCTCCCGAGGCTGCCGCCGCGCGCCAGGCAGTCGATCCAGGCGACCGAGTAGCGATACTCGTCGTCGCGCTCGACCATCCGCGCCATCGCGTCGTCGAGGTTGGCCGCGCGCTCGCGGTCGACGGTCATCAGGCCTGACTCGACGCGCCGTAGCCGCAGCTTCGCCGACAGCACGACGCCGGTCAGCCCCATGCCGCCCGCCGTAGCCTCGAACAGCTCGGGCTCCTCCTCGCGCGTCACTCGTACGCGCCGCCCCTCTGGGGTCAGCAGCTCGAATTCGAGAACGTGCTCGCAGAACGAGCCGTCGCGGTGGTGGTTCTTGCCGTGCACGTCCGCTGCGATCGCCCCACCGACGGTCACGTGCCAGGTGCCCGGGCTGACCGGCACGAACAGCCCGAGCGGCAGCAGGATCTTCACCAGCCCCTCGATGCTGGCGCCGGCGTCGACGGTCGCCACGCCCGACTCCATGTCGAGCGAGCTGACCGAGTCGAGCCCGGCCATCGCGACGACGCGCCCGCCGGCGTTCTGCGCGGCGTCGCCGTAGCTGCGCCCGAGCCCGCGCGCGAGCGCCCCGCGCGGGCCCGCTCCGGCGAGCGCCTCGGCGACCGCCTCGACGGAGTCCGGCTCGACCACCTCGGCGCGGGTCGCCGCGGTCAGCCCCCAGCCCGTCAGGAGCCGTTCGCTCGGCTCAGGTGGAGTAGACACCGGCACCGAACAGCGCCGCCCAGACCGCCGCCAGCACCAGCAGCGTGCGGTCGCCGAGGACGACGTCCTCGGGCGCGCCGCCGTAGCCCTGCTCGAGCAGCATCGCGTAGCGGAGGATGAACGTGACGAACGGGACGATCGACAGCTCGTAGAACGGGACCTTCTCGTCGGCGGGCGCCATCTCGAACGCCCACAGGCAGTACGCCGCGACGGTCACGCCCGAGGTCATCGTCCACACGTACTGGAGGTAGTTGCGCGAGTACGCGCCCAGCGTCGGGCGCACGTCCGCGCCCTCCTCGCCGAGGTCGATGTGCTCGCCGTGACGCTTTCCGGAGACCACGAACAGCGAGCCGAACGATGCCACGATCAGGAACCAGCGCGACAGCGGCACGTCGACCGCCACGCCGCCGCCCACCGCGCGCAGGATGAAGCCGGACGCGATGGCGACGATGTCCACCACCGCCACTTGCTTGAGCCAGAGCGTGTACGAGGTGGTGATCGCGACGTAGAGCACCACGACGACCAGGAACTCGAGCCGCACCACCGCCGCCACCGCGAAGCCGCCGGCGATCAGGGCGAAGCCGAGGGCCACGGCGAGCCGGACGTTCACGAGCCCCGCCGCGATCGGCCGGTCGCGCTTGGTCGGGTGAAGGCGGTCCGACTCGACGTCGCGCGCGTCGTTCAGCAGGTACGTGCCGCTCGAGACGAGACAGAACGAGGCGAACGCGGCGCCCACGCGCGCGAGCGTGTGGCCGTGCGTGAGCACCCCGGCCGCGGCCGGCGCCGCCAGCACCAGGACGTTCTTCGCCCACTGCTTGGGCCGCAGCGAGCGCAGCAGCGCCCGTGCGGGCGGAACTACTCCCCGTCGGGCTTCAGTTCGAGCGAGCACGAGTTGATGCAGTACCTCTGGCCGGTTGGATTCGGGCCGTCGTCGAACACGTGGCCGAGGTGCCCGCCGCAGTTGGCGCAGACGACCTCGGTCCTCATCATCCCGTGGCTGCGGTCGGAACGCAGCTCGACGCCGCTCTCGTCCATCGGCTCGTAGAAGCTCGGCCAGCCGGTCCCGGACTCGAACTTCGTGTCGGAGCTGAACAGGTCCGCCCCGCACGCCGCGCACCTGTAGGTGCCGCTGTCCTTCGAGTAGACGTACTTGCCCGTGAACGGCGGCTCCGTGCCCGCACGGCGCAGCACCTCGTACTGCTCCGGCGTCAGCTCCTCACGCCACTCCTGCTCGCTCTTCTCGACCTTGCGACTCATGCGAGGTCACGTTACAGACCCCGGCGATGCAGCACGTGCGGAACTGTCCGCAGCAGGATCTTGAGGTCGAGCCAGAGCGACCAGTTCGCGCGGTACAGATAGTCGATGGTGACCATGTCGCGCATCGGGATCCGCGACGACCCGAGCACCTGCCAGGCGCCCGTCATCCCGGGCGTTACGTCGAGCCGGCGGCGGAAGAAGCCCTCGATGCGGGCGTCCTCCTCGGACACGAGCGGGCGCGGGCCGACGATGCTCATCTCGCCGCGAAGCACGTTGAAGAGCTGGGGCAGCTCGTCGAGCGACGTGCGGCGCAGGAGGCGGCCGATCGGCGTGCAGCGCGGGTCCTCGGCGATCTTGAAGAACCCGTCCGCCTCGTTGTGGTCGCGGAGGTCGTCCTTCATCCGGTCCGCGCCGTCGTACATCGTGCGGAACTTGAGCATGTCGAAGGCGGCGCCGGCCCGCCCCACGCGCGGCTGGCGGAAGAAGACCGGCCCCGGCGAGGTGAGCTTGACGCCGAGCGCGACGACCGCCATCAGCGGCCCGAGCACCAGCAGGCCGAGCGTGGCCGCGGACACGTCGAAGGCGCGCTTGAGGAACGCCGAGGACTTCGTCAGGTGATAGCGGCGCAGCCCGAGCAGCGTGAGGCCGCCGAGGTCGTCGAACTCGACCGACGTGCCCACCACCTCGAGCAGGCGCGGGACCACGCTGACCTTCACGCCCAGCCCCTTGACGAGCCGGATCGTGTCGAGCATCTCGCTGGAGCTCTCGCCGTGCGGCCAGATCACCACGCGGTCGATCGTGTGCATCCGGAGTACGTAGTCGAGCTCCTCGAAGAGCCCGAGCACGTCGTCGCCGCGCTCGGCGTGCGGCTCGAAGCGAACCGGCACGCGCCCGACCACCTCGGCCTTCAGGGGCCCCGGCGTCGAGAGCTTCTCGGTGATCCTGCGCGACTCGGACGAGCTCCCCAGCACGAGCAGCCGCTCGGACGAGACCGACGCGAGCGCTACGCGGCGGGCGATCGTGCGCGTGATCCCCACAGCGACGAAGAGGAGCGCCCAGGTGAGCAGGATCTGAGGCTTGTCGAGCGGAGTGGTGGCCACGAGGTCCTCCAGCAGCCACGCGAGAAGCGTGCACGCCATCGAGACCTGGAGCAGGGCGGGCGCCTCGTCGAGCGTCGTCTTGTGGATGATGTGCTCGTCGCGGTCGTACAGCCCGACCGCCTTGCTCACCAGGACGGCCACCGGCATCATCACGACGATCGCGAGCCTGGGCGTGCCGCCGCCCGCGTAGATCGCAACGGTGACCGCGATGACGGCCGCCGCCATGTCGGCCACGGCGAGCAGGCGCCGGTGGCGCGTGTCACGGTCCAGCGCCTCGCGGTGGCGCTCGCCCTCGCGGATCGGCCGCGACGTGGCCTTGGCCTCGCGCTCGGCCTCCCTGAGGTCGCGGCTCGCCCGCTTGACCGCGGGCAGGTCGAGGGCGCGCACCGCGGGCGCGGGCACGCCGTCGGCGTAGTGACGGCCGTTTCCGTTTCCGTTCCCGCCGCTTCCGTCGCGGCCGCCCGGCTCGGAGCCGTTGCCGTTGCCGCTGCCGAAGCGACGACCGCCGCGTACCGGGGCGTCCGCGTCCGCGTGCGCGGACGTCGCCTCGTCCGCGGCCGGCAGGCCGGCGCTCGTTACCTCAGACACTTTCCCCCCGGTCACGTAGTCCTGGAACCGGTCGCGAGCCTCCCAGTGTGCTCGCTCCGCGCCGCTTCGTGCGGCATCCCTCTATTCCCAGCGGTCCCAAATGCCAAACTCCCCGGTCCGGCTGGGAGCCAGACTAATGCGTTTCCGTGACGCGTGCGTCAGCGCTCGAACGCTGGGTCCAGGAACGCCCATTGCGGACGCCCCAGAGGGCGAGCACGTAGCGCGCGCACATCTTCGCGAAGTGCACCGCCCGGCCCGCGGGCCCGTCGCCATAGGACAAGAGCTCGCGCCGGACGAACGGCCCCGCCGAGCCCGGCGGCGCGAGGAGCCCGCTGACGAGCGACATGTTCGCGCGCAGCTGCTCGCGGTCGCCGTACTGCGTCGGGTCCGCGAGCCGCATCGCGATCCGAGCCCGGCGGCCGCCGACGGCGGCCCCGCCGAGCCACGACGTCGCCGGGATCGCCACGAGGTCCTCCACCGCCCGTGCCGCCGTGCTGAGCGCCAGCGCGAGCTCAGGATGACGCCGCGCGTGACCCTCGAGGAAGGCGGGCGCCAGCTCGTGGCCGCGGCGGTCCCACCACGCCGCGAGGTCGGCCGCCAGGCGGATGCCCTGGAAGCCGTCGCGCGCATGGAAGAGGAGCAGCGATGCGGCCAGGTCCTCGGGGCGGGCGCGCAGCATCCCGTACTCGCCCGGCTCGGCCCGCGCGAGCATCCACGGGGAGAAGCCTCGCTCGTCCCAGTGGATCCGCCAGTGGACCTCGACCTGAGGGAGCCGGTCGTGGACGAGCGTGAGGTGCAGCTCCGGCAACCCGTTCGCCCGGCGCACGTCGGTCGGCGGCGCGTAGCCGTGGGCGACGAGGGCCGCCGCCGCCGCGTCCAGCTGCTCGGTCGCCACGAGGAGGTCGATGTCCGCGGAGGCGCGCAGGCCCGGGTCGCCGAACGCCTCGGCGGCCAGCAGCGGCCCCTTCAGCGGCAGCGACACGATGCCGGCGCCGGCCAGCCAGCCCGCGATCCGCTCGATCGCCCACTCGAAGGCCAGCGCGCGTGCGCGCCCGTCGGCGAGCGCCCGCTCGACCGCGACGTGGAACCAGTCGGGCACGAGGTCCCCGCCCGCCTCGATCGTGCGGGTCCCGATCAGTGGGAGGAGCCGGCGCTCGGCGAGCAGTCGCCCGAGCCGCTCGAAGTCAGCTCGCGCGAGGCGTTCTCGCACAGCGCCCGAGGCGCTGGCACGCTGCGACGCACCTCCCGCCAGGAGCGGGATCAGGTCGAGTTCGTCGGGGGCGCGTGACCGGCGCACCGCCTGCGCCCCGGAACGGCTAGTTCGAGAAGGTCAGGTCCTGCTTCGGCGTGTTGACCGGAAAGTCACGGTCCGTGAAGTTGCCGTCGGCCTGTGCGGCCGTCAACTGCACGAGCGTTCCGTAGTCCGTCACCGTCGGTGCTGTGTAATCCATTGCTCCTGCCTTCCCTCGTCCTTAGCCCCCCGTGGGAACGCGCAAGGATACGCGCACGCCGCGCCGATGGTCAAGTTACAACCGTAAAGGCCACCGCTGGAGCCCGATCCAGCGCTGCCGCGACGCGCTCCAGCGCGCCCGGATCCGATTGCTGCTCGAGCCACAGCTCGAGCGACGCGAGCCGCCACAGGTCCACCCCCCAGGTCGGCGCGCGCGGGTCGCCGGCGGGCAGCGCCGCCAGCGCGTCCGCGCGCACCCGTCGGGCCAGCTCGGGATGGGGATCGGCGAGCAGCTCGCGCAGCGCGCGGTCGTCCCGGCCCCGCAGGCCGCCGCCGAGGATCGAGTTGAAGACCGGCTTCGCGTCGTCGCCAAGGATCTCGGGCGGCAGCGCCCCGGCCATCGCACGGCGGGCCAGGGCGCGGTCGACGTCGGGGTCGAACGCGGGCTCGGGCGGCAGCGCCAGCACGAGGTCGACCAGCTCGGGGTCACGCAGCGGGTGGCGCAGCTGGAGCCCGGCCAGCGCGCCCTCGCGGCGGAGCTGGTCGGCCGCGCCGAGGGCGTCCACGCGGTCCGTCAGCGCGTCGGCCAGCTGCGCCCACCAGCGTGGACCGCGAAGGCGCTTCCACGCCCACGGGTCGTCGCCCGCGCGGCGCTCCTCGCGCGCGCTGTCCGATAGCCAGGCCGGGACCGAGTCGCGCCGGAGGGCGCGGCGCACCGGCTCGTGCAGCCGGTACGGGACCGCCCCGCGCAGGCCGTAGCGCACCAGGGCGCGGCGCAGCCAGCGCGGACGCGGGCGGGGCCCCATTCCGGGCACCCGCCGCGCCGTGCGCACGGCGGCGAGCGGCCGGCCCGCGCGCACCCGGTCGGCCACGAGGTAGGGCGCGCAGCCGAAGAGCTCGTCGCCGCCCTCGCCGTCGAGCATCACGTCGACGCCGTCCTTCGCCGCGCGGCGCAGGAGCGGCAGCCAGATGAACAGGTTGGGCGTGACGCTCGGCACCTGCCACTCGACCAGGAACTCGATCCCCGCGGAGAGCGGGCTGCCGGTCACGAAGGCGGCCTCGACCGCCGGGAGGCCGACCCACTCGCGCGCGCTCGCCACGCGCGCCGACTCGTCGACGGCAGGGTCCTCGGGGAAGACCACCGAGTAGGCGGTCACGCCCGCGTCCGCGCGGAGCGAGCGCGCGCTCGCCGCGACGGTCGACGAGTCGAAGCCGCCGCTGAGCATCACGGCGGGTCGGCGCGCGCCGTCGAGGGCGCGGCCCACGGCGGCGTCGACGCCCGAGCGCACCCGCTCCGCGGCCGCCTCGTCGGTGAGCGCGTCGGGCGCCGCGTAGCGCGGGCTCCAGTAGCGGCGGCGGCGCCACCCGGCGCCGGAGAGCCGGAGTGCGTGGGCCGGCGGCAGGCGCCGGACGCCCTCGAAGAGGGTGCGGTCGAAGCGCGGGCTGGTGCGCGCGAGGTAGTGCGCCACGGCGGCGCCGTCGGGCGCCGGGCGCGCTGGCAGCAGAGCAAGGAGGTTCCGGATCTCGGAGGCGAACAGCAGCGCCCCGCCGTGCTCGGTCACGAACAGCGGCCGCAGGCCCAGCCGGTCGCGAGCGAGCAGCCCGCGGCCCGCGCGGCGGTCCCACAGGAGCAGCGCGAACTCTCCGTCGACGAGGTCGAGCACGCGCTCGCCGAACGCCTCGTAGCCGAGCCCGATCAGGCGCTCGGCCGAGACGGCGGCGGCGCCCCCTCCCCCGGACCCGCGCGCCGCGAGCTCACCCGCCAGCCTCTTGACCCGCGGGCGCCCCCCGAGCACGCACAACACGGGCTCGCCGGAGTCGGGCTCGGCGGGCGTCCACGCTGCCGCGAGGGCGCCCGACGCGGCCGTCGCAGCCGCGCCGTCGGGGGACAGCGCCGCCGCGAGCCGCGGCTCCCAGTCCTCGCCCGCGCGGCGCGGGCCGAGACGGCCGGCGAGCGCGGCGGCCCGCACCTCAGAGGGTGGTCAGCCGGCCGGCGTCGGGGACGTCCGGCGCGAGCAGCGGCACGCCGTCGCGCTCGAGCCAGGCGTGCGCCGCCAGCGTCTCGCCCGGCCGCACCGAGATCACGAGGTCGGATGCGATCCCGCGCCGCGCGAGCAGGCGGGTGAGCACCAACGACGTCATGAGGCAGCGCGAGTCCGCCGGCAGCGGGCCGAGCGTTCGCCCGACCGCCCGCCCCAGCCGGCGACCGACCTCGATCGCCTCGCGCTCGTCGGACGCGCTCGCGGCGGCGCCCTCGCGCAGCGCCGCGAGCGCCGGACGGAGCCCGTCGCGGCGCAGACGCCGGCGCGCCAGCGCGTACGTCGTGACGATCTCCCAGGCGAGCCCGACCCGCTCGCCCAGCGGCAGGCGCGACGCCCCGGCGAGCCGGCTCACGCCGGCGCCCCGAGCGTCTCGACGTGATCGCGCACCGATCGGGCCAGCCGGCCCGCGTCGACGCCCGGCGCCACCCGCAGCTCGTACGTCGCGACCCCGGCCGCGATAGCCGCGCACACGTCGAGCTGGTTGCGCATCCGCTCCGGAGTCCTGACGCCGAAGACGAAGGTGCTCGCCAGGAGCCGGCGCGGATCGAGGGTCGCGAGGGGCTCGATCGCCACGCCGTCGTCCCGTCGCAGGAAGTAGAGCGCCGCGAGGGGGCGCGGGCCGGCCGGGCGCGGCAGCTCTACGTACGTCTTGCCGCTCACGCCGAGCACGGTGCCGAGGCGGGCCCACTCGTCGGCGGGGATCGCCTCGCGCTCGGCAGCCCGCACGCTCGCGATGGCCTCGCCCGCGTGCGCGCGCAGCTCCTCGCCCGAGTGGTCGACGACCAGCACGTCGTCGGTGAGGAACTCGGCGCCGTGGGCCACGAGCCGCAGCGCGAGCGAGGTCTTGCCGGCGCCGGAACGGCCCGCGAAGGCGACGGCCCGCCCGCCGACGGCCACGGCGCTCGCGTGAAACGCCTCGTAGCCGCGCAGCACCGCCGCCCAGGGAAGGATCCGGCCCACCAGGAAGCGCTGCCACTCCCAGCCGGCCGGCCCCGGCGGCGCACAGACCACCCGCGCACCGTCGGGCGAGATCCGCGCGAGCCCGAAGTGGCGGGCGAAGAGGCGGTAGCCCGCGACCGGGTGGACGTCGATCGTCCGCGCCGGCTCGTGCTCGCAGTCGTCGAAGCGCTCCTCCAGCACCCGCTCGGCGTCGCCGGCGGGCCAGTCGCCGTCGATCTCCTCCGCCGCGACCAGGTCGACCCGCGTCGGGCGCGCGTCAGTCTCGCCGGCTGCCGCCGGCAGCCCCGGGACCGGGAACGACGCGTCGATCTCGAGGCCGAAGGCCCGCGCCCGGTGGCGCACGCCAGGCCTGGGGTCAGCCGGCTCCGTCATCCCGCTCGATCAGGCCGCGCTCGGCGAGCGCTCGGCAGAGCCCGACCAGGTCGCGCTCGATCACCTCGCGCGGCTGCTCGAACTCGCGCGCCAGGTCGTCGACCGACTGCTCGACCGAGTCGCTCTTCTGGACGACCTCGAGCATCCGCGCCGCGGTCCCGTTGAGGCCGTGGTAGATCCCGCTCTCGAGGTTGAGGATGACCGTCTCGTCCGGGAAGTTCCGGTACACGACGTGCTCCGGCACGCGCACGCGTGAGGTCAGGATCGCAGCGTCCTCGTTCGTGTGCTCACCCATCTAGTACTCGATGATCGTTCCCCGGCTTCGGCTCCGTCGCACCGCGGCGCGCAGCAGGAGCAGCGCCAGGGGCGTCATGACCACGGCGAACCCTATGAGCTTGCCCAGTCCTAGCGCAACCGACTCGTGGAGCTCGGTCCCGACCAGGAGGTTGCGGAGCTGGTCGACCGCGGGAGTGAACGGCTGCACGTTCGACGCCCACTCGATCCAGTCCGGCAGGAGCACCACCGGGAAGTACACGCCGGCGAGCAGCGACACGCCGGTGATCACGAATGTGGCTCCGGCGTTGGTCTGCTTGAAGAGGACGACGGCCGACGCCATGGCCAGCCCGAAGGGCGCGAAGGCGACGGCGCCGAGCAGCGCCACGGGTATGGCGAGGGGGGCGGTCTCCCAGCGAATGTCGAGGCCGAAGACGATTCCGGCGAAGGCGAGGGACACGACCGCGGTGGCGGTCGCCAGCGCGAGCGGGAACAGCAGGAGCGACGCGATCGAGCGCACGGCGCCGAAGGGGGACACGACGAGGCGCTCGAAGGTGCCCGTCTGGAGCTCCGCGCGGAGCGTGGCGACCGGCGTCGAGAGCGTCGAGGTCAGCACACCGAAGATCACCAGCCCGACGACGACGAACGCGTAGTAGTCGTCGGGACTCCCCACCGCCCGCGAGTGCACGAGACGGGATACGTAATAGAAGAGCGTGAGGCTCACCGCCGTCGTGAAGAGGGTCGTGAACATCCGCGTGCGGTAGCTCACGAACAGCAGGTAGTCGCGCTTGCAGATCGCCGCGGCGGCGGAGAGCAACCTGGCCGGCGAGTTCATGCGGACACCAGCCGGCCGTCCTCGAGCACCAGGTGGCGGTCTACGGACAGCACGTCGTGCCAGCCCGACGGGAGGCAGACGATCCCGGCACCCCCACGTGCCGCCACGCCGGTCAAAGCCGCCTGGAGGGCCTCGATGCCGTCGCCGTCGAGGCTCGTGGCCGGCTCGTCGAGGAGAACGACCGCCGGCTCGTGGAGGAACGTGAGCGCGAGTCGCAGCCGCTGGCGCTGGCCCATCGACAGCCGGTCGACGCGGCGGTCGCGCAGGTCCTGGAGGCCGAACGCCTCGATCGCGCGAGCGATCGCCGGGCGGTACTCGCGCTTCGGCATGAGCGCGAGGCGCGCCCACAGCTCCATGTGGTGGTCCGCCCGCAGGCGCGCGTAGAGCCCGGTGTTGCCCGCGCTCAGGAAGCCGATCCGGCGATGAAACTCGGTGCGCTGCCGCTCGGGATCGAATCCGGCGGCGCTCACGCGCCCGCGCTCGGGCAGGATCAGGCCGGCCGCGATCCGCAGGAGCGTGGTCTTGCCCGCGCCGTTCGCGCCCGAGATCCCGAGCGTCGTTCCAGGCTCGACCCGCGCGTCCACGCCCGCGAGCACAGACCTCCCACCCCAGCTCTTGAAGATGCCCTCGAGTTCCAACACGGTGCGCTTTAAGGCACGGTCGCGGCACCGCGATCCGGCGCAGCCCCTGGCCCACAAGGGTACAGTTCCCTCAGGAGGCCAATTGCAAGGAATGCGCCGTCAGTACCAGTCCCCGGTCGTCCGCGACTACGGGGACCTCGAGGGGATCACGGCCTCGCTGCACCCGCTGGTGGGTGCGGGGGGCGCGGATCTGAGCTTCAGCACGCCCCAGCCCTACGACCCGGGATCGGGCGGGGCGGGCGGCGCGGGCGGCGTGGCCGACTCCGGTGGTGGCGGCGGCTCAGGTGGCGGCTCCGGCGGAGGCGCAGGCGGAGGCGGGGGCGGAGGCAACCTGCCGTTTACCGGCCTCGCGGTCGGCGCCGTAGCCGCCGTGGGCTCCGGACTGACCGCCGCGGGCACAGCCCTGCGGGGCTTCGTGAAGCGCCGCCAGGACGGCTAGCCGCAGCTCCTGCACACGCGGCGCTGGACGGATGTACCAGCGGGACGGCGCTTTCGCGGGCCGGGCGTGATCGCGCCCGATAGCGGTCGGGTCAGGGCGCACGTGCGCCGCTCTCCCCTCCGGAAGGCCCATGCAGAAGACTCGCGTCCGACTCGCTGCCTGCCTTGTCGCGGCAATCGCGACGCTGCCGCTTGCGGGCACGCCCGCGCCGGCGAAGCGCGCGAGCTCGCACGCGCACGTCCACGCCGGGGGCAAGCACAAGCCGCGGAAGGGCAAGAAGAGCTGCAGGCGGCGAAACGGCAGGCACGCCGCCCGGAAGCACGCGCGAAAGCACGCGCGAAAGCACGCGGTGCGCAAGCGCTGCCGCCTGCGCGCGCGGCACGAGCGTGCGACTTCGCACCGGAGCGACGGGGCCCGCGAGCCCGTCCGGCGGCCGCCGGTCAAGCCTCCGGTCGTGAAGCCGCCCGTGGTGACCCCGCCCGTGGTGACCCCGCCCGTGGCGGCCCCGCCCGTGGTGAGCCCGCCCGCGCCGTCGGCGTTCCCCGACCGGCCGTTCGCCGCCACGAGCTTCTGGAACGCGCTGCTCGCCCCGACCGCGGCACTCGACCCCGCCTCGCCGTCGCTCGTCGCCGAGCTGCGCCGCCAGGTCGATCGCGACCTCGCCCTGCGCCGCGGGCCGTGGATCAACACGACCCAGTACAGCTCCCCGATCTACAGGGTCCCCGCGGGCCAGCCCACCGTCCGCGTGACGCTCGACCAGTGGAACCCGGCCCTCCAGACGGCGTTCGACGCCGTCCCGATCCCGGCGGACGCCCGCCCGGCCGGCGGCACCGACGCGAACATGGTCGTGTGGCAGCCGTCGACCGACACGATGTGGGAGTTCTGGCTCGCGCGGCGCGCCGGCGACGGCTGGCACGCGATGTGGGGCGGCCAGATGACGGGCGTCTCGACCAACCCGGGCCGCTATGCGAACAACTGGGGTGCCCCCGCCACGAGCCTGCCGCAGATCGGCGGGACCATCACGATCGCCGAGCTGCGCGCCGGCCGGATCGACCATGCGCTCGCGCTCGCGATCCCGGAGCCGCGTCGCGGCGTGTTCGTATGGCCGGCCAACCGGACCGACGGCATCAGCGACAGCCCGCAGGCGATCCCGGAGGGCACGCGCTTCCGGCTCGACCCGGCGCTGAACATCGCCGCGCTCAACCTCCCGCGCGCGACGCGGATCATCGCCGAGGCGGCACAGCGCTACGGCATGGTGGTGCGCGACAAGTCGGGCAACGTCACGCTCTACGCCGAGGACCCGAGCCCCACCGGCTCGGACCCGTACCCGGCACTGCTGGACGGCCTGGCGCCGAACCAGGTCCTCCAGGCGTTCCCCTGGAGCCGCCTCCAGGTGCTCGCGACGCCGACTCCGGCGCCGTAGCCCGCGCCGGAGCGGGCGTCGCGTAGCCTCGGGCGCGGCATGTGCGGCATCGCTGGACAGGTCCGGGGCGACGGGCGCGCGGTCGACGCCGCGCTGCTCGAGTCGATGTGCGCGCGGATCGAGCACCGCGGCCCGGATGCCCGCGGCACGCACCTGGAGGGTCCCGCCGGGCTCGGCATCCAGCGTCTGCGCGTGATCGACATCGACACCGGCGACCAGCCGATCTACAACGAGGACCGCTCGGTCGCCGTCGTGCTCAACGGCGAGATCTACAACTTCCGCGAGCTGCGCGAGCGCCTGCGCGCCGGCGGCCACACGTTCGCCACGAGCGGCGACACCGAGACGATCGTGCACCTCTACGAGGAGGAGGGACCGGACTGCGTTCGCTCGCTGGAGGGGATGTTCGCGTTCGCGCTCTGGGACGCGCGCCGCCGCAAGCTGCTCCTGGCCCGCGACCGGCTCGGCAAGAAGCCGCTCTTCTACTCGCACCGCGGCGGCACGCTCACGTTCGCGTCGGAGCTGAACGCGCTGATGCAGGATCCCGAGATCCCGCGCGAGCTCGACCTCGCCGCGCTCGACTGCTACCTGGCCTACGGCTACGTGCCCGCTCCGCTCTCCGCGTTCCGCGCCGTCCGCAAGCTCCCGCCGGCGACGACACTCGAGCTGCGCGACGGCGCCGCCGAGCTGCGGCCCTACTGGCGGCTCGACTACTCCGCGAAGCTCGACTGCGACGAGCACGAGGCGCTCGAGCGGCTGCGCGAGGAGATCCGCCGCGCCGTGCGCTGCCGGATGGTCGCCGACGTGCCGCTCGGCGCCTTCCTGTCGGGCGGTATCGACTCCTCGACGGTCGTCGCGACGATGGCCGAGGCGTCGTCCGAGCCGGTCCGCACGTTCTCGATCGGGTTTGCGACCGGCGACGAGCGCTTCAACGAGCTCCCCCGGGCGCGCACGATCGCCGAACGCTTCGGCACCGAGCACCACGAGTTCGTGATCGAGCCGAAGGCCATCGAGATGCTGCCCGAGGTGGTCGACCGCTACGGCGAGCCGTTCGCCGACTCGTCCGCGATCCCGAGCCTCTACCTGGCCGAGCTAGCGCGGCGCCACGTGACCGTGGCGCTCAACGGCGACGGCGGCGACGAGAGCTTCGGCGGCTACTCGCGCTACGCGGCCAACCTGCTGCTCGACCGGCTCGACCGCGTCCCGCGATCGCTGCGGCGCGCCGCCGGGGCGGTCGGGCGGCGGCTGCCGGCCAGCGGCCGCATCGACAGCACGCTGAGCCGCCTGCGGCGGCTCGCCCTCACGCTCCCCCTCGCCCCCGGCGAGCGCTACTTCGCGTATTCGTCGCACCTCGACGGCCTGGTGCGCGAGGACCTCTACACGCCCGAGCTGTGGGAGCGGATCGACGCCGCCCGCGCCGGCCGTTTCGTGACCGACGCGTGGGCCGAGACCTCAGGCACCTCGGTGCTCGAGCGCATGCTCGAGGTCGACGTGCGCACGTACCTCCCGGGCGACCTGCTCGTGAAGATGGACGTGGCGACGATGGCGCACTCGCTCGAGGCGCGCTCGCCGCTGCTCGACCACCGGCTGATGGAGTTCGCGGCGTCGCTCCCGCCCGAGCTGAAGGTGAATGGGACCGAGAAGAAGATCGGGCTGCGGCGGACGATGCGCGGCACGCTCCCGGACGAGATCCTCGACGGCCGCAAGCAGGGCTTCGAGGTGCCGCTGGCCGAGTGGCTGCGCGGCGACCTGCGCGAGCTGGTGGGCGACGTGCTGCTCTCGGAGCGCGCGCTCGCCCGCGGCTACTTCCGCCCCGACCGCGTGCGCGCGCTGGTCGACCAGCATGTGGCCGGCACGCGCGACAACTCGCGCGGGCTCTGGACGCTGCTCGTGTTCGAGCTCTGGCACCAGCGCGTGGCGGACGCGCCCGCGCTCACGCAGGCGCGGGCACCAGCCGGT
>JBJMLK010000007.1:0-11671 GCA_045805345.1 Thermoleophilaceae bacterium | reverse complement strand
CCTCGGCCATGACGGGTAGCCTGCCATGCGAATGAATCTCAAGTACCTCTCGATCTACCTGAACGACCACCTGGCGGGGGCGACGGTGGGCGTGGAGCTGTCGAAGCGCGCCGCATCCTCGAACGAGGGCAGCGAGTACGGTGAGTTCCTCGCCGAGCTGAGCCACGAGATCGCCGAGGACCGCGCCTCCCTCGAACGCCTGATGGACCGCTTCGACGTGAAGAAGGACCGCGTGAAGACCACCGGCGCCTTCCTCGGCGAGAAGGTGGGCCGCCTCAAGCCGAACGCGCACCTGACCGGCTACTCGCCGCTCAGCCGCGTGATCGAGCTCGAGGGCCTCGCCCTCGGCGTGACCGGCAAGCTGGCGCTGTGGCAGGCGCTGATCGCCGTGCAGGACGCCGACGACCGGCTCGATCCCGAGGAGCTGAGGGTCCTGGCCGAGCGGGCCGAGACCCAGCAGCGCGGCCTCGAGCAGTGGCGCCGCCGCGCCACCACCGAGACGTTCACCGGGCCCGAGTAGCGGTCGCTACCCGGCGAGCGTCTCGACGACCGCCGGCTCGGCCGGGGCGGCGGCGGGCGTGCGCCGCGTGGCGCGCGCGAGCAGGAGCGTCGGGGGCAGCGCCAGCAGCCCCATCGCCACCGTCCACCAGAAGGTGGTGCCGAACGCGTGGGCCAGCGCCTCCGCGCGGCCCGGCGGCGCGGCCACGTGACCTGCGCCGCCCCCCGAGAGCAGGCCGCCTCGGGCGCCGGGCACCTGCGCGGCGATCTGGTGCTGGAGCACCACGGCGAGGATCGCGGTGCCGATCGAGCCGCCCACGCGCTGCACCACGTTGAGCACGGTCGTGCCCTTGGGCACCTCGGCGCGCTCCATGGTCGCGTAGGCGGCGGCCATCGCCGGCATCATCGTGGCGCCGATCCCCACGCCGCGGACGAACAGCACCGAGGCGAGCCACGCGTACGGCGTGTCGGGATCGACGACCGCGAACGGGATCGTGGCCAGGGTGAGGATCACCAGCCCCACGACCGCCACCCGGCCGCCGCCCACCCGGTCGGTGAGCCGCCCCGTCAGCGGCATCGCGAGCATCACGCCGAACCCCTGCGGCGCCAGGAGCAGCCCCGCCTCGAGCGGGCTCGACCCGCGTGCCACCTGGTAGTAGAGCGGCATCACGAGGAGGCCGCCGAAGAGCGCGGCACCGAGCAGGAACGTGGTGGCCGAGCCGGCCGCGAACGCCTCGCCCTTGAACACGCGCAGGTCGATCAGCGGCCGCTCGGCACGCAGCGCGTGCCGACAGAACGCGACCGTGAGCACCACCCCCGCGACCAGCGGCAGCCAGTCATTCGTGCCCTTCACGCCGCCGTGCGAGGCGACCTCGGCGAGCCCGAAGACGACCAGCGCGAGTCCGGGCGAGAGCAGCGCGAGCCCGAGCAGGTCGACCCGGCCCGCGTCGCGGCTGCCCTGGCCGCGCGGCAGCCGGCGACGGCCCAGCCAGATCCCGAGCACGCCGATCGGCACGTTCACGAAGAAGATCCAGCGCCACGACGCGTTGTCCACGATCAGCCCGCCGATCACTGGCCCGAGCGCGGGCGCGAGCACCATCGGCACTCCGATCACGCTCATCACCCGCCCCATCCGCCGCGGGCCGGCGGCCTGCGCGATCAGGATCATCCCCGCCGGCATGATCATCCCGCCGCCGAACCCCTGCAGCACGCGGAACCCGATCAGCGAGCCGAGCGACCAGGCCGCGCCGCAGAGCACCGAGCCCGCCACGAACAGCACCACCGACACGAGCCACACCCGTCGCGCGCCGTAGCGCTCGGCGGCCCAGCCCGTGAGGGGGATCACGAGCGCCAGCGACAGCAGGTAGCCGGTCGACACCCACTGAACCGACCTCAGCGAGCCGTGCAGGTCGTCGCCGAGCGTCCGCAGCGCGATGTTCACGATCGTCGTGTCGAGGATCGACATGATCGCGCCGACGACAACCACCGCGGCGATCGCGATCACCGGCCGCTCGAGCCCGAACAGGCGGCTCTCGGCTTCCGGGGCGACGCTCATGCCATCCACGGTATGACGCGGCTAGCCGAGGTGCTCCGCGTACCAGTCGTACGTGGCGCGCAGGCCCCGGTCCAGCTCCCACGCCGGGGCCCAGCCGAGTTCGCGCCGGATCGCCGAGGAGTCGAGCTCCTCGCGATCCGCCTGGCCGGCGGGCTGGCCGCGCACGTCGGGCTCGGCGTCCGAACCCGCGACCCGCGCCAGCCTGCGGACGATCTCGGCCACGGGCAGCGGCTCGCCGCCGCCGGCGTTCCAAGCGCGGCCGGCGTTCGCCTGCTCGTCGAGCGAGCCCGCGACTGCCAGGTACGCGTCGACGGCGTCCTCCACGTAGACGAGCTCGCGCACCGGGGTGCCGTCGGAGCGCAGCACCGGCCGGTCGCCCTCGACCAGCGCGCGGCACGCCCCGGGCACGAGCCGCGACAGCTCGAGGTCACCGCCGCCGTACACGTGCGCGAGCCGCACGACCGCCACCGGCAGCTCGAAGCTGCGTGCGTAGGTGCGGGCGATCAGGTCGGCCGCGGCCTTGGACGCGCCGTACGGACCGGCGGCCGAGAGCGGCGCGTCCTCCCGCCACGGCGGCTCGCCGTCGCCGTAGGCCAGGACCGACGAGGCGACCACCACGCGCTCGATCTCCTCCCCCACCTCGCGCGCCGCCCGGCACGCCTCGAGCAGCGTGTAGGTGCCGCGCACGTTCGACTCCCAGGTGGAGTACGGCGAGCGCGACGCCACGGTGGTCACGGACTGGGCCGCGAGGTGGAAGACCGAGCGGACCCGGTACTCGTGCATCAGCCTGACCATCGTGTCGTAGTCGGTCACGTCGGCGTCGACCACGTCGCAGCGTTCCTCGATTCCCTCCGCGCGAAAGCGCGACTCGGCGCGCGCGTCGCGCCGCGGCACCACCACTCGCTCGCCGCCGGCCAGCAGCCGCTCCGCGAGCCAGGACCCTACGAACCCCTGGGCGCCGGTCACCAGGACCGGCATCGAGGGCGTTAGCCCCCGGCTACGGCCGGGAGGATCGTGACCTCGTCGCCGTCCTCGACGGGCGTGTCGAGCCCGTCGAGGAAGCGGATGTCCTCACCCGCCACGTACACGTTCACGAAGCGGCGCAGGTCGCCGTCCTCGGCGATCCGCTCGCGCAGCCCGTCGTAGCGGTCGTAGAGGCCGTCGAGCACCTCGCCGACGGTGGTGGCCTCGTCGACGGTCGCCTCGGCCTCGCCGCCGGTGACGCTGCGCAGCTGGGTGGGAATCTTGACGGTGACGCTCACGGGCGCCGAATCTTAAGCACCCGCGCCGATGGGCTGCGAGCCGGCGGCCGCCGCGGCCCGCGACTCGACCCCGGACTCGAACGACTCGAGCGTCGGCTCGATCTCGTACGCCTCGAACGTGCCGCGCACGGCGTCGAGCGTCTTGAGCCCCTCGCCGGTGATAGTGAGCACCACGCGCTCGTCCGCGTCGATCTCGCCGGCCTCGGCGAGCTTGCGCAGCACCGCCGTGGTCACGCCGCCGGCGGTCTCCGTGAAGATGCCGGTGGTCTCCGCGAGCAGGCGGATGCCGGCGCGGATCTCGTCGTCGTTGACGGACGTCACGCCGCCGCCGGTCCGGCGCGCCAGGTCCAGCGCGTACGGGCCGTCCGCCGGGTCGCCGATCGCCAGCGACTTGGCGATCGTGTCCGGGAAGCGCACCGGCCGGCACACGTCACGGCCGGCCTCGAACGCCGACGCGACCGGCGAGCAGCCCTCGGCCTGCGCGCCGTTGAAGTGCGGCAGCTCGCCCTCGAGCAGCCCCACCTCGAGCCACTCCTCGAACCCGCGCGCGATCTTCGTGAACAGCGAGCCCGACGCGACCGGCGAGATCACCCGGTCGGGCAGCTCGAAGCCGAGCTGCTCCGCCACCTCGAACCCGATCGTCTTCGAGCCCTCCGCGTAGTACGGCCTGACGTTCACGTTCACGAACGCCCAGTCGCGCTCGCCCGCGAGCTGCGTGCAGAGGCGGTTGACGTCGTCGTAGCTGCCCTCGACCTTCACCAGGTGGGTGCCGTAGACGCCGGTCGCGAGCACCTTCTGCTCCTCGAGGTCGGACGGGATGAACACGTACGACTCGAGCCCGGCGGCGGCGGCGTGGGCCGCCACGGCGTTGGCGAGGTTGCCCGTCGACGCGCAGGCGACGACGCCGTAGCCCAGCTCGCGCGCCTTCGCCAGAGCGACGGTCACCACGCGGTCCTTGAACGAGTGAGTGGGGTTGGCGGCGTCGTTCTTGACCCACACCTCGCGGATGCCCAGCCGCTCGGCCAGCCGGTCGGCGCGCACCAGCGGCGTGACGCCGGCGGCCAGCGCCGTGCGCGGCGGGCGTTCGAACGGCAGGAAGTCCGCGTAGCGCCAGATCGTGGCCGGCCCGGCCTGGATCCGGCGGCGGGTCTCGTCGGCGTCGAGCCCCGAGAGGTCGTACGCGACCTCGAGCGGCCCGAAGCAGCTCTCACAGACGAATCGCGCGTCGAGCGGGTACCGCTCGTCGCACTCCTTGCACTTCAACGCTTCTACAGACACAGCCTTTGCCTCCTGTGGTCTCCGCCGCTTTGTCCTGTGACGGAGGCCTGAATGGGCTCTGTCACATCTCGATGGACTTGGCACCGTTTCCGCGTACTGCGGATGGTTGCCGGGGCTTCACAGGGCCATGTCCCTCCACCCCTCTCGATGCGAACGGCTATGTGTGCGGCACAGGATACAGCCTTCCGGGCTGGAACTACAATCCCAGACCCCTATGGCGCTTCTCGACGACCCGCTCATACCTGATGCCGAACCTTCCGAAGCCGAGGCTGCGCCGCCCGTCGCGTTCTCGCGTCGAGACCGCCGCCCCTAGCGCGACCGAGCCCAACGTCGAGGTCGTCGAGCACGACGGCCTGCGCTGGATCAACATCGAGCGTCCCGGACCGCTCGATCGCGCCTGGCTCGAGGAGCACTTCGAGTTCCACCCGCTCGCCTACGAGGACGTCTCGTCGCGCAACCAGCGGCCGAAGGTCGACGAGTTCCCCGACCACCTCTTCATCGTGCTCCACTTCCCGGTGTTCGACAGCGCCGTCGGGCGGCTCAACGCCGGCGAGCTCGACATGTTCGTGGGCTCCGACTTCCTGATCACGCTCCCGAACGCGCCGCTCCAGCCGGTCGAGTACCTGTTCGAGCGCTGCCGCACCAACGAGGAGTTCCGCGCGCAGCTGTTCAGCCGCGGCTCCGGCTTCCTTCTCTACAAGGTCATCGACGACTCGTTCGACTACTGCTTTCCGATGCTGCGGAAGATGGGCAACAAGCTCGACGCGATCGAGGGCGAGATCTTCGAGGGCCGCGCCGAGGAGATCGTCCGCGACCTCTCGAACGTCAAGCAGGAGATCATCAACTTCCGCAAGATCATCCGGCCGGAGCGGTCGGTGCTGCGCGACCTGGAGCGCACCAAGCAGGTCTACCTCCCCGACGAGCACGAGCTCTACTTCGACGACATCGTCGACGCCAACGAGCGGATCTGGGACATGCTCGAGAACTACAAGGAGGTCGTGGAGGCGCTCGAGGACACGAACGAGTCGGTGATCTCGCACCGCCTCAACGACATCCTGCGCGTCCTGACCGCGTTCTCCGTGGTGCTGCTGCCGCTCACGCTCATCGCCAGCGTCTGGGGCATGAACGTGCGCGTGCCGGGCGAGCACAACATCCACGCCTTCTGGATCATCGTCGGGTCGATGGTCGCGCTGCTGGTCGGCCTGCTCGCCTACTTCCGGAAGCGCGGCTGGCTGTAGTCCCGGGACTGCTCCGCCGGAGCCGGCTGCGGGCCGGCGTCGCGCTCGTCTACCACCGCCTGGGCGCGCCGCCCACGAGTCCCCGGCGCTCCTTCGACCCGCGCCTCGACCCCGCCCTCTTTCGCGCCCAGCTGGCTTACCTGGTGCGCCATTACCGGCTGGTGAGCGCCTCGGGCCTGCCCGCGGCGGCCGCCGGCCGCCAGCGCGGCGAGCCGTTCCCGGTGGCCGTGACCTTCGACGACGACCTCCTCTCGCATGTCGAGGAGGCGCTCCCCGCGCTGCGGGACGCCGGGGCGCCCGCCACGTTCTTCCTCAACGCGTCGTCGCTCAACGGGCCGCACTCGTTCTGGTGGCAGCGGCTCCAGCGGGCGGTCGAGCGCGGGGCCGGCTGGCCGCCCCCGGCCGCCGGCGCCCGGGGAGTGCGCGAGGCCGGCCAGCGCATCGAGGAGCTCGCGCCGCCGGCGCGCGACGAGCTGGCGGAGGCGCTGCTGGCCGAGGCCGGGCCCGACCCCGCCGACTCCGGCCTGCGCGCCGACGGCGTGCGCAGGCTGGCCGAGGCCGGTCACGGGATCGGCTTCCACACGCGCCGCCACCACCGGCTCACGCAGCTGCACGGCGCCGACCTCGAGCGTGAGCTGACCGACGGCCGCGCCGAGCTCGAGTCGCTCACGGGCACGCCGATCGACGCGATCGCCTACCCGCACGGGCGCGCCGACGCGCGCGTGGCCGCCGCGGCGCGCGCCGCCGGCTACCGGATCGGCTTCACCACCCACGCCGAGGCCGTGACCGAGCGGTCCGACCCGCTGCTGCTCGGGCGCGTGGAGGCGCCGTACGACTCGGTCGCGAAGCTCGCGGCGCGGGTGGCGTTCGTCCTCGGGGCGGCGCTGGTCAACGGGCGCAAACAGCGGCAATAAAGGGTGGGTCCACAGGGGGTGGGCGGTTTAAGTCATCAAATAGATGCTCTAAACCGCCCACCCCCACTCGGCCCACCCTCAAAGCCGCTGTTTGCGCCGCGGCCCATGCGGCGACCGCTAAAAATGGCGCGCCGCGTCTACCGCGAAGGGGCTATCGCGCGGGCGGCGGTGAAGGCCGATCCCTCTCTCACATAGCGCTCCACCGCATCCAAGGAACGCGTCCAGGTTCGTTTTGCGGAGGCCCGCTTCGGCGGGTCTTCTGCTTTCAGGACCCGGCCAGCGAGCGCTCGAGCGCGTCGGCCGCCTGGTCGCCGAGCCGCACGCTGTAGTTCGTGCCCCGGTCCTCGGGATAGATCTGCGTCGTGTTGGCCAGCACCAGCCCGCGAACGCCGGTCTCGAGCGGGGGGATCCGGTCCGCGTAGCCGACGGTCGGCACGGGCTGGGCGGCCGGCTCGGTGTGGAGCCAGCGCTCGAGCACCCAGTCGCGCGAGAAGCTCGGGTTGACCATGCGCAGCCCGGGCTCGTAGCGCTCGATCAGCTCGTCCGCGCCGAGGGCGAGCAGCGGGTGGCCGGCATCGAGGTAGTTGGCGACGTAGAGGAAGCGGCGGCCGCCGTAGCGCTCGGGCGGCACGAGGTTGGTGTGCTCGATCAGTCCGATGAACGGCACGCCCGGGTCGGCCACGTTGGTCCAGTAGAAGTCGTGGAAGGGCCGGTCGATCTCGAGCAGCAGGCAGAGCGCGGCTTGGTAGCGCGCTCCGCGCACGCGCTCGAGGTAGGCCTCGCCGACGGCGTCCGTGAGGTCTGGGTCGAGAAGCTCGGCGAACACGTCGCTCGGCACCGTCGCCACCACGCCGTCGTAGCGCTCGGCGCCACCGCCGGGCTCGAAGCGGCGCGGATCGAGCCCGCGCCGGAACGACCCGGGTGCGCCGGGCTGGACTTCGATCGCGCCGTCCGTGCGGGCGAGCCGCAGCGCGGGCCGGTCGATCAGCACGCGACCGCCCGCCGCCTCGATACGGTCGCGCAGCCGCTCGAACAGGAGCGCCCAACTGTGCCGGGGGTAGCCCAGCACCTCCCCGCGCGCCTCGCGGCCGCGGATCTGCCGACGGAGCGTGAGCTTCCGCCACAGCCAGGCCATCGTCACCTCGTCGGCCACCGCGCCGAACTTCGCGTGCATCAGCGGGCCCCAGACCCGCTGCCACGCCTGCCGGCCCATCGCTCGCTCCACCCAGTCGCGCACCGACACGTGGTCGAACGGCGCGGAGTGCGGATAGCGCCGCTGCAGGTACACGACGGCCAGCCCCATCCGCACCCGCGCCGCGGGCGAGAGTGGCGCGAAGCGCAGCAGGTCGAGCGCCGTGGTGAACGGATGGACCCGCCCCCCGGCGAGCATGCCGACGCTGGACGGCAGCCACTCGACCTCGTCGGGCAGCCCGAGCTCCTCGTACAGCTCTACCTCGTGGCGGTCGCTCGTGAACAGGTGGTGGTAGTAGCGCTCGAGCAGGTGGCCACCGCCGACGTCGATCGTGGCGGCCTGCCCGCCCATGCCCGGCCAGCGCTCGTAGACGTCGCAGTCGTGGCCGCGCTGCGACAGCCGGTAGGCCGTCACCAGCCCGGCGACGCCCGCGCCCAGTACGGCTACGCGCACTAGAGCCTTGGGGTCGTCGCCCGGTGCGGCTCGGCATCGCCGGCCGGCGGCTCGGCGTCCGGATCGAGGTTCTTCGTCTCGCGCACGAGGTACAGCGGACGGCGCTTGACCTCGTCGTAGATCCTGCCCACGTACTCGCCGATGATCCCCACGGTGATGAGCTGGATCCCGCCGAGCAGGAGGACGGCGAACAGGACGCTGGGCACGCCGCGGGTGTAGATGCCGGCGTAGCGGGCCACCACCACGAGCGGGAGCCCCAGGAACGCGATTGCCGAGAAGAAGAACCCGAGCAGGGTGGCCGCTTGGAGCGGCACCGACGAGAACGAGGCGAGCGCGTCGAGCGCGAAGCGAAGCATCTTGCGCGGCGTGTACTTGGTGACCCCGGCATAGCGCGCGTCGCGCTCGTACGGCACGGCCGTCTGGGTGAAGCCGATCCAGACTGTCATCCCGCGCAGGAAGCGGTTGCGCTCGCGCATCGTCAGCACCGCGTCGAGCGCGCGGCGGCTCATCAGGCGGAAGTCGCCCGAGTTCTCGCGCAGCTCCAGCCGCGTCACGCGCGCGAACAGGCGGTAGAACCAGCGCGCGGTGGCGAGCTTCACCCGCGTCTCGCCCGCCCGCGCGTCGCGCACCCCGAACACCACGTCGGAGCCGCTGCGCCAGTGGTCGAGCATCGTCGGGATCAGCTCGGGTGGGTCCTGGAGGTCGCCGTCGAGCATGGCCACCACATCGCCCCGGGCGTGCTCGAGGCCCGCCGTGAGCGCCGCCTGGTGGCCGAAGTTGCGCGACAGGTGGATCACCCGCACGCGCGGATCGGCGTCGGCGAGCCGGTCGAGCAGCTCCGGGGTCCGGTCGCCGCTCGCGTCGTCCACGAGCACCAGCTCGAAGGGGACGCCGTCGAGCGCGGCGCGCACGCGCTCGTAGAAGACGTCGACCGTCTCCTCCTCGTCGTACATCGGGGCGACAACGGTCAAGAGCCGCGGCTCGCGGGACATGCTCGCCCCAGGATATGGCGTCTACGATCAGCGCCGTGTCCGAGGAACGGCTGTGGGCGCCCTGGCGCCTCGAGTACATCAAGGGCCCGGGGCCCGACGAGTGCATCTTCTGCACCGGCCCGAGCGCCGGTGACGACACCGGCCGCTACATCGTCCGCCGCGGCGAGCACGTGTTCGCGATGCTCAACGCCTTCCCGTACAACAACGGCCACCTGATGGTCTCGCCCTACCGCCACGTGCCGTCGATCGAGGAGCTCGACGAGCCCGCGCTGCTGGAGCTGATGACGATGACCCGCGCGTCGCTGGGCGCGCTGCGAACGGCGTACGCCCCCGAGGGCTTCAACCTCGGCGTGAACCAGGGCAAGGTCGCGGGCGCCGGCGTGGAGCACCACGTGCACCTGCACGTCGTGCCGCGCTGGGGCGCCGACACCAACTTCATGCCGGTGATCGGCAACACGCGCGTGCTGCCGCAGAGCCTGGATGACTCGTACCGCGACATCACCCAGGCGTTCGAAGCCTCGTGATCGACAGCTCGATCTTCAAGGCATACGACGTCCGCGGGCTCTACCCGGACCAGATCGACGAGCACGTGGCATACCGCGTCGGCCGCGGCTTCGCGCGCGTGCTCGCCTCTCTCGAGGGCAAGCCGGCCGGCGAGCTGCGGGTGGGGCTCGGGCGCGACATGCGCCTGACCGCGCCCGAGCTCTCGGCCCGCTACGCCGACGGGCTGCGCGACGAGGGCGCGAGCGTCCTCGACGTCGGGCAGGTGGGCACCGAGATGCTCTACTTCGCCGTCGGCTCGCGCGGGCTCGACGGCGGCCTGATGTGCACGGCCTCGCACAACCCGAAGGCGTACACGGGCGCCAAGCTGGTCCGCCACGGCGCGATCCCGCTGTCGGGCGACGCCGGCATCGGCGACCTCCGGGACATCGTCACCGCGGGCGAGCCCGGCCCGCCGGCCGCGACCCGCGGCGAGCTGGCCACCGAGGACGTCGCCGAGGACTTCCGGGTCGCCGCGCGCCGCTTCCTACACGAGGAGGTGCGGCCGGCCAAGGTGGTGCTCGACGGGGGCAACGGCATGGCGGGACCGATGGTCGGGCCGCTGCTCGACGCCCTGCCGATCGAGCAGGTCCCGACCTACTGGCAGCCCGACGGCGAGTTTCCGGGACACGAGCCGAACCCGCTGCTGCCCGAGAACCGCTCGTTCATCATCGAGAAGGTGCTGTCCGAGGGCGCCGAGCTCGGCATCGCCTGGGACGGCGACGCCGACCGCTGCTTCTTCATCGACGACCTCGGCGAGTTCGTGGCCGGCGACTTCCTCACCGCCCTGCTGGCCGAGTCGATCCTCCAGAAGGAGCCCGGCGCCGCGATCCTCTACGACGTGCGCGCCAGCCGGGCGGTGCCGGACACCGTGGCCGCGGGCGGCGGCACGGCTCACGTGAACCGCGTCGGGCATGCGTTCTTCAAGACGCGCATGCGCGCGGAGGGCGCGGCCTTCGGCGGCGAGGTGTCGGGCCACTACTACTTCCGCGACTTCTACTGCGCCGATTCGGGCACCATCCCCGCCCTGCTGATCCTCGAGCTGCTGTCCACGAAGGGCAAGCGGATGAGCGAGCTGCTGCGGCCCTACCGCGACCGCTACTTCATCTCCGGCGAGATCAACTCCGAGGTCGACGACAAGGAGGCGAAGATGCGCGAGCTGGCCGAGGCGTACGGCGACGCGCGTATCGGCTGGCTCGACGGCGTCTCGGTCGACTACGACGACTGGCACTTCAACGTGCGGCCGTCTAACACCGAGCCGCTCCTGCGGCTCAACCTCGAGTCGCTCGTCTCGCCCGACCACATGGCCGAGCGCCGGGACGAGGTCCTCGCGCTGATCCGCTCGTAGCTCCGGCCGAGCCGGCCGGCGTCCGCTAGCCGCCGTTCGAGTTGCTGTTGTTGGAGCTGCCGTTGCCGTCGGTCACGACGCTCTCGTTGAACGAGGTGTGCGCGTTGCTGCCGTGATGATGGTGGTGGTGGTGATGGTGGCGCCGGTCCCTCACGCAGCTGCCGTCGCTCGTGCGGTGGTGGAAGCGCCCGCAGTGGTCCGGGTGGTACTGCGCCGACGACGCGCTGCCGCCCGACTCACCGCCGCCGCCAGCGGCGATCACCCCGCCGGTTCCTGCCGCCAGGACGACCATGACGAGAATCGTGGTGAGGTTCCGCAACTGCGCCTCCGTTCGCTAGCTGGGTGCCTGGTGACACTAACCGCAAACACCGGCTTGCCCGCCGTCGTTTCGGTGACGCGCT
>JBJMLK010000006.1:0-8281 GCA_045805345.1 Thermoleophilaceae bacterium | reverse complement strand
GGCCGTCGCGGATGGTCGACACGAGCATTCTCTCCCCCCGCTGCCGGAAGTCCGGCGAGTCGGAGCGCGGCGGCGCGCCGGGATAGGTCCAGAGCGGCTTGGCCAGGACGTCGACCACGGCGTCCCGAAGCGCCGGGTCGCGCCCGTCGTCGAGCAGCTGCGCCAGCGTCGCGTACTCCACCCGCGGCTCGAACGCGCGCAGCGGCGAGTTGCGGATCAGCTCGAGGTCGAGCGAGCCGGGGAACGACGTGGCCGCCCCGAGCGCGCCGGCGGCGCGCAGGACCGCCATGGTCAGAATGCACTTCGCGCAGTGGCCGCAGTTGTCGGAACGCGCCTCGCCCATGCAGACCTTCAGCTCGCCCAGCAGGTCCGGGCGGTTCTCGGCAAGCCACAGTGTCTTTGCCACCCGGCGCAGCGCGACGCTGTCGTGCACCACCTGGGTGGCCGCCGTCGAGAAGAGCGGGTCGAGCAGCGGCGAGTGGCCGTTCTGGCCGACGGTGACCGCATCGTCGGTAGGTGCGATCACGACCGTGTGCAGCGAGCCGGCGGTGGCCAGGGCGATCGACGCAAGCGCCGCGCCAACCATGTCCTCCCAGTTGGCCACGAACAGCCGCGTGAGGTCGTGCACGTTGGTGCGCAGCACGCTCAGCGGAAGCCCGAGGCGATCGGCCTGACGTCCGGCGGCGCGGACCTCCTCGTCCCTGACGGCGTCGCCCAGGTTGGGGTCGAGCCCGCGCACGAACAGCAGCCGCTCGATCGGCCCCGGATACGCGCGCGGGACCGCGGCGCTGTAGGTCGAGTCGACCCCGCGTGAGAAGAACAGCCCGATCGACCGGCCGGGCGCGGCCGGCGGCTCGCGCTCCTCGCCCACCTCGATCGACGGCAGCGGCAGCTCGGGCGCCCAGGCGTGGTAGAGGTCGGCCGCCGCGTGGGCGCCGCGCACGAGCCGTTCCGACACCGGCCCGTCGACCACCACGTGGTCGCCGCGCCGCATGGCCGGCAGGAGCGCCAGCGGCAGGAACGGCGACGCGTCGTCGTCGGGCCCGGCCATGGCGGCCGGCACCGCGATCGCCACGCGGCGCTCGCCGCCCGGCCAGCGGAAGCGCGCGGAGCGCTCCACGACCCCGTCGTCGCTGCGCGTCTCGAGCCGCTCGACCACCATCTCGCGCCTGCGGCCGCCGAGCGTGCCCAGCGGCGGCCGCGCGCGCTCGCCGAGCAGCGCCGGCACGCGCCGCCACGCCGCGCGGCCCTCCTCCACCTGCCGCCGCGCGGCCTCGGGCAGGCAGGCCAGCTCGCCCGCCGGAGCGTCCCACCACCGCCGTACGGCCGCCTCCAGCTCGTGCTCGAGATCCGCGCCGTCCAGCGGCACGACGGTGATCCCGGTGCCGAAGCGCTCCTCGAGCCCGCGCAGCTTGCACAGGTAGTAGCCGGACCGCGCGAGCCCCACGACCGGAACGCCCTGTGCGAGCGCGAACAGCGCGGCGTGGTAGCTGCCGGCCACCACCACGCGGCAGCGCGCCGCGGATCGGATCGCACCGACCGGGCCGGTGGCCGCGCCCTCGCGCGCTCCGCCCAGGCGCTCGATCGAGCCCTCGTCGTCCTCCTCCGGATACGCGGAGATCGGGACGCCGACAAGGTCTGTCCCGAGCCCGCGCGAGAGCGGCCGCAGCAGCG
Organism: Thermoleophilaceae bacterium; assembly: GCA_045805345.1. Taxonomy (GTDB): domain Bacteria; phylum Actinomycetota; class Thermoleophilia; order Solirubrobacterales; family Thermoleophilaceae; genus AC-37. Next base: position 6,607 of record JBJMLK010000006.1, on the reverse strand, counting down.
ATCCGATGCGCTCGACGTCGTCCGCGCCGACCGCCGCATAGCCGGCCACGCGAAGGTTCACGCCGAGCCCCGTCCGCGAGCGCTCGCGCGGGCCGTGCTCGATCGCCAGCTCGAGCGCGTCGTCGCCCGTCACCACGAGGCGGTCGGTGGGCACCCCGAGCTCGCCGGCCAGGGGCAGCGATGTGCGGCCTTCGCGCAGCGCCAGCAGGCCGACCTTCGGCAGGGCCTCGCGCGCGCGCTCGCGCAGGAACGGGTCCTCCAGCGGTCCGAGGCCCTGGCCCATCATCGCCACCGGCACGCCGAGGTCGGTGGCGGCCTCGATCTCGTCGAGCAAGTGGCTCGACTCGTGGTGGAAGGCGTCGCAGACGCCGCCGCGGCCGCTCACCACGAGCAGGTCCGCGCGTGCGAGCTCGCCGAGGTAGCGGCGCGCCGGCTCGTCCAGTCGCGCCCCGAGCGCACGCTCGGCTGCGGCCACGTCTCCGTCGATCGCGCGCGCCGCCACCATCACGCGGTCACGCCGCGACGGCAGCGGCGAGGCGTCGTCGATCAGCTGGTAGCGGCCGGCGGCGGGGATCGCGTCGACCCCGGGCACGTGTCGTGACAGGCCGTCGGGGTCGTCGCTGATGACGCCGATCGAAGCGGACGGCCACGCGTCGCGCAGCCTGCGGATCGCGACCTGCAGCATCGCGGTGTCGCCGTGGTTCAGCAGCCGGTGGCCGCTCGGCTCGACCACGATGCGCGGCGCCCGCCCTCCCCCGTTGGTCGTCACGCGCGCGTACCTTAAAGGCGCTCCGCGCCTCTGGCCGGCAACGGCGAGCCGGCTCGGCTTGCCAGAGTTGCGGGATGGGCCAGGCCGAGATCGTGATCGCGGGACTGCTGGTGGCGGTCGCGGGACTGGGCGCGCTGGCGCGGGTTCTGTCGGTGCCGTACCCGATCGTGCTCGTGATCGGCGGCGCGCTGGTGGGCTTCGTGCCCGGGCTGCCCGAGGTGAAGCTCGACCCCGAGGTGGTGCTGGTCGTGTTCCTGCCGCCGCTCCTCTGGGGCGCGTCGATCTTCGCGAACTTCGGCGACCTCAGGGCCAACCTCCGCGGCCTCACCCTCAGCGCGGTCGGGCTGGTGCTTCTGACGATGTGCGCGGTCGCGTGGGCCGCCCACGCGCTGATCGGGGGGATGCCGTGGGAGGCCGCGTTCGTGCTCGGGGCGATCGTCTCGCCCACGGACCCTCTCGCAGCGGGGACGATCATGCGGCGTCTCGAGGTGCCGCGCCGGCTGGTGAGCGCGGTCGAGGGCGAGGGTCTCTTCAACGACGCCACGGCGCTCGTCGCGTACCGCGTGGCGGTGGCGGCGGTGGTGGCGGGCAGCTTCTCGCTGGCGGACGCCGGGCTGAGGTTCCTACTCGGGGCGGCGGGCGGCGTGGCGATCGGACTGGCCGTCGGCTGGATCGTGGCCGAGGTCCGCAGGCGCACCGAGGACGCTCAGGTGAGCATCACGATCTCACTGCTGTCGGGCTACGCGGCCTTCGTGCCCGCCGACGCGGTCGGCGCCTCCGGCGTCCTGGCCACCGTCACGGCCGGCATCTACATGGGAATCCGCGCGCCCGCGTTCCTCCCACCGCGCATCCGGCTCCAGAGCCTCTTCGTCTGGGACATCCTCGACTTCGTGGTCAACGCCACTCTCTTCGTGCTGATCGGGTTGCAGCTGCGGACGGTGGTGGACGGCCTGTCGGGGTACTCGGCGGGCACGCTCGCCGTGTACGCGCTGGCCGTATCCGGCGTGGTGGTGGGCACTCGGCTCCTCTGGTTCTTCACGATGCCCTACCTGATCCGCGCGATCGACCGGCGACCGTCCCAGCGGGCGCGCCGGCTTGGAGCGCGATCGCGTCTGGTGCTCGTGTGGAGCGGCATGCGCGGTGCCGTGTCGCTCGCGGTCGCCCTCGCCCTCCCGTTCGAGACCGACGCGGGCGGCGGCTTCCCCAAGCGGAACCTGATCGTGTTCCTCACGTTCGCCGTGATCTTCTTCACGCTCGTGGTGCAGGGCCTGTCGCTGCCCGCCGTGATCCGCCGGGCGAGCTTGGCCGACGTCGGCGGCGACGGCGACGAGGAGACGCGGGCGCGCATCGTCGCGGCCAAGGCCGCCATCGACCGGATCGACGCGCTCGCGGACGAGGACTGGACGCGCGACGAGACGATCGAGCGGATGCGCAGGTTCTACGAGTACCGCAAGCGGCGGTTCGCGGCACGGGCGGGGAAGATCGAGGACGACGGGTACGAGGACCGCACGCTCGCCTACCAGCAGACCCTGCAGGCCGTGCTCGCGGCGCAGCGCGAGGCGCTGTTGCGGATGCGAAGCGACGGCGAGCTGTCGAACGAGGCGATGAACCGGATCCTCACCGAGCTCGACCTGGAGGAGTCACGCCTCGAGATATGACGAGCGATGCGCTCGCTCGCCGCGGCTGATGGCGTCGCGGCCCGCGGCGTTTGAACCACGGCCCGCCGCCGTCCGTAACACGTGTATGGCCCTCCGCCGTAGGCCCTCGGCGGTCCTCGCGGCACTCGCGTGCGCGGCGATCGCCTCGCTCGCAGCCGCCGGCGGCGCGTCGGCCGCGAGCACCCGCTACCTCGCCGTAGGCGACTCGGTCACGTTCGGCTACCAGGAGCCGGAGGTCCAGCCGAAGCCGAACTACACCAAGCCGGCCACGCTCCAGGGCTTCCCTGAGCACATGGCCGCGGCACTCGGTCTCCGGGTGGCGAACGCCGCCTGTCCGGGCGAGACGTCTTCGAGCCTGATCGACCCGAAGGCGCCGAGCAACGGCTGCGAGAACTCGCCGGGTAAGCCCAAGGTCGGCTACCGCCGCGCGTTCCCGCTGCACGTGAGCTACAAGGGCAGCCAGCTGGCGTACGCCGTCGCGTTCGTCAAGGCGCATCCGGACACGCGCCTCGTTTCGCTGATGATCGGCGCCAACGACCTCTTCCTCTGCCAGAAGACGACCTCCGACGGATGCACGTCGGAGTTCAAGGGCGAGTTGACCAAGATCACGAAGAACGTCCGCCACGTCGTGTCGGCCATCCGCAACAAGGCGGGGTACAAGCGGCGGCTGGTGATCGTCCACTACTTCTCGCTCGACTACACGAGCGCATTCGGGAACAGCGTGGTGCGCGCGCTCAACTCCGCCCAGGACGCCGGCGCCAAGGGGTTTGACTTCCACGTGGCGAACGGCTTCGCCGAGTTCCGCCGCGGGTCCGCCAAGTCGGGCGGCAAGCCCTGCAAGGCGGGGCTGCTCACGCAGCTCAAGGGCGGCGACTGCGGGGTGCACCCGAGCTACGCCGGCCAAAGCCTCCTCGCGCAGGCCGTCGAGCAACAGATCAGCCACTAGAACCTGGCACCATGCGTCTCTCTCTGAGGGAGGGAGCCACATGAACTTCGCAAGCGCCTTCGGGCAGGCCGCCGCCGAGCACGCCGACCGTCCCGCCGTCAAGCTCGACGACGCCGTGCTCACGTACTCAGCGCTCGACGAGGCGGTGGGCCGCGCGGCCGGCCTGCTCCGCTCCAAGGGAGTGGGCCCGGGCGATCGCATCGGGCTGCAGCTGCCGAACGTGCCCTACTTCCCGATCGTGTACTACGGCGCGCTGCGCATCGGCGCGGTGGTGGTGACGATGAACCCGCTGCTCAAGGCGCGCGAGGTGGCCTACCACCTGAAGGACTCCGACGCGCGGCTGCTCGTGGCGTGGCCCGACTTCGCCGAGGCGGCCGAGGGCGGCGCCGGGGAGAGCGGCGCCGAGTGCCTGCTCACGCAACCCGGCGAGTTCGAGCAGGCGCTCGGCGGCGTGGAGCCCGTGACCGACGTGGCCGACCGCGCCGACGACGACCCGGCGGTGATCATCTACACGTCGGGCACCACCGGCTCGCCGAAGGGCGCGGCCCTCATGCACAGCAACCTCACCTCGGGCGCGGCGAGCGCGCGCGAGCTGGTGGACATCTCGCCCGAGGACGTGACGGTGGCCACGCTGCCGCTGTTCCACGTGTTCGGCATGAACAGCGTGATGAACGCCTGCCTGGTGAACGGCGGGCTGCTGACGCTGCTGCCGCGCTTCGAGCCGGGCAAGGTGCTCGAGCTGATCCAGCGCGACGGGGCGACTGTGTTCGCGGGCGTGCCGACGATGTTCTCCGCGCTGCTCAACCACGCCGATCGCGAGGGCTACGACACGGCGTCGCTCAGGCTCTGCATCTCCGGCGGCGCGGCGATCCCGGTGGAGGTGCTGCGCGGCTTCGACGAGGCGTTCGGCGCGACGATCCTCGAGGGCTACGGCCTGTCGGAGACCACCGGCATGGGCTCGTTCAACCTGCCCGACCGCGAGCGCAAGCCGGGCTCGATCGGCGTGCCGATCGGCGGCACCGAGATGAAGGTCGTGGACGACGACGGCAACGAGCTGCCGCAGGGCGAGCCGGGCGAGATCCTGATGCGCGGGCCGTTCGTGATGAAGGAGTACTGGAACAAGCCCGAGGCGACCGAGGAGACGATGGCCGGCGGCTGGTTCCGCACCGGGGACATCGCCAAGGTCGACGAGGACGGCTACTTCTTCATCGTCGACCGCAAGAAGGAGCTGATCATCCGCGGCGGCTACAACGTGTACCCGCGCGAGATCGAGGAGGTCATCTACACGCACCCGGCGGTCCGCGAGGCCGCGGTCGTGGGCGTGCCGCACGACGAGCTGGGCGAGGAGGTGGCGGCCGCCGTGGCGGTCCGCGACGGCGAGGAGGTGTCGCCGGACGAGCTGCGCGCGTTCGTGAAGGAGCGCGTGGCCGCCTACAAGTACCCGCGCCAGATCTGGCTCGTCGACGACCTGCCCAAGGGCCCCACGGGCAAGATCCTCAAGCGCGAGATCGAGCCGCCGGACGGCTGAGCCGGCCTGCGCGGGTTGCGCCATGGCCACCTTCGTCCTCATCCCGGGGGCCGGCACGGACCCGCGGATCTACGGAGCGACGATCGACCGGCTGCGGGAGCTCGGGCACGACGCGACGGCTCCGCCCCTGCCGCTCGAGGACCAGGACGCGACGCCGAGCGATCACGCCGCGGCGGTGGCGGACGCCACGCCGGGGGGCGACGACGTGGTGGTGGTCGCGCAGTCGCTCGGCGCGTTCGCGGGCCCGCTGGTGGCGGAGCGGGTGGGCGCCGCGCTGCTCGTCCTGCTCGCACCGATGGTGCCGGCGCCGGGCGAGACCGCCGGGGAGTGGTGGCAGAACACCGGCCACGCCGACGCGATCGCGGACGTGCTGGCGAGGCACGGCCCGATGAGCGAGTGGGGCGAGGATGCACTCGCGGACGTGTTCCTGCACGACGTGGACCCGGACGTGGCCCGCGCCACGCAGCACCTGAGCGGCGCTCCCGGCCCCGGAATGTTCACCGAGCCGTGGCCGCGCGACGACTGGCCGGACGTGCCCACCCGCGTGCTGTGCCCGCGCGACGACCGGCTGTTCCCGCTGGAGTTCCAGCGACGGGTGGCTTCCGAGCGACTCGGGCTCGAGGTCGACGAGATCGCCGGCGGCCACGTGCCGATGCTGTCGCGGCCCGGCGAGCTGGCGCGGCGCCTGGTCGAGCTCCGGAGCGCGGCGCCCTAATAGATTGCCGGGCCATGCGCGCCCTCCAGATCACCGACCTCAGCGGCCCCGACTCCGCCCTCCGCCTCGAGGACGTCGAGGAGCCGACCTCGCACCCGATGGCTCCCGACTCGTCCGTGCTCGTGGACGTGCACGCCGCCGGCGTGTCGTTCCCGGAGGTGCTCCAGACGCGCGGCGAGTACCAGGTCAAGCCACCGCTGCCGTTCGTGCCGGGCAGCGAGGTGGGCGGCGTCGTGCGATCCGCGCCCGAGGGCAGCGACCTGAGCCCCGGCGACCGCGTGGCCGCCTTCTGCATGCTCGGCGGCTTCGCGGAGGTCGCCGCGGCGCCCGCCCACACCACCTTCCGGCTCGCCGACGAGCTCGATTTCGCGCAGGGCGCCTCGCTCGTCCTCAACTACCACACCGCCTGGTTCTCGCTGGTCACGCGGGGCCGCCTGGCCGAGGGCGAGACCGTGCTCGTGCACGGCGCCGCGGGCGGGGTCGGCACCGCCGTGCTGCAGGTGGCGAAGGGCCTCGGGGCGCGCACGATCGGGGTGGTTTCGAGCGACGAGAAGGAGCGCGTGGCGCGCGAGGCGGGCGCGGACGAGGTGCTGCGCAGCGACGGCCCGTGGAAGGACCAGGCGAAGGAGTTCTCGGGCGGGGGTGTGGACGTGCTGGTCGACCCCGTCGGCGGCGACCGGTTCAAGGACTCGCTGCGCTCGCTGGCCGAGGGCGGCCGGCTGGTGGTCGTCGGCTTCACCGGCGGTTCGATACCCGAGGTCAAGGTCAACCGCCTGCTGCTGAACAACGTCGAGGTCGTGGGCGCGGGCTGGGGCGCCTACGTGCTGCCCAAGCCGCAGATGTTCGCGGAGATCGGCGCGGGGCTCGACCGCCTGATCGAGTCGGGCCACGTGCGGCCGATCGTCGGCGCGCGCTTCCCGCTCGACCAGGCCGCGAAGGCGCTCGAGCTGATCGACGGCCGCGGGGCGCTCGGCAAGGTCGTGCTCGACGT
>JBJMLK010000005.1:0-8915 GCA_045805345.1 Thermoleophilaceae bacterium | reverse complement strand
GTCGTAGGCGAAGCCGGCGGCCGGCGCGCCGGCCAGGAACGGCCCGGCCGGGATCCGCACCATCCCGCCCGTACGCGTCGCGCCCCGCGGGCGGGGCCGCCCGGCGGGCGGCGTGAAGACGCCGGGCTCGGCGAGCGCCAGCGTCTGGAGCATCGTCTCGTTGTGCTGCTGCTCGTGCTGGATCACGAGCTCCCAGACACTGTCCTCCGCCGCGACCTCGAGCACGGCGAGCGTGCGCTCGCGCACGGCGTCGAGGTACTCGTACGCGCCGTCGAGGTCGAGGTGGGGCACGTCGCCGCGCACCGCCCGCGGCGTCTCGAGCGCGTCGTACACCGAGAGCAGGTCGGGGTGCATGGGCTCGTGACCGCCGGTGCGCATGCAGATCCACAGCTCCTCGAACGCCGCGATGTGCGCGAGGTCCCACACGAGCGGGCTCATCAGCGGGTCGTGCACCCGGTCCATGTCCGCTTCCGCGACGTCCGCCACCAGCCAGCGCGTGCGCTCGCGCATCTCCACGAGGCGGTCGCGGACCGTCTCCCTGGGAAGGGGCCTGGCCCCTCCTAGGGGCTGTGGTTTCGGGTTGGCGGGGGTCAAGCGGGCGGTCGGGGAGTCGACTGCTCTACGCGAACGTTGCGAAACCGTCTCATACGCGACGCCGCCGTAACACTATCTGGCGCGTTGGCGCTCCTGCCCGTCGCCTTGACCCGGCCCGGCGCAAGGGCATAGGGTCGCCCTGGACTCGACAAGAGGAGACGCAGAATGAGGATCACGCGCCTGACCGCCATTGCGGCCGCGCTCGCAACCGTCGCAGCCCTGGGTGTGATCGGCGTCTCCGCGGCGTCGGCGGCCACGATCAAGTTCGGGGCGAAGCTCACGAGCAACACGCAGCCGTCGAATGCGAACAACCAGACGTGCGCGGACGCGGACCCGACGTTGTCGGCCAATCCGTGCACGCGGGTGCCCACGACGTTCGCCGACGTCGGCGCCATCAACGGCGCGATCACCGCGCCCAAGACCGGCACGGTCACGAAGATCAAGCTGATCGCCCAAAAGCCGGGCAGCATGGTCCCGTTCGTGGTGGCGCTGAAGAACATCAACGCGCAGACCTACACCGCGAAGGGCAAGGCAACCGCCAAGGGCCCGAAGATCAGCTACGTGAGCAGCATCCAGCCGACGTCGTACAAGGTCCAGTCGTTCGCCGTGAACATCCCGGTGCACAAGGGCGAGTACCTCGGGATCACCGCGAAGCGGACGAGCATGCTGCGCTGCAACTCGGGCGGCGGAAAGCAACTGCTGTTCGCGCCGCCGCTGAAGATCGGGAACCCGTTCGATCCGAGCGACGGCCGCGACGACTGCGTGCTGCTGATCCAGGGCGTGATCCACTACTAGCAAGGGATCTGGGGCGCCCCACGGGGCGCCCCAACCCGCTTCCGTTACTCGCTGACGCGCTCGACCAGGAACGAGATGCGCACGAGCGCGCGCCACTCGTCGAGGTTGTCGCCGCGCAGACCCGTCGACACGACGTCGACCGCCTTGATGTTGCGCAGCGACTGGCGGGCGTCGCTCAGCGCGGCCTGGACGGCGGCGTCCGAGCTCTCGGGCGAGCTGCCCACGACCTCGATGATCTTCGTGACGGCCATCTCACGTCCCTCCTGTGGGGGGTTGACCAAGAGAACCTAACGCCTTGACCGCGCACCGTTGTCCTCCGCTCAGGTAGGGTGCCGCTCGGCGGAGGGGAGGAGGAGCCACGCCGCATCTACTTCGGTCACGACCAATCGGTATGCAGGTGTTTCTCGCCGGGGCGGTACCGCTCGCGTTCGGCGCGATCTGCGGCTGGCTGCTCGGCGTAAACAAGAGCGCGTACCTGATCGCCTCGGTGCTGGCGATCGGCGGCGGCTACTTCGCCGGCAAGGAGCACGACGGCGCGGGCGAGGGCGCGCTGCGGGGGCTCGTCGGCGGGTCGCTGTTCGGCGCGGGCATCCTCCTGGTGCACGAGGCCACCGGCAAGGAGGCCAAGGCCGACCTGCCGCACCCGGCGGCGCTGCTGCTGGTGGTCACGGTCGGTGTGGGGATCGTGCTCGGGGCGCTCGGCGGACGGGCTACCCACAACCAGATCGAGAGCGGCGAGGAGCGCCGGCCCTTCAACGTGAGCAACCTCAAGTGGCCCGAGTTCCTCGGCTTCGCGGGCGCGGCGATCCTCTTCGGTTCGCTGTTCCTGCCGTGGTTCTCCACCAGCTGCACCTCGACGCACCCGTTCCGGCCGGAGGGCTGCAACACCAACTCCACGCTCAACGGGCTGCGCGGCGAGTTCACCGCCTTCCAGACCTACAAGTTCACGGACATCCTGCTCGTGGCCGCGTGCATCGCGCCCTTCGTCCTCGCCTACCTGGTCGTGCGCGAGGCGCCGCTCAGCTGGGCGCCGGGCGAGGTGACGATGATCGTCGGCATGGTGGCCGGCGCGCTGATCCTGCTCGACGGCATCATCCTCGGCCGGCCCGGCGACAGCGTCGAGATCGACATCGAGCCCGGCTACTTCATCGGGCTCGTGGGAGCGAACATGATCCTGGTGGGTGGTGCCGTGCGCCAGGCGTACTACGCCAAGGCACGCAAACCACCCGGCGTGATGTAGGGCTGCTGCCCGATGCCTGACGTCAGCGGCTCGCGGCCCGACCGCAACCTCGCCATGGAGCTCGTGCGGGTGACCGAGTACGGGGCGATGGCCGCCGCCCGCTGGGTGGGCCTCGGCCAGAAGGAGGCCGCCGACGGCGCGGCGGTCGACGCCATGCGGCTCATGCTCGACACGGTCCGGATGGACGGCGTCGTGGTGATCGGCGAGGGCGAGAAGGACGAGGCGCCGATGCTCTACAACGGCGAGAAGATCGGCGACGGCTCGCCGCCGCAGGTGGACATCGCGGTCGACCCGCTCGAGGGCACGACGCTCGCGGCCGAGGGCTCGCCGCGCGCGCTCGCCGTGATGGCGCTGTCGGAGCGCGGGACGATGTTCGACCCCGGCCCCTGCGTCTACATGCTGAAGATCGCGGCGCAGCAGAAGTACTCGCACCTGCTCGACCTCGACCGGCCGCTGGCCGAGACGCTCGGGCTGATCGCCAAGGAGAAGGGCACCGAGGTGCGCGACGTGACCGTGATGAGGCTCAAGCGCGACCGTCACGAGGACGCCGTCGAGGAGATCCGCCGCGCCGGCGCGCGGATCAGGTTCATCCAGCACGGCGACGTGTCGGCGGCGCTGCTCGCGGTGCAGGACGAGTCTCCGGTCGACCTTCTGTGGGGGATCGGCGGCACGCCCGAGGGCGTGATCTCCGCGGCGTCGATCAAGTGCATGGGCGGCGCGCTGCTCGGCCGGCTCTGGCCGCGCAACGAGGAGGAGCGCAGCGCCGCGCTCGAGCAGGGCTACGACCTCGACGAGGTGCTCGACCAGGACCGTCTGGTGGCCGGCAACGACGTGTTCTTCGCCGCCACCGGGGTGACCGACGGCGACGTGCTCGACGGCGTCCACTACACGCCCGGCGGTGCGACCACCGAGTCGCTCGTGATGCGCTCGCGCTCGGGCACGGTGCGGCGGGTGTCGGCGCGGCACGACCGCGCCAAGCTGCGCGAGATCAGCGGCGAGCGCGTCGGGTAGCGGCGAGCGCGCCCGGTGCGAGCACGCCGGCTCAGGCGTTCGCCTGGCGGCGCTCCTCCGCGGCGGCCGCGGCGCTGGCGTTCGCAAACGCATCGAGGTCGCCCTCCGCGGCGGCCTCCTCCGCGCGGGCGCGCAGAGCGCCCACGACTGACGGCGCCAGGTCGAGCCGGGCGAGCGAGCGGAGGAAGGAGTTGGTCACGATCACGTGGATGTTGAGCTGGGTCACGCGGTACACGAAGCTGCCGATGCGCGCGGCCCAGCGGGGCAGCCAGCCGGCGGCGATCGCGGGATAGAAGTTGGCCACCTCGGAGCTGACGCGCACGGTGATGTCGGCGTCCTCGCTGGCCGGCGGCTGCTCGGGCCGCTCTACCGAGATGCGCAGGTACCCCTTGCCGCGGCCGTTGGGAGCCACGAGGATGCCGCGGTCGATCGGCCAGGTGACCATGCCGCGGTTCGCCTCGGTCTCGTAGCGGGGCTCGCGGAACGTCAGCAGCCGGAACGGGCGGCGCAGGAGCACCACCTCGCGCGACACCGGCGTGTAGAGCACTCGCAGGAAGCCGAGCGAGACGCGCGTGAGGAACAGCCAATACGTGCGCGCGAGGCGCTCGAGGTACTCCACGTTCCAGATCTGGTCGAGCTCGGAGCGGGGGAGGGTCACGTCCGCGACCTGCTTGGAGGTGACGCTGCCGTCCGCGGCGGCGGCCGACTGCGGCTCCTCCACGAGCTGCACGCGCGCCCGCGCCTCGCGGCTGCGCTCGAGGGCCTGTCTGGGGTGGGGGCGCCTCACGCCGACAAGGTACCGGGGGCGAGCAGCTCCGCGTCCACGCGCGCGCCCGGCTCGAGCGTCCCGTCGCCGGCCGGCAGGAGCGCGAGCGCGCCCGCGCCGAGCATCGACGTGAGCACGTGCGAGCCCTGCGCCTTCGTCGGCTCCACGTGCCAGCCGTCCTCGCGCGCCGCGAGCCGGCAGCGGACCGCCTGCTCGCGCAGCGGGCTGAGGCGGACCGGTGCGTCGAGCGTGGCCTTCACGCGCGTGTCGGTCGGCTCGCCGCCCATCAGCGCGCGCAGGGCGGGCCGGGCCAGCAGGTGGAACGTGACCATCGCCGACACCGGGTTGCCGGGCAGGCCGAAGACGAGCGTGTCGCCGGCGCGCGCGGTCCCGAACCATGTCGGCTTCCCGGGCTTCAGGGCGACTCCCCAGAAGCTCTCCTCGGCGCCGACCGTGGCGAGCGCGGCCTTCACGTGGTCGTGCTCGCCCACCGACACGCCGCCGGACACGCACACCACGTCGGCGGCGTCGAGCGCCCGGCGGAGCGCGCCGATGGTCGCGTCGCGCTCGTCCGGCACGTGCTCGGACAGCTCCACGCGCGCGCCCGCACGCGCCGCCTGCGCGGCGAGCGCCGTGGCGTTCGAGTCGCGGATCTGACCGGGCCCGAGCGGCCGGCCGGGCGGCACGAGCTCGTCGCCGGTCACGAGCACCGCGACGCGCGGCGTCGCGCCGCAGCTCACTCGCTCGCGCCCGAGCGAGGCCAGCACCGCGAGCTCGGCGGGACCCAGCTCGGTGCCGGCCGCCAGCACCGCCTCGCCGCCCCGCACGTCCTCGCCGGCGCGGCGCACGTTCGCGCCCGCGGCGGTGTCGGGCACCGCGACCCGCCCGTTGCTCGCCGTCGTCCGCTCCACCGGCACCACCGCGTCGGCCCCCGCGGGCACGACCGCGCCCGTGGAGATGGCGATCGCCTCGCCGGGCGCCAGCGCCCGCTCCGCCGGGCGGCCGGCGCGCGACTCGCCCACCACCGCGAGCTCGGCCGCCGGGCCGGCGATCACCGCGTAGCCGTCCATCGCCGAGGCGTCGAACGGCGGAAGGTCGTGCGGGCTCGCGACCGCCTCGGCCAGCACGCGCCCGAGCGCGCCCGCCAGCCGCACCTCCTCGGCGGGCAGCGGCCGCGCGGCCGCGAGCACTCGCCGGCGGGCCTCGGCCACCGAGATCAGCTCACCGGTCACGGTCCGCCGCCTCGGGCTCGGCGCCCACCGGCGCCGGCTCCGCGCCCGCGGCCGCGGCCCAGAAACTCGCAATTTGCGGTCTTCATGTTCTGACTCCGCCTGATTCTGGGAGCTATCTTGCACATCCGAGGGCAGGGGTAGAGTCGCGTGTCCATGATTGGAGAGGCCCCGACTCGCTCCCCCGCACCGTTCGTATCCGAGGGGAACCTAGTAGTGGAGTCGCCGGTCTCGCGCCTCGAGGCATCTCGAGGCGAGATCGCCAAATCTTGGCTGATGCGGGTCGTCGAGCGATCGTCGCTCGAGGACCTCAAGCGCCTGCCCGTTCCGCGCGTCGCGGAGGAGTTGCCCGATCTCGTCGCCGAGATCGCCCGCGCGGCCGGCGCCGGCGAGGTGGGCGGCTCCCTGCCGATCGAGTGGGCGCAGCGCCTGTCGGAGCTCTCGGGCCACGAGTCGCCACGCGCGAAGCAGCTGGTCCGCGACGTGGCCGTGCTGCAGTCGGCGATGATCGCCGAGCTCCAACGCGGGCTCGACCGGCTCGATCCCGTCAGCGCGCTGGCGATGGTCGAGCGACTGGCGGACCTCTTCAGCTCGATGCAGGCCGAGGCCGTCGAGGACGTGCTCACGGTGCGCTCGGGCGAGGCCGAGTGGCTGGGCACCACCGACAGCCTCACCGGGCTCCACAACAGCCGCTTCATGCAGCAGCACCTCCAGCACCTGCTCGGCGTGCAGAAGCGCTACGGCCACCCGTTCGCGCTGCTGCTGCTCGACATCGAGGGGCTCAAGCGGATCAACGACGCCTACGGCAGCGGGGCGGGCGACCGCACGCTGGTCGGCGTCGCCACCGCGCTCAGCGAGGGCACCCGCAACGTCGACACCCCGATCCGCATGGGGGGCGACGAGTTCTGCGTCCTGCTCCCGCAGCAGACGGCTACCCGCGCGCGAGCGATGGCGGATCGCCTCGCCACCGAGCTCGAGCGCGTCGAGAGCCCGGCTCAGCAGCCGCTGCGGGTCTCTATCGGCGTCGTCTCGTGCCCGCAGCACGCCACCGACGCCGAGGACCTCCTGGCGCTGGCCGACGGCGCGATGTACCGCGCGAAGGCCGCGGGCGAGACCGTCGCGATCCCGGAGGCTCCCTCCTCCGGCAACGGCGATCTTTCCGAGTAACGGCGACGCCGTAGCGGCGAGCGAAAACCGAGTAGCGCAAGGACGCAGGGAGCGACGCGTGCGACCAGCACGCGAGCGACCGAGGACGCCGCGCGGCGAAGGTTGCAGCCGCCGCTACTGGATCAGGCCGTTGCGGATGGCGATCGCCACGGCCTGCGTGCGCGTGTCCGCGTGCAGCTTCGCCAGGATCCGCTTCGTGTGGGTGCGCACGGTCTCCGTCGACAGGCCGAGCTGACGCGCCACGGCGTCGGTCTGCATCCCGTCGGCGAGCATCTGGAGGATCTCGCGCTGGCGCACCGTGAGCGTCCGGTCGCCCTCCTCGAGCACGATCGTCGACGACAGCGCCGGGTCCACGTAGAACTCGCCCGACTGCGCGGCCTGGATCGCGCGCAGCAGGTCCTCGGGCGGCGAGTCCTTACGCACGTAGCCCTTCACGCCGGCCTTGAGCGCGTCGGCCAGCAGGCGCGGCCCGCCGTTGCCGGTGAAGACGACGATCGCCGAGTCGAGCGAGCGCCGCAGCTCGGCCACGAGCTTCTCGACGTCCGCCCCCGACGACGACGGATCGATGACGACGACGTCAGGCGAGCGGCCGTCGTTCTCGCTGAGCGCGGCCGCCGCGTTCTCGGCGTCGAGCACCTCGACCCCCGGCATCTCCCGCTCCAACAGCGCGCGTATCCCCTGCCGCACGACCGGGTGGTCGTCGACGATCAGGCACCGCACCGAGTCCGCGTGCACGAATCGAGCCTAACCGAAAGGGGGGTGCCGAAGCTAGCCCTCCCTGGGGGGTTCTTTTCGACCGCTTGGCATGCGGCGACCCGAGAATGGGTCAAGGGCGCGGCAGCCGCCGCAGTATCCCGGCCGCCACTCCCATGCCCGCGCCGGCGAGCTTCGCGGCCACCCGGACCGCATCGCCGAGCGGGTCAGGGCCCGATGACGCGGGCTGCGGCTGCCTGCGGGCCTGATCAGCCGGGCGAGCCGCACGCGAACGCGGAGCGGCCTTGGACCGCGGCGAGCTCGGGCCGCGGGCACCCGCCGCCTTGGACGCCTTCGCGCGCCCCGCGGCCGGCTTCGCGCCACCCGCGGCCTTCTTCGCGGCGGCGCCGGGGCCGGCGCGCTTGGCGCTCCGCTGCCCCGGCCGCGAGCGCGGCAGGTTCCCCATCACTCCCGGGTCGTCGGTCACGTCCGGGAAGTATGAACGAGGCTTAACGATTCTGTGCGCGCCATGTCCTGAAATCCGTTGTTTTGCGCGTGAAAGGTGTGATCTGGGGGTATACAGTTGCCCCGGTACGAGTCGCGCGCGGGCGCACCCTCCACTCGTACCGTCGAGGGGTCGAGAACACGTTGACCGGCAAATCGGGAGCGCTTACACTGGCCTCACATGGTCCGATGGGGCCGTGCGCGACTAGCCGGCCACATCACAGAACGGAAGAGCATGTCAGTAGCTGAACTGCAGGAACTCGAGGAGGTAAAGCTCCTCGTTCTGAAGGGGTCGCAGACGGGGGTGCTGACGTACGCCGAGGTCGCGACCGCGATTGCGGAGGTCGACGTCGACGACGGCGACATCGAGGAGCTGCACACCTTCCTCGAGAAGTCGGAGATCGAGCTCGTCGAGGACGACCCGGCGCTTCAGCCGACTGAGGAGCGCGCCGTGGACCGCAAGGACCGGCGCCGCAAGAAGACTCAGATCGACTTGAAGCCCGACATGACGACGGACTCGCTGCAGCTGTTCCTCAAGGACATCGGGAAGGTCCGGCTGCTCACGGCTCAGGAGGAGGTCGACCTCGCGAAGCGGATCGAGCGCGGCGACCTCGACGCGAAGCAGAAGATGGTCGAGTCCAACCTGCGGCTCGTCGTCTCGATCGCCAAGAACTACCGCAACCAGGGCCTGCCGTTCCTCGACCTGATCCAGGAGGGCACGCTCGGGCTGGTCCGCGCAGCCGAGAAGTTCGACTACCGCAAGGGCTTCAAGTTCTCGACCTACGCCACCTGGTGGATCCGCCAGGCGATCGCCCGCGCGCTCGCCGACAAGGCCCGCACGATCCGCAACCCGGTGCACGTCGTCGAGAAGCTCAACACGATCGGCCGGGCCGAGCGCAAGCTCGTCACCGAGCTC
>JBJMLK010000004.1:0-4841 GCA_045805345.1 Thermoleophilaceae bacterium | reverse complement strand
CCGGCGATGGCCGCGATCGCGAGCAGCACCACCAGCGGGTGCGTGAGGTGACCGAGGCCGTCGGACAGCGAGTACTGGGTCACGGTGCGCACGCCGTCCGGTGTCTGGGTCGGCGCGGTCGAGCCCTGCGCGAACACGAACCACACGTTGCTGGCCGTGACGGTGTGGGTGAAAGTCGTGGCGATGCCCACCGACTTCTGCGCGAGCCAGAAGCGCGACGGGTCGGCGAGCATCATCGGAAGCGTCAGGAGCCCCGCGGCCGCGGCGGCGAATGCGGGGATGCGCACGCGGCCCCGCGGCGCCGCCACGATCGCCACCGGCACGGCGAGGATCGCCCACTGCTTGGTCGCGATCGCGCAGCCCAGCATCAACCCGGCCGGGAGCGACCGCCCGCGACCGGCGGCGAGCACGGCGCCCACACAGAGCGCGGCGCCGAGCAGCTCCTCCGGGTGCCCGTACTTGAGCGCGGCGTAGCTGAGCGGCCCGGCGAGCACGGCCGCCGGCACGAGCCAAGCGCCGAGGCGCGGCCGCCCGCGAAGCACCATGGCCCGCATCGTCCACACGGCGAGCAGCGCGAGCGCGAGCAGGCAGGCGAACGCACCCGCGCGGTACATGTACAGCGAAGCGTGGCCGCCCCCGGCCGCCTTGACCGCCGCCGCGAACGGCGCGCGCACGAGGAGCGAGAAGCTGCCCATCGGCGGCTGCTGTGCGAAGAAGCCGTGCATGTCGCCGCCGGCGAGCGCCTCGATCGGCGGTCCGGCGTCGTCGCAGACGTACGGCTGGCACGGCGGGGCGAGGTAGTCGACGCCCATCGGCGCGCCCCACGCGACGAACGCGCAGACCACGGCAGCAGCTGCGAGAGCGGCCGCGAAGCCGCGTCTCGTGACGATGGAGGGCATCGAGGCCCAAATCGGCAGGAAGCCGCGAGGGCTGAAGGGCCGGCCCGGGGCCGCCCGCACGGGCGTCAGCCGGCGCGCCGCACGCTAGCCCGCGAGAATGGCCTCGAGCTCCGCGCGTGCCTGCTCGTGGTCGTGGAACTGCACCGCGCTCATCCCGAGCTCGCGCGCGGCCACCACGTTCACCTCGTTGTCGTCCACGAACGCGCACTCGGAGGCCGAGAGCCCGCCCCCGAGGCGCTCGACGGTCAGCTCGTAGATCCGCGGATCCGGCTTGCGCATGCCGACGAACGCCGAGTCCACGACCAGCTCGAATATCTCGTCGAGCTCCGGCAGCTTGGCCCGCCAGTGCGGCTCCCACTCGCGCACGTTGTTGGTGAGGATCGCCATCCGCAGGCCGCGCCCGCCCAGCTCGCGCATGTAGTCGATCGTCGGCCGGTTCGGGCGCAGGTTGGCGAAGTACGTCTCCCGGAGGGAGTCGAGCCGGACCTCGCCGTCCAGCTCGGCCTCGATCGACCCCAGGAACTCGCGCTCGCTGATCTCGCCCTTCTCGAGCCGGAACAGCGGATACTCGCCGCCCGACTTCTCGGCCACGCGCTGCATCGCCTTCCCGAGCTCCTCGAACCTCACGCCCGACTCGCCCTCGTAGGCGAGGAACGCCTCGATGAGCGGCGAGGTGAGCACGCCGCCGAAGTCGGAGATGACCGCGCGGATCATGCCGCCTCCGCCGGCTCGTCGCGCACCGTGATCTCGTAGGTGCCGAGGCCGGTGCGGCCCTCCATCTCCCACGCGAACACCGCGACGTTCACCCGCAGCCCCTCGAGCGCCAGCGACAGTCCGGCGCGCACTGTCCCGGCGGCGCGCCGCGGGAAGTCCTCCCCCGGCAGGAACAGCTCGAAGCGGGCGCTCTGCTGGCGGCCCTCACCGTCGTACACGGTGGAGAGCCTCGCCTCCTCGACGCTCACCGGCTCGCCGGCCGCGAGCAGGTGGGCGGTGACCAGCTCGTGACCGTGCCCGAGCGCACCGCGCGGCCGCTGCGCCACGGCCAGCAGCGCGTCGCCGGGATCGAACACGGCTGAGACCGTGCGCAGGGCGTCGAGCTCCGACCACGCCGGCGGCACCGAGGTCTCGCCCGCGGTTCCGAGGCACTCGACCTCCGCTCCGCCCACGCGCCCGCTCACACGGCAGACCCGCGCGCTCGACCCGCCGAGGTCCATCGGCGGCGAGCACGGCTCGAAACCGAGGTCGAGCACATCGCCGGAGCGCGCGCGCCACGAGTCGCCGGTCTGCTCGATCGCGGGCGAATCGTCGAGCGTCGCGGCCCGCTGGCCCTCGAACACGACGCCGACGCCCGACCGCAGGGTTCCGTGGAGCCCGCGTTCCCCGTCGAAGAACGCGAGCGAGACGGCCGGACCGCTCACCGCGGAAGGCGGCGGGTGTCCCAATCGACCTCGCTCGCCGTGCCCTCCACGTCGTAGTCCTGGCCGCCGGACCGCCGCCGCGAACGCCCCGCGCGGCTTGCGACCCGCACCACCGCCCGCCGCTCGATCGATCGCCGCGCGATGCGCCGGACCACCGCGCGCGTGGGCGGCAGCAGCAGGAAGACGCCGACGATGTCGGTGATGAAGCCGGGCGTGATCAGGAACGCCCCGCCGAAGATGATCAGGACGCCGTCGATCACCTCGCGGTGCGGCACCCGCCCCGCGCCGACAGCGGCGTTGAAGCGGTTCCACACCGCGCGGCCCTGCGTCTTCAGGAGCCACGACCCCAGCAGCGAGTCCGCGACGAGGATCGCGAGCGTCGGCAGCAGGCCGATCGCGTCGCCCACCCTGAGGATCACGTACAGCTCCGCGAGCGGGACGACGATGAAGATCGCGATGAGCGCCAGCAGGGGCACAATCGCAGGCTACTAGGATGATCGGGTGCCCTCCGTAGACGACGTCAACGACGCCCTCAGCAACGTGATCGACCCCGAGCTGGGGCTCGATTTCGTCGAGCTCGGCCTGATCTACGAGGTCGAGGTCGACGGCGGCGAGGTGCACGTCACGTTCACGCTCACCTCGCCCGGGTGCCCGATCGGGCCGCAGGTCACCGACCAGATCAAGGAGTACGTCGGCGAGCTCGACGGCGTGCAGGACGTGGACGCCACGATGACGTTCTCGCCGCCCTGGACGCCGGACATGATGAGCGAGGACGCCAAATTCGCTCTGGGTTACTGAGGCGCCGGCGCGAGCAGGGGCCCGACCTCGAAGCGGAGCTGCGGTGGTGGCTCGACGAGTGGGACCCGGTGGTCCGCGCCGGCGGCTTCAATCCCGGCGACGTGCCGGCCTTCATCCCGGGTGAGGAGGTGGCCGAGACCTACGAGGGTCGCCGCCGGCAGATCGCTCGCGCCGAGGTCCGCCGGGTGGCCGCTGAGGCCGACTCGACCGAGGACGAGCTGTTCGCCGGCCGCGTGGTGGTCGACGTGGGGCCCGGCCCGCTCGGCTTCCCCGACGCCTGTCCCGCACGGGTCTCGATCGGCGTCGAGCCGCTCGCCGAGCGCTTCCGCGAGCACGGCCTGCTCCTCCACGACACGCCCGCCGTCTACCTGGCCGTGGGCGCCGAGGCGATCCCGCTCGTGTCGGGCTCGGTCGACGTCGTCGTCACGCGCAACAGCCTCGACCACGTGACGAGCCCGCCGGCGGTGGTCGCCGAGCTGGCGCGCATCCTCAGGCCGGGCGGCGAGCTGCTCCTGAGCGTGGACGTGGACCACCCGGCGACCGCCACCGAGCCCCACACGCTCACGCTCGACGGCGTGGGCGAGCTGCTCCGGCCGTTCGACATCTCCCGCGAGGACGTGCGCGACGAGGCGCACGGCGGGGGCGGCGGGCGTCGCGTGGCGATCCGCGCGCGCCGGCGTTAGGACGAGGCGCCCGCGGTGGTCGGCGCCGCGCCCGCGGCCTTGAGGAGCTCGGCGAGCGACTCCTCGAGCGCGCGTGCCATGTAGTCGAGGTCGGGCATCGCGTCGAAGTCGGCGAGCAGCCCGAAGCAGGCGGTGCCGTTGTAGCTCATGATCGCGATCGCCATCGCGTGATCCTCGGGGAGGAACGCGAGCGGGACCAGCTCCTCGAGCTCGCGGCCGTGCATGTAGAGCGGGAACTGCGGGCCCGGCACGTTGGTCACGATCACGTTGAACAGGCGCGTGGAGAAGTTGAGCCGCGAGGCCTGGGCGAGGATCGTCGGCGGCGCGAAGCCGGTGAGCCCGGCGATCACCTCGGCGCCCAGCGCCTGCTTGGACTCCTTGAGTCCGGTCATGGACTCGCTCACGATCCTGAGTCGCTCGACCGGGTCGTCCACGTAGACCGGGAGCGGCCCGCGCATGGCGGCGATGCGGTTCCCGAGCGCGTCGTGCTCGTCCTCGGCGCGGATCGAGACCGGCACCAGCGCACGCAGCTCGAGCCCCTCGGTGCGCACGCCGCGCGAGTGGAGCCAGCGGCGCAGCGCCCCCGCGACCACGGCCAGCACCACGTCGTTGACCGTGCCGCCGAGCTCGTTCTTCACGCGCTTGAAGTCGCCGAGCGGCGCGCCGACCCAGCGGATCCGCCGGTGCGGGCCGATCGGCACGTTCAGCGGGATCTGCGGCGCGGGGTTGAGGTTGGCCCACGCCACCTCGCCGATCCCCTCGGCCGCCTCGCGCACCTCGCGTACGGCACGGCCCGGCCTCTGCACGGCACCGAGCGCGCGCCCGAACGCGCCGAGCGGAGCCTTCACGAAGTCCTTCACTCCATCGGCCACCAGCTCGGCGGCCGACGGCTCCGGGCTCGGCGTCCACGGCTCCGGCTCGACCTCGCGCGGGACCGGCGTGACGTCGAACAGCACGCTGGCCAGGTCCACGCCGGAGATCCCGTCGATCATCGAGTGGTGGGTCTTCGTGATCAGGGCGAAGCGCCCGTCCGAGAGGCCCTG
>JBJMLK010000003.1:0-7771 GCA_045805345.1 Thermoleophilaceae bacterium | reverse complement strand
GGCACGTACTGGACCGCCGGGTCGAGCCTGTAGATCTCCGGCACCGTCGGCTCGAGCGCGTCCTGCGCCGCCAGCCGCGCCATGTCCTTGCCGTCGTCGGGCCCGTAGGCGTCGAAGAGGTGGTCCTGGTAGACCAGCTCGCCGCACGAATAGACGGTCGAGCCGCCGAAGCCGGTCGGCCGGCCGCGCCAGTCGGCCGCCACGCCGTCGGTGCGCTGCGGCGGGTCCGAGCACTCGCGCGCAGGCCGCGTGGTGCCGTGGCCCGCCGGCACCTCGGCGGCGAGCACCGGTGCGTCGGCGTCGGCATACGCGTCGGCCGCGGGCACGGCGACGATCGCGGCCGCGGCCAGCAGTCCTGCTATTCGCCCCCGACGCACCCCCACTGTGAGGGAGTATGTGCCCCGGCGACGGGCCCTAAACGTGCTTGACCTTCTCCGTCACCGTGTCGCCGAGCAGCGCCCCGCCCGTGCTGAGGCCCTTCACGCGCACGTACTTGGGGGCGCCTTCGAGGCGGATCTTGGTCTCGAAGTCCTCCCAGCCGGAAGTGGTGACCTTCGACAGGTGGTCCGGGTCGTCGCCGGCCTGCACGACCCACTCGGCCACGTTGGTCGCCCCGTTCCAGCTCACGTACACGTCGGTGCCGTCGCCGTCGGTGTAGGCCCTAGCGTCGGGCTTGTTCTCGCCCGTGGCGTTCTGCCACGGCAGCCGGTAGGCGCGGTAGGTGTCGTCGTTGGTCGGCGAGATGTGCGACTCGAAGGTCACGTCGCCGTCGCGCGTGAACTCGGTGAGGAACGGGTTGCCGCCCCCCCAGCTGATGAACACGTTGTCGTTGCCGGTCACCTGCGTGCTCCCCTGGCTGCGCGAGAAGGCGTTCTCCTGGCCGGGAACCATGTTGTGCTTGTACTCGTGCACGAGCGACACGCGTCGCGCGTCGCCGTCGACCTTGATGAACACTCCGCGGCTCGGCCTGTCGGGCGTCGTCGGGTACCGGGTGCTGCCGCCGTTGTCGAAGATGCTGATCGTGCCGTCGGGCTGGAGCACCGCCTGGTGCTGCCCGATCGTGCGCGACCCCGGGCCCATCTCGAAGTCGCTCTTCTTGCCGCCGATCCGCGACAGGACCTTGCCGCCCTTGCGGTCGATCAGGAACAGCGCGTTGGTGTTGCGCGCCGACAGCAGGAGGTTGCCGTTCCCGTCCTCGGACACCGAGTTCACGTGGAACGGGTCGTACGGGAAGCCGGAGCCCTCGCGCACGGGGAACGTGCCCAGCTTCACGCTCACGTGCGCGAGGCTGTGCCACTCGAACAGCACGAGTCCGGTCTTGATGTCGACCTCCTGCACGATCGAGTCCCAGACGGTGCCGTTGCGCGACCCGCCCGCCGGGCGAAGGCTGAAGCGCACCGGGTGGTAGATGTTGACGAAGGCCGTGCCGCGCGGGGTGATCTCGAACTCGTGCTGGTCCATCCGGTAGCCGTTGCCGGCGCTCACGTGCTTGATCAGCCGGTACTTGCTGTCGAGCATCACGCCGTAGCCCTGGCCCTTGCCGCCCAGCACCCGGCCCTGCCACCAGGTGAGCACCGGCCGGCCCTGGTAGGTCTGCATGCGGAAGTCGTATGGCGACAGCGGCGGGCGGATGCGGCGGAACCAGAGCAGCCGCCCCTGCGAGTCGCGGATCTCCGGCCCGTCCTGGCCGGGGCCGCCCTTGACGGCGAAGAAGATGGGATCGCTCGACGCGTTCGGCTTGTTGGTGGTGACCTTCAGGTCCGGCGGGCGCAGGTCGGTGCGCGTGCGGAAGTGCTCCGACTCCTTGGGGTCGCCCTCCGGGTCCTTGTGGAACTGGCCGTAGGCGTTGCGCAGGTCGTCGGGGTTCGGGGTGCGGTAGATGCGGAAGCGAATGTTGTGCGCCTTGGTCGCCCGCTTGACCTTCGTCGTGGTGTGGACGGTCACGAGCTCGCCGAGCTTGAAGCTCTTGTCGGGGATGAAGCTGACCCCCTGACCGTCGGGGTGCTCCCTCCACGTGCCCGAGTGGTGGTGGGTCGAGGACCCCGTGACGCTGAAGTCCTTGAGCTTCGTGGCACCCCGGAAGCTGATCGTGGTGTCCGGATTGGCGGTCGTCGTGCTGCCGATGGGGTACATGGCCACGGCGCCGCCGGACTCCGCGCCGCTCGAGGTGCCGGAGCCGAGAGCCACGGCGAGCACGATCGCGAGCGCGACGGCGACCAGCGGGACTGTGCGGCTGTGGCTGGGCATCATGGAAGGGTATGAACGTAGAGGACGCGATCCGT
Source organism: Thermoleophilaceae bacterium (assembly GCA_045805345.1). Taxonomy (GTDB): domain Bacteria; phylum Actinomycetota; class Thermoleophilia; order Solirubrobacterales; family Thermoleophilaceae; genus AC-37. The sequence goes on along the minus strand of JBJMLK010000003.1, from coordinate 5,489 downwards.
ACGCGACGCACTCACAAGGCCTACCGGCCCGAGCCCGTGGATCCGGGAACTCTCGACGAGCTGTTCGAGCTGGCCCGCTGGGCGCCCAACCACCACCTCACCAACCCGTGGCGCTTCCGCGTACTCGGCCCACTCGCGCTCGAACGCCTGAAGCGGGCGGCCGATGCGGTGGAGCAGGGATCCGGGCGCAAGCTCGATCGCGCGCCCACGCTGGTGGCTGTCAGCGTGCTTACAGACGAGGACCCGGTGACCGCCGCCGAGGACCGCCTGGCCGCCGGCGTGGCCGCCTACATCGTGCTGCTCGCCGCCCACGCGCGCGGACTCGCGGGCTACTGGCGGACGCCCGCCGTGCTGCGTTCGCCGGACGGCCTGGCCGCACTCGGCATCGCCGACGGCGAGGAGGCGCTCGGCCTGCTGCACCTCGGTCACCCGCGCCAGGACCAGCCGCCGCCGCAGCGGGCGCCGGTGGGCGACGTGGTCGAGTACCTGGACTAGCGGCTCGGGCTGGGAGCTTCGGCTAGGCCGCCAGTGCGAGCTTGCCCGCCGTGGCGCCGTCGCCCGCGCCCGCCGGCTCGACCTCCGCGGCGATGCGCCCGAGCGCCGAGTCGAGCGCGCCTGCCGCGAGCAGCGCGCGCACGGTCGTCGCGACGACCCGGCCGGTCATCCCGCGCCCGCCGCGCACGTCGACCGCGGCCTCGACGGACGAGCCGTCGCGGCAGCTGCCGATGCCGTACCGCACGTCGATGTCGATCGGGCCGTGCGCGTGCAGCTCGAGCGTCGCGCCCTCGGCCTTCGTGACCTCGACGTCGAAGCCGACGCCGATGCCGGCCACGCGACCCTGGACCCGGGCGCGGTCGCCCGAGCGCAGGCGCCCGCCGGCCGGGCCGTCGAGCTCGAAGTCCACCGGGGACCAGCGGCGGATCGCGTCCTCGTGCGTGAGCACGTGAAGGATCTCACTGGGGGCGGCGGCGACTGTTCTGCAGGTCTTCCACATGGCTTTCGAGTGGTCGGGGGACGGTGCAGAGAATCTCGCCGATTGCGGGGCTTTCGCCCATACGGTCCCCAGGCGTCTGGGAGTGCGGCTAGCCACACCCGGCAGGGGGTCGCACAACCGGGTCTCCGCCGCTAGATTGGAGCCGTGGCTGGCCCGCCCGTCGTCGCGCGGGAGTCGCGTCCCGCTGCGAGCGGGGCTGCCGCCTCCCGGCGTCCGCAGCTCCCATGGACCTCGCTCGTCGTCGCCTGCTCGGCGACGCTGATCGCCGCAGCGCTCGGACTCGGCATCTGGTGGGCGGTGACCAAGGAGACGCGCATCGCCAGCTACCGCGTGACCGGCTCGCTCACGCGCGTCGAGATCGACGCACCCTCGGGCGACGCCGAGGTGATCGACGCGCCCGGCAACGCCGTGGAGGTGCGCCGCACCGACAGCTTCGCGTTCGACCGCCCGGCCCACGAGCGGCGCGGCATCAGCGGCGGTGTGCTCCGGATCGGCTCGCACTGCCCGCGCGTGGCCGTCGGCAGCTGCAGCTCGTCGTACCGCGTGGCCGTGCCCGAGAACGTGCCGGTGGTGATCCACAGCATCGACGGCGCCGTCCGCCTGTCGGCGTTCCGCGGCTCGGCTGACGTGCACACCGGCTCGGGCGACGTGACCGTCGACGGGTTCTGCGGGTTCGCTCTGTCGGTGACGACCGTCGAGGGCGACGCCCGCGCCACGGCCACCTGCTCGCCGCAGACGCTCCGCCTGCGATCGAGCAGCGGCGATCTGGAGGCGACGGTCCCGGCCGGCGGCTATCGCGTGGAGGCCGACTCGAACGCCGGCCGCGCCGAGGTGGCGGGCCTGCAGCGCAACCCCTCGGCGCCGTACGAGGTGCAGGCCCTCAGCGACAGCGGCGACGTGACGGTGCGGGGCGGCGGCTGATGCACTCGAGCCGTGGCCGCCCCCGCACGATCGGCGAGCGCGTAGCCGACGCGTCGGCGGTGCTCGTCTACGTGCTCGTGTCGCTGCCGGTCGGCGTGGTCTGCTCCCTGCTGCTGCTGGCCGCGGGCGTGGCGGGCGTGCTGCTCGCGCCGCTCTGGATCGGCTTCCCGATCCTGAACGCGACGGCGGTGGCCGCCTGGCGCTACGCCCAGCTCGAGCGTGCGCTCGCCAACCGGATGTTGGGCGCGCGGATCCCGCCGCTGCCGCCGCGCCGGCGCTTCGACGCCCACGGCTGGCGGCGGATCGGGGCCTTCTTCCGCGAGAGCGGGTCGCGGCGCGCGATAGGCCTGGCCCTGCTCAAGCTTCCGGCCACCGTGGGCGCGGGCGCAGCGGCGCTCGCCGCCACCGGGCTCGCCGCGGGGCTGCTCGTGCTGGGGGTCGAGGGACTCGCCACGCCGCAGCCGCCGATCTACGTGGCCGGCGCGAAGCTCGGGGTCGCGACCGGCCTCCTGCTGCTCGTCGCGGCGGTGCCGGCTGCGGTCGTGGCGATCGCGGTGCTCGGCGGGCTCGGCTCGGCGCTGCGGACGCTCACGCACTCGCTGCTGGCCAGCGCGCCGCCGGCCGGCGCTCCGGTGCGCGAGATGCTCGCCGAGAGCCTCGGCGACCGGAACCTGCAGGTGGCGTACTGGCTCCCGGACCGCCAGATCTTCGTGGACGAGCGCGGCGCCCGGGTCGAGCTCCCGGAGCCCGGATCGGGGCGTGCATGGACGTCGGTCGACCGCGGTGGGCGGCGGGTGGCCGCGATCGTGCACGACGCCGATCTCGACGCCGGGCCCGAGCTGGTCCAGGCCGCCGCGGCCGCCGCGGCGCTGGCGATCGACAACGAGCAGCTCAAGGCCGACCTGCGCGCGCGGCTCGAGGAGCTGCGCGCGTCGCGCGTGCGCATCGTGGACGCGGGCGACGCCGCCCGCCGCCGGCTCGAGCGCGACCTGCACGACGGCGCGCAGCAGCAGCTGGTGGCGCTGGCACTCGATCTGCGCCTGTTGAAGGCGCGCGTCCACGGCGACGGCGACAGCGCCGCGCTGGTCGAGCGGGCCAATGCCAAGCTCGCCGCCGCGCTCGAGGAGCTGCGCGAGCTGGCGCGCGGCATCCACCCGGCGATCCTCACCGACCGCGGGCTCGTGCCGGCCGTCCAGGCGCTCACTCGGCGCGTGTCGCTGCCGATCGACTGCGACCTGCGAATCGAGGGACGGCTGCCCGACCCGGTCGAGGCCGCGGCCTACTTCGTGGTCGCCGAGGCGGTGACGAACGTCGTGAAGTACTCGGAGGCCGGGCACTGCACCGTGCGCGCGTGGCGCGAGGACGACGTGGTGGAGGTCGAGGTGGTGGACGACGGAATCGGCGGCGCCGACCCCTCGCGCGGCTCCGGGCTGCGTGGCCTGGAGGACCGGCTGGCGGCGGTCGACGGCAAGCTCGAGGTCCGCAGCCAGCGCGGCGAGGGCACCCGCGTGAGCGCGCGGATCCCCTGCCGGGCCGGCACGATCGTGGCCGACGCGTCGTCCTCCGACTTCCTCAAGCACGCCGCCAGCGTGCTCCAGAGCTCGAGCGTGGACACGTGAGACGGGCGGCGGCCATCGCGCTGGCGCTGGCGCTCCTGGTGGCGCTCGGCGGCTGCGGCAAGACCGTCCGCACGCGCGAGGCCGACCTGTCGGCGCAGCCCGCGAGCACGACTCCGGCCAAGCCGGCAGCGCCGCAAAAGGATCCGGCCGGCCCGTCCCCGCGGCGCCACGTGCGCATCGCGGTCGTCACGCACGGGCAGGCGTCGGACCCCTTCTGGGCGGTCGTGCGCAGCGGGATCCAGCGGGCGGCGCGCGAGCTCGGCGTGTCGACCAGCTACACGGCGCCCGACACGACCGACATGGGACGAATGCGGCAGCTGATCCTCGACGCCGTCGCGAGCAAGCCCGACGGCCTCGTGGTGTCGATCCCCGACGCGAAGGCGCTGGGCGGCGCGATCCGCACGGCCGTGCGCGCAGGGATCCCGGTGGTCTCGCTCAACTCGGGCATCGGCGTCTCGCGCCGGCTCGGCGTGCTCGCGCACGTGGGCCAGCCCGACGAGCAGGCCGGCTTCGCGGCCGGCCAGCGGATGGCGCGCGAGGGCGTGCGCCAGGCCCTGTGCGTCGAGCACGAGAAGGGCAACGCCGGGCTGGAGGCGCGCTGCCGCGGATTCGGGCGCGCGCTGCGGCGCGCCGGCGGCAGGTCGAAGGTGCTCGCGGTGAACCTCCAGGACCGCCACGCCGCGGAGCAGAAGATCTCCTCCGCGGCGATCGAGGAGCACATCGACGGGATGCTCACGCTCGGCCCCGGCGGCACGCTGCCGGCCATCGCCGGCCTGAAGCTCGACCGCCTGCTGGGCAGCGTGCGGCTCGCGACGTTCGACCTCTCCCCGGAGGTGCTCGCGGCGCTGCGGGCGGGCCAGGTCGAGTTCGCGGTCGACCAGCAGCCGTTCCTCCAGGGCTATCTGCCGATCGTCTTCCTGGCCCAGTACGCCCGCTACGGGCTGATCCCGGCGAAGGGCACGCTGGTGCCCACCGGGCCAAGCTTCGTCACACGCAAGAACGCACGCGCCGTGACGGCGCTCACGCGGCAGGGGATCCGCTAGCAGGACATCCGTCCTCCTCGGGGCACGTCCCCAGCCCAGACGAGCCGCGCCCGAGCCCGGTGCCCCTAAGCCCGCATGTACGCCAGCACGGCCAGCACCCGCCGGTGGGTCTCGCCCGTCGGCGGCAGCCGCAGCTTCCCGAAGATGCTCGTGACGTGCTTCTCGACCGCTCGCTCGGTCACGACCAGCCGCTCGGCGATCGCGTTGTTCGAAAGCCCCTCGGCCATCAGGCCGAGCACCTCGCGCTCGCGGGGAGTGAGCTCGGACAGCGGCTCGTCGCGCTTTCGGCCGAGCATCAGCGACACGACCTCGGGATCGAGCGCGCTGCCGCCCTGGCCCACGCGGCGCACGGCGTCGGCGAACGCCTCGACGTCGGCCACGCGGTCCTTGAGCAGGTAGCCGACGCCGTCGGCACGGTCGCCGATCAGCTCGGTGGCGTACTCCTCCTCCACGTACTGCGAGAGCACGAGCACGCCGGTGTCAGGCAGCTCCTCCCGGATCTGCTGCGCCGCACGGAGCCCCTCGTCGGTGTGCGTCGGGGGCATCCTCACGTCGACCACCGCCACGTCGGGCTTGTGCGCGCGCACCTTGCGGAGCAGGTCTTCGGCGTCCCCGGCCTGGCCCACAACTTCGATCCCCGCCTCGCCGAGCAGGCGCACGATGCCCTCGCGCAGCAGCACGGCGTCCTCGGCGACGACTACGCGCATGGGATCGACGCCCTCACGGTCGTCCCGGTGCCGGCCGGGCTCGTTACCTGCAGCCGGCCTCCGAGTGCCGCGGCGCGGTCGGCCAGGCCGCTCAGACCCGCGCCCTTCACGTCGGCGCCACCGCAGCCGTCGTCGGCCACCTCGACGATCAGCCACCCGTCCTCGAGGACAGCCGTGACGGTCGCCGACCCGGCTCCCGCATAGC
>JBJMLK010000002.1:0-5573 GCA_045805345.1 Thermoleophilaceae bacterium | reverse complement strand
GTCGCCGACTCGGCGGTGGCGCGCTCGCCCAGGGCGGCGATGCGGCGCACCCGCTCGGCGCGCGCCAGCTCGGCCTGCTCGGCCAGCCGGCGCTCGGCGCGCAGCTCGGCGGCCACCTCGGCACGGCGGACCGCTGCGGGGCCCTCGGCGGGCGCCTCACGTCGGCGCTCGATCAGCCACTCGGTCCTGCGAACGGCCTCCGCGGCGTCGTCGCGCTCGCGGCTCGCCGCCCGGAGCGCGGCCTCGGCCCGGTCGCGTCCCTCGTAGGCGGCGGCCACGGCCCGCTCCGCCTCCCGTGCGGCGGCCAGCGCGGCCGCCTCGACGCGCGCGGCGTCCTCCGACGCCGCGACGAGCGCCTCGCGCCGCGAGCGCTGCTCGAGCAGCCGCTCGTCGCCGCCGGCGGGCGCCTGGCGAAGCTCGCCGGTGGCGGCGAAGTAGACGCGGCCGTCGGCCGTCGCCGCGATGCCGTCGAAGTCAGCGCCGATGCCGTCCAGCGAGGGGACCAGCCATGCGTGGGCCAGCAGACGCTCCGCGATGGGCGCCACGGCCGGGGCCGGGCGGACGAGGTCGAGCATCCGGCGCGCGCCCTCGACCGGCGAACGTCCATTTACCGGGTCCATGGACCCGGTTTCCGGACGTTCGACGAGTGCGCTGCCGCCGTCGCCGCCCGCGCCGTCGAGCAGCGTGCCCGCGTCCGCGATGGTCGGCGCGACCACGGCGCGCAGGAGCGGCCCGAGCACCGCGGCCACCGCGGTCTCGCAGCCGGGCTCGACGCCAAGGTCCGCGACGAGTGGCCGGCCGCCGCTCGGCGCGACGTGGGCACTCGCCAGGAACTGGTTGACGGCCGCCAGCTCGGCGCCGGCCTCGGCGGCGCGGCGGCGCGCGGCCTCGACCTCCCGGTCCGCCTCCCCGCGCGCCCTGCGGGCGGCCTCGGCGGCCTGCTCGGCGGCGTCGAGCTCGCCGCGGCGGGCGGCGAGGGCCGACTCGAGCTCCTCGCGGCGGGCGGCCGCGGTGTCGCGCTCGGTGACCAGCCCGGCGACCTCGCGCTCGGCCGCGCCGGCCAGCTCGGCGTCGATCTGCACGAGCTCGGCGTCGAGCGCCGTGACCCGGTCCGCGGTCGGCGATCCCTCCGGCGCCGCCCGCTGCTCGGCCTCGAGCTGCGCACGCTCGCGGCGGAGGCGCCCGGCCACGTCGGCCGACCGCGCTCCCACGTCGAGCGCTCGCTCGAGCCGCATCGCGATCCGCTCCTGCGCCGAGCGCGCGGCGAACAGTCGCCCCGACAGCTCCTCGCGGCGCCGGCTGTGGGCTGCGAACTCCTCCTCCGCGCGCTCGCGCCGCTCGGCGACCGCGCCCAGCAGCCGCTCCGCCTCGGCGAGCCGCTCGCGCGCGGTGCCGGCGCCCGCCTCGGCCTCGGCGAGCTCGCGGCCCGCGCTCCCGGCGGCGTCGCGCGCGAGCTCCAGGCGCGCTTCGAGCGACTGGCGCTCCAGGCGCTCGTGCAGCTCAGCCGCCTCGGCCTGGCGCTTGAGCGGCCGCAGCCGCGACCGGGCCTCGCGCTCCACGTCGAGCACGCGCGCGATGTTGTCCTGCGTGCGCTCGAGCTTGAGCTGCGCACGGCGACGGCGCTTGCGGTGCTTGCCGAGCCCGGCGGCCTCCTCGATGAGGAGCCGGCGGTCGCGCGGCTTCGAGTGGATGATCGCCTCGACGCGTCCCTGCGAGACCACCGAGTGCATCTCCTTGCCGAGCCCGGTGTCGGACAGGACCTCGAGGACGTCGACGAGCCGGCAGCGCGCGCCGTTCAGGCGGTACTCGCCATCGCCCGAGCGGTCGAGCCGGCGGACGATCGACAGCTCGGAGAACTGCCCGTCGAGGACGCCGTGGGGGTTGTCGATCACCACCTCGACCTCAGCCGCGTTGCGCGACGGCACCCCGTGGCCGCCGGCGAAGATCACGTCCTGCATCGTCTGGCCGCGCACCGCCAGCGGGCTCTGCTCGCCGAGCGCCCACAGCACGGCGTCGGTGATGTTGGACTTGCCGGACCCGTTCGGCCCGACGATCACCGAGACCCCCGGGGTGAAGTCGAGCTTCGTCCGGTCGGGGAACGACTTGAAGCCCTTGAGGCTGATCGACCGCAGGTGCATGGCTAGAGGGTCGCCCCTACCCGGCCTTTCCAGGTTCCGGGGGCCACTCCTCCTCGACGCGCTCGAGCGCCTGCGAGGCGGCCTCCTGCTCGGCGGCCTTCTTGGTCTTGCCGGCGCCGCGGCCGATCTCCTCGCCGGAGACCTCGGCCACCGACACGAAGTCGCGGTCGTGGGCGGGGCCCGTGGTCTCGACCACGCGGTAAGTCACGAGCTCGGAGCGGCGGGCGAGCGTCTCCTGGAGCAGCGACTTGTAGTCGACGGGGTTCTCGATCGCGTCGTCGACCTGCTGGGCGAACGCGGCGACCACGGCCGGCGCGACCCGGTCGGCCCCGAACGCCAGGTACGCCGCGCCGATCACCGCCTCGCACACCGACGCGAGGATCCGGTCGCTCCCGATGAGCACCTCGGCGTTCTTGCCGACCCCGTCCGGCGCGTGCTCGCGCAACCGGTCCGGCACGCCCAGCTCGCGGGCGACGTCCGCGCACGCCTGCCGCGACACGGCCTGCGCACGGAGCTTGGTCAGGCGGCCGGCGCCCCAGCCGGGGAAGCGCGGGTAGATGTGGTCGGAGATCGCGATGCTCAACACGACGTCTCCGAGGAACGCGAGCCGCTCGTAGGAGTCGGTACGCCGCTCAACCCACGACGAGTGCGTGAACGCCTGCTCGGCGAGATCGCGCGGCAGCTCGTCGAGAAGCGACCTGAGCGAGTCCAGTGCGTCAGGAGGCCTTTTCGGGGACGCGGCCGGCCACGAAGTCGACGACCGCTCCCACGGTCTCCATCTTGGCCGCCTCGTCGTCGGGGATTCGGATGCCATAAGAGTCCTCGAGCTCCACGAGGAGCTCGACCAGGTGCAGCGAGTCGGCGTTCAGGTCGTCCTTGAAGCGCGTGCCGTCGCCGATCTCACCGGCGTCGACGGCCAGCTCGGTGGCCAGGTAGCCCCTGACGCGCTCGAACACCTCCTCCCTGGTCATGACCTGCTCCCGACGCTAACAGCGGCAGCGGACGCGGCGGCCAGCGAGCCGCTCGCGCGGAGCGCCGCCTCGGTGCGCTCGACCACGCCCTCCTCGACGGCCCGGTGCGCGAGCTGGACGGCGGTCGCCACGCCCGCGGGCGTCGCGTTGCCGTGCGTGACGAAGGCGAGCCCGCGTAGGCCGAGGACGATCCCGGCCCCGACGGCGTCCTGGTTCAGCTCCTCGCGCAGCCGGCGCGCCTTCTTACGGATCAGCAGGCCGCCGAGCGTCGAGACCGGGCCCGACCGGACCGCGTCGCGCACCGCGCCCATGACCGTGATCGCGGTGCCCTCGATGGTCTTCAGCGCGACGTTGCCCGTGAACCCGTCGGTCACGACGACGTCGAGCTGGCCCGTCATCAGGTCGTTGCCCTCCACGTTGCCGGCGAAGTTCAGCGGACCGTCGCTCAGGACCCCGTTGGCCTCGACCACCGAGTCGGTGCCCTTCTTCGGCTCCTCGCCCACCGACATGAGGCCCACCCGCGGGCGCTCGACCCCGTAGACGGCCTCCATGTAGGCCGCGCCCATGTACGCGAACTGCACGAGCCACTCCGGCCGCGAGTCGACGTTTGCGCCGCAGTCGAGCAGCAGCACCGCGCGGCCCGGCACCGGCACTCGCACCGCCACGGCCGGGCGGTGCACGCCGCGCATCCGCTTCAGGTGGAAGAGCCCGGCGGCCAGCGCGGCCCCGGTCGAGCCGGGGGTGACGAACGCGCCCGCCCGGCCGTCCTTCACCGCGCGCGCCGCCTGCACGATCGAGGAGTCGGGCTTCGCGCGTACCGCGTGCGCGGGGTCCTCGTCGTTGGTCACGGCCACCGGCGCGTCGACCACGTTCTCGAAGCCGTCGAGCTCCGCGGCGGGGCCGAAGACCGTCACCGGGACGCCCGCGCGGCGTCCGCCCTCGGCGACGTTCCGGGGACCCCGGTCCGCCCCGTTCGCGTCGAGCGCGATCACGGTGGCGATGCTAGTCGTCGAGACCGGGGCCGCTGGGGGCCACGACCTCGCGCCCGCGGTAGTGCCCGCACGTCGGGCAGACGCGGTGCGGGAGCACCGGGGAGTGGCATTGCGGGCACGACTGCAGCCGCGGCGGCGTGATCTTGTGCTGCGAGCGGCGCTTGTTGGTGCGCGCGTGGGATTGCTTCTGCTTTGGGACGGCCATAGCGGGGCGAGTCTAGATGATCGTCTAGCGCCGGCGGTCGGCGTCGCGGGCGGCGCGCAGCAGCAGGGCCGCGCTCAGCGCGTACGCCAGCGAAGAGGCCACGGCAGCGCCGACCACGCCGACGGACGGGATCAGCGCGAGGTCGAGCGCGAGCGTCGCCGCGGCGGTGATGAGCGCCACGCGCGACGTTGCCCACACCCGCCCGCGGCCCGCGACGTACGCGGCGAGCACGCGGCCCGTGGCGAGCGCGGCGGCGCCGGGGAGCAGCACCAGGAACAGCGGCAGCGAGTCCTCGTAGCGCGGCAGCGCCGTCTTCACGAAGAGCACGTAGGCGGGCACCGCGAGCGCCGCGAGCACGGCGGCCTCGGCGGCGGCGCGGGTCACGGTCCGGCGGCCCTCGATCCGGCCCGCGCTGGCGTGCGCGAGCACGACGTTGCCCGTCGCCTCGGCCGGGAGCGTCGTGAGCTCCGACGAGGCGACCGCCACGCTGTACAGGCCGAGGTCGGAGCGCGGCAGGAAGATCGCGATAACGAGCTGGTCGAGGCGAGCGTTCGTGGTGTGCGCCAGCGCTCCCGGGAAGGCGGCGAGTCCGGTGCGGTAGGGCTCCGCCAGCCACGGCCGCCGCAGCAGCGACGGAGGCAGCCAGCGGGCGACGAGCGGCAGCAGCGCGAGCGCCGCGCCCACCGGAGCGAGCGCGAACGCGGCGAGCGCCGCCCGCGTGGTGAGCGAGCCCGACGCCGCCAGCACGACCACGGCCGCGAGGAACGCGAAGGCCGGCACGACCATCAGCAGCGCGTACGCGCGCCGCCGCTCCTGCCCGAGCGCGCAGCCCGCCGCGAGGCGCGTGACGAGCGTGCCGGCGAGCCCGACCAAACCGGCGGCCACCGCGCCGGTCCCGGCGCCCGCCGCGGCGAGCGCCGCGACGGCGACCGATGTCGCGAGGGTCACGAGCGCGGCGTGCGTCCAGAAGGCGCCGGCGGCGGCCGGCCGCAGCTCGGCGATCGCCGACGACCTGACGAGGCTCACCTCGAGCCCGCAGCTGGCCAGCGCGCCGCCGACCACGGCGATCGCCTGAGCGAGCGCCACCTCGCCCTGGCGGCGCGGCCCGAGCTCGCCGGCGATCACGAGGATGGCGATCGCGCGCAACCCCACCACGGCGGCGACCACGACCAGGTTGCGGGCGCTGGCGGCACGGAGCCGCGAGGCCGCGTCTAGTCGAATCGCAGCTCGCTGAGCTTCGCGAAGCGCGGGTCCCGCGCGCTCTCGT
>JBJMLK010000001.1:0-8566 GCA_045805345.1 Thermoleophilaceae bacterium | reverse complement strand
TGTCGGCGACGTGCACGTCGACCTCGTCGTCCGCCGACACCGTCGTATGCGGGTCGGGCTCCTCGCGCAGCGCCGCGAGCAATCGGGCGAGCGGCTCAACGGCATCCGGGCCCACCCCGTGTCTGACGACGGCCTCGCTCAGCTCCACCCCGGGAGCGTTTCACGTGAAACGGGGTCTGACCCCCTTGAGGGTGATTGAGGGTTGGGGCCGAGCGTCCGGAGCCGGGACCGTTTCACGTGAAAACGGAGTGAGCCCCCTGGCGGCCCGGCTACTCGCCACGAACCGGGGAGACCACGAGCCGGCGATCCGGCTCGTCGCCCTCGCTGTGCGTCTGGACGTCGGTTCGGTCGCGCAGGTACGTGTGGACGATCCGGCGCTCGGCGGCGTTCATGGGCTCGAGCTCGACGGCGCGGCCGAAGTCAAGCGCCTCCGAGGCCGCGCGGTCGGCCGCCCGGTGGAGGACGCCCTCGCGGCGCTCGCGGTAGCCGGCAGCGTCGACCACCACAGACTTGCGGTCGGCCGATTGGGTGCGGAAGCCGATCCGCTGAGCCAGGTGCTGCAGCGCGTCGATCGTCGTCCCGTGCTTGCCGATCATCAGCCCGAGGTCGTCGCCGTTCACGGTCGCGCGGATCTCCTCGTCGTCCTCCTCGATGTCCACGCTCGCGCGCAGATCGAGCGCAACGACCACGCGCGAGAGGAACGCTCGGATTCGCTCCCCGGGCTCGTCGGGCAGCTCGAAGCTCCCGCCGGCCGCGGCCGCGGCGGCATCGGGATCGAGCTGGCCGCGCACCCGCGCGGGCCTGCCCTCCGCCTCGTCGCCCTCGTCGAGCACCTCGAAGGTCACGTCGTCGGCGTCGATCCCCGGCCGCTCGCGCTCGAGCGCCTTGACCGCGCTCCACTTCGCCTCGCCGAGCGTCGCCCCCTCGCCGTCGGCGCGCAAGCTCTCTTGGGACCCGTCCGCCGCCATCAGCCCGGCATTCTGCCGAAGCCGCGACGCGGCGGCCTAGCGGCGGCGGCCAGAGCGCTTCTTCTTCTTGCGCGGCGAGGGCGGCGGCGCCTTCCGGGGGCCGCCATTGCCGTCCCCGCCACCGCTCGATTCGCCCTTCCCATCCCCCGATCGCCCCGATGACGCCGACCGCTTGGAGCGACCGCCACCACCCCTCGGCCGCTCGCGCGCAGGCGCCGCGGTGCGACCGCCGCGCGAGCTGGACGACGACCTGTCGCGCGCGCCGCCGGACGCCGACGACCCATCGCCGCCGCTGCCGCCCCCGCCCATCGCGCGCGCGAGGAACCCACCGAAGGGCTTGTCGCCGCTGGCGGCGGCCGGCGTGGCTCCCGCTGCTCCCGCGACCGCCGGCTCCGGCGGCGGCATGAACCTCCGTATGAACAGCTGCTGGCTGACCGTCCACACGTTGGTGGTGATCCAGTAGACGATCAGGCCCGCCGGGAAGCGGATGACGATGAAGGAGAAGAAGATCGGGAAGATGAAGAGCAGTCGCCGCTGCGTCTGGTCCTGGACGTTGACGGCCGACACCCAGCTCGAGGCGAGCTGCGTGCCCACGTAGAGGATCAAGAGGGCCACGAGCACGCCGCCCGTCGCCGACTTCGTCAGGTCCGGAATGAAGAGGAAGCCGTTGTCGTCCGGCGGCGGACCCTGGATCTGCCCGAAGATCTCGCCGCCCTTCCTCAACGTCTGGTAGAGGGCGAAGAAGAACGGCAGCTGGAGCACCAGTGGCAGGCACGACCCCAGCGGGTTGATCTGATGCTCCTGGTAGAGCTTCATCATCTCTTCCTGCTGGCGCTTCTTGTCCTCCTTGTAGCGCGCCTGGATCTTCTTCATCTCGGGCTGGAGCTTCTGGAGCCCCTGCATCGACCGGACCTGCTTGAAGGTCAGCGGGAGGATGGCGAGCCGGACGACCACGGTGAGCCCGATGATCGACAGGCCCCAGCCGAGCCCCACGGTGTCGTGCCAGAACTTGACGATCGCGTCGTTGACGTCGATCAGCGGCTGCAGGATGTTCGCGACGACGAACACGGGCTAGCGCGCCGCCGCGCGCGGCCGGAAGAGTCTCTGCTGCGCCACGGGGTCGACGCCGCCGTGACTCCACGGGTTGCAGCGCATGACCCGCCATGCGGCGAGCACCGCGCCGCGGATCACCCCGTACTCCCGCACGGCGTCGAGCGCGTACTCCGAGCAGCTCGGCGAGTAGCGGCAGTGCGGCCTGAGAACAGGGGAGATAACCCTCCGGTAGAGGTGGAGGGGCAGGAGGAACGCCTCGCGCAGAGCGCGCCTCACGGCGCTCCCGTCCCCTCGGCAACCAGACCGGAGGAGGAGACGAGCTCGCGGAGCGCGGACTCGACTCCCGCGGCGCCACCGTCGCGCACCAGTGCGCCGGCATCGGGGCGCGCCACGAGCACGAAGTCGTGCCCCTCGGGCAGCTCCGCAGCGACGGTCCAGAAGGCCTCGCGCAGGACGCGCTTCACCCGGTTGCGCTCCACGGCTCCCCCGACCTTCCGGCCCACCGACACCCCCAGGCGGGGATCGTCGTCGGGGCCCCCCGCGCGCGGGAACGAGTAGAGGACGAGCCAGCGGCTGGCGTGCGAGCGACCCTCCCGGTAGACGCGGTCGAAGTCGGCGCTCCTCGACAGCCGGCCGCGCCTGCCGCGGCGCCCGACGCCGCCGTCGCTCCCGGTCATCGCTACGGCGTGAGCCGCCTGCGGCCCTTCGCGCGGCGCCGCTTGATCAGGAGCCGCCCCGAGCGCGTGCGCATCCGCGCGCGGAACCCGTGGGTGCGGGCGCGCTTGCGCTTCTTCGGCTGGTAGGTCCGCTTCATGGCGATCGGTGAGGCGCCCCGGGCGGGCGGGGACGACGTCGAGAGTATAGGGGCCGTCGGCGCCCCTCCAGCCGGGGCGATCCAGGCCTGTGGACAGCCTGTGCACAACCGTCGGTGGAGGCTATTTGCGTGGGCGTTCGGCGCGATTGCACGCGGCGCACGGCTTTTGCCGCGATTTGCGGGAAGCCCGCTCGGGAAGCCGCGTAACGGCTCCCGGAGCCCCACGACCCAGCGCTACACTGCCCGCGCCGAGGGCCGTCCGGCGTGCACGGACCGGCTCTTCCTCACGAGATACGTCGTCCGTCCGAGCCGCCCGGAGGGCTGCCGCTTGCCGCTACCCGGAGAACCAGACCCGCCGCCCCCGAACGCGCTCGGCGCGTACTGGGCGAGCATCGAGCGGGTACTCCGGCAGGAGGTCACGGACTTCACCTTCCACATCTGGCTCGAGCCGCTCGAGCCGGTCGGCCACGTGGGCGGGACGCTCTTCCTGCGCGCGCCGGACCACATCCGCAGCTGGGTCCAGGACAGCTTCCTCCCACTGCTGCGCAAGGCCGCGGAGACATCCGGCGTCGCGCGATCGATCGAGATCGTCGACGCCCGCTGGCAACCGCCGGCCGACCCCGAGGCAAGCGGCGGCGCCCCCGTCGCCGGCGAGCCCCTCAACCCGCGCTACACGTTCGAGCGCTTCGTGATCTGCGACGGCAACCGCCTTGCCCACGGCGCCGCGCTCGCCGTGGCCGAGCAGCCCGCCCAGGCCTACAACCCGCTGTTCATCCACGGCCCACCCGGACTCGGGAAGACCCACCTGCTCCACGCGATCGGCAACTACGTGCAGGCGTTCGGCGCCGGGCTGACCGTGCGCTACGTGACCGTCGAGGACTTCACGAGCGAGTTCGTCCGCGCGGTGCGCAGCGGCGAGACGCGCGCGTTCCGCGCGCGCTTCCGCGACGCCGACGTCCTGCTCGTGGACGACGTCCAGTTCCTCGCCGAGAAGCTGCGCACCGAGGAGGAGTTCTTCCACACGTTCAACGCGCTCTACGAGGCCGGCAGCCAGCTGGTGATCACCAGCGACCGCCGGCCACGCGACATCGAGAAGCTCGAGACGCGTCTGCGCGAGCGCTTCGAATGCGGCCTGGTGGCTCAGCTCGACGCGCCGAGCCTCGACGCGCGGCTTGCCATCCTCGCCCAGCGCGCTCGCGCCGACGCGCTCGCCGGCGTCGGCCAGGACACGCTGCGCACGATCGCCACCCACGTCACCACCAGCGTGAGGGCACTCGAGGGCGCGTTGATCCGCGTCGTCGCCTACGCCTCCCTGCGTGGCGAGGAGCCCACGCCTGAGCTCGCGCAACGCGTGCTCGCCAGTCTCTACGGCGCCGACCCTCCTGCGCCAGCCTCGCTCGGCGAAATCCAGCGCGCCGCGGCGCTGGCGCTCGACGTCCCGGCCGAGTCGCTTCTCGCCCAGGACCGCCGGCCGCGCGTGGCCCTGGCCCGCCAGGTGGCCATGTACCTCTCGCGCGAGCTCACCGATCAGAGCCTCCCGGCGATCGGTCGTCACTTCGGAGGTCGCAACCACTCGACGGTCCTTCACGCCCACCGCCGGATAGCCTCCGAGCTCGGCAAGCACCCGGAGACAACCGGTGCCGTGGAGCGAGCCCGCTCCGAGCTCGGCGCCGGCTCCTGAGGCGACCGGCACCGATGAGACAATCGACAGCTTCCACACAGCCACATTCCGCTCTGGCAAGCGGCTCGACCGAGGCCACCAACATCCCAACAGCACCTACCTCCACAACAAGATCCATCTAGATGAAGTTCTCGATCGACAAGGACCGGTTTCTGGCCTCACTCGGCATCGCCGTGCGAGGCGCCTCCACGCGCAGCGCGATCCAGACGCTGGCCGGCGTGATGATCCGAGCCGAGAACGGATCGGTCGAGCTGCAGGCCACCGACATGGAGCTGGGCGTACGCGTTGCGGTGGCGGTCGATCCGGAGCGCGACGGCCACGCGGTCGTGCCGGGCCGACTCCTCCTCGACGTCGTTCGGTCGCTGCCGAAGAGCGACCTGTCACTCGAGTACCGCTCGTCGCACGGCGACGTCGAGGTCGTCTCGGGCCCGTCGCGCTTCCACCTGCGCACATTGCCCTCCGACGAGTTCCCGCGCCTCCCCGAGATCGGCGACGCGACGGTGATGAAGCTGCCCGCGCCGGCGTTCGTGTCGACCATCAACCGAGTGGCGCGAGCCGCCTCGCGCGACGAGACGCGTCCTCACCTCACCGGCGTGCTCGTCTCGGCCTCCGAGCGCGAGCTGCGCATGGTCGCCACCGACTCCTACCGCCTCAGCGTCAAGGAGACGCCGCTGGAGCAGACGCTCGACGGTTCGCTAGAAGCGAACGTGCCCGCTCGCACGCTTCAGGAGCTGGGCCGGATCGCGTCGGGTGACGGCGGCGGGGAGATCGAGGTCGCGGCGCTCGAGCACCAGGTGATCTTCCGGCTGACCGACGTGACGCTCTCGTCGCGGCTCGTGGAGGGTCGCTTCCCCAACTACAAGCAGCTCCTGCCCGAGTCGTTCGAGCACGAGCTTCGCGTGAGCACTCCCGAGCTGCTCGAGGTCGTGCGCCGCGTGAGCCTGCTCGCGCAGAAGAACGCGCCGCTGCGGATGCGCTTCAGCGAGGGCACCCTCGAGGTGTCGGCGCAGACGCCCGACATCGGCGAGGCCAGCGAGTCGCTCCCCGTGCCGTTCAAGGGCGAGCCGCTCGAGATCGGCTTCAACCCGGAGTTCCTGCGCGAGGGGCTCGAGAGCGCCGAGGCCGACGAGTTGGTCCTGAAGCTGATCAGCCCGCTGCGGCCGGGCTTGATCGAGGCGTCGGGCGAGGGCGACGCCGCCGGCAGCTTCATCTACCTCGTCATGCCGATCCGGCTCAACGTGTAGCCAGCCATGCACCTCACGCGCGTCCGGCTGCGCGACTTCCGAAACTACGAGCGCGGTGACGTCGCGCTCGGGCCGGGCCTCAACGTGATCGCCGGCGCGAACGGCGCCGGCAAGACCAACCTCCTCGAGGCGATCTACTTCGGGCTCACCGCGCGCTCCTGTCGGACGTCGAACGAGCGCGAGATGGTGAGGCTCGGCACGCGCGTGGCCCGCGTGGAGGTCGACGTCGCGGCGGACGACGGCGCCCACCTGCTCGAGGTGGGCATCGAGCCCGGCCAGGACAAGCTGATCCGCGTGGACGGCGCGCCGCTCCAGCGCGGCAGTGATCCGCCGCGGCCGCTCGTCAGCGTCTTCCTGCCCGACCGGCTCGACCTCGTGAAGGGTGCGCCCGCGGGGCGGCGCGCTCACCTCGACCAGGTCGTGTCGGCGCTCTGGCCGGCCCGCGCCACCACCCGCGCGGCGTACTCGAAGGCGCTGGCCCAGCGCAATGCCCTGATCGGCCGCGTGCGGGCGGGAGCCGCCCGCGCCGAGCTGCTCGACCAGTGGGACGCCGAGCTGGCCCGCCACGGCGCCGAGCTGATGGCGCACAGGGCGGCGGCCACCGAGCTGGTCGCCCCTCCGTTCGCCGAGCGCGCAGCCGAGCTGGGGCTCCCCGAGCCGGCCGAGCTCTGCTACGCGCCGCGCTGCGCCGGCGCCGCCGTCGAGACGATCCGCGCGGAGCTGGCCGAGCGCCGCGCGAGCGACCTCGAGCGCGGCTTCACCACCCACGGTCCCCACCGCGACGACCTAGCGCTGCGCCACGGCGGCCGGCTGCTCCGCGCGCTCGGGTCGCAGGGCCAGCAGCGGATCGCCCTGCTCGCCCTGCTGTTCGCCGAGCGCGACGTGCTCGCCGAGCGGGGCACACCGCCGCTGATGCTGCTCGACGACGTGATGTCGGAGCTCGACGCCGCCCGCCGCGAGCGCCTCGCGTCGCTCGTACGCGCGGAGGGACAGGCCGTCGTGACCACGACGGAGGCCGCGCACGTGCCGGGGGCCGACGCCGCGGACGTCGCGGTGATCGCCGTCGCGGAGGGAAACGCGATCTCGCACGCGCCGTCGGAGGCCGCCGCATGAGGCGGTCCGCCACGTGAGGCGGCTCGCTCCGCGCCGCCTCGGGGCTGCGCTCGATGCGCTCACGGCCGACCTCGCGCCGGCCACGACGCTCGCGCGCGTGCAGGCGCGCTGGCCCGACGCGGTCGGCGCCGCGATCGCGGCGGAGGCGGAGCCGGTATCCGAGCGCGAGGGCGTCGTGACCGTCGCTTGCAAGTCAGCGGTCTGGGCCCAGGAGCTCGACCTCCTCGGCCCGGAGCTCGTGGCGCGCCTCAACGCCGCGCTGGGGGCCTCCGAAGGCGCCGGTCCGGTGCGCAAGTTGCGGCCTGTCGCGGCCCGTCCGCGCGGCGGCTGAAACCCCTCGCGGCACGGCGCTCCGCACGCGCCCCGACCACGCCTCGCGACGGCCCGTCGGCCGCGCGCTGCGGACCTGTCGCAGAATCGTTTCCATAACTTCACAAATCTGCGGCATTTGCGGGCATTTTGTAACGCAACTGACCCTCGTTCCAGCCGTCGGCACTGCTATCCTTGGCGCAGTTCGGACGTACCGCCCCGACGCCCGCTGCGACGCGCGCGGAGTCGGGGTTCGTCACGTCTGGGGAACCTAGAGAAAGGGCCCTTTGCCACCAGCCAAGAAGCCGGCCAAGAAGGCCAACGGAAACTCCTCGTACGGCGCCAAGGACATCACCGTCCTCGAGGGCCTCGAGGCGGTCCGTAAGCGCCCCGGCATGTACATCGGCTCCACCGGCCCGCGCGGCCTCCACCACCTCATCTACGAGGTCATGGACAACTCGGTCGACGAGGCGCTCGCCGGCGAGGCCGACACCGTCGAGATCTTCATCCACCCCGACTCGAGCGTCACGGTGACCGACAACGGCCGCGGCATCCCCGTCGACGTGATGAAGAAGGAGGGCAAGCCGGCCGCCGAGGTCGTGCTCACCGTCCTCCACGCGGGCGGCAAGTTCGGCGACGGTGGCGGCTACAAGGTCTCGGGAGGACTCCACGGAGTCGGCGTCTCGGTCTTCAACGCCCTCTCCGAGCGACTCCAGCTCACGATCTGGCGCGAAGGCTTCGAGTGGACGCAGACGTACGAGCGCGGCGTCCCGCAGGGGGCCCTCGCGAAGGGCGGCAAGACCGATCGCCACGGCACGAGCATCACCTTCCTCCCCGACCTCGAGATCTTCGAGACGATCGACTACGACCGTACGGTCCTCGAGCAGCGCTTCCGCGAGATGGCCTTCCTCACCAAGGGCCTGCGGATCGCGTTCACCGACGAGCGCGGCGAGACCTTCACCGAGACGTACCAGTACGACGGCGGGATCGTCGACTTCGTGCACTACCTGCACTCGCAGGGCACGCGCGACGCGCTGCACAAGAAGGTCATCTACCTCGACGACTCGGGGGACACCGCCGAGGTCGAGGTGGCGATGCAGTGGAACACCTCTTACCAGGAGACCTTGCTCTCGTTCGCCAACAACATCAACACGCACGAGGGCGGCTCGCACCTGTCCGGCTTCCGCTCGGCCCTGACCCGCACCATAAACGCGTACGCGCGCAAGATCGGCGAGCTCAAAGAGAAGGACGACAACCTCCAGGGCGAGGACGTTCGCGAGGGCCTCACGGCGATCATCTCGGTCAAGCTCCAGGACCCGCAGTTCGAGGGCCAGACCAAGACGAAGCTTGGCAATCCGCCCGTGGAGGGGTTCGTGCAGACGGC